>NZ_WIAE01000018.1:0-46987 GCF_009828605.1 Arthrobacter zhaoguopingii | reverse complement strand
GATGCTGAACTCGCCGACGTCCAAACGCTACTCAACATCCGCCCCCGACAAACCCTCCACTGGCGCAAACCCTATGACAAACTCAACGAACTGATCACCGGTGTTGCGCTAACAACCTGAGACAGCCACGGGCTTTCGGTGGTGTACTGCACACTCGCGGCGGTGGTTACTGCGCGGTGCCGGTCCAGCCTTTTTCTTCGCGCTCGTCGCCCGTGGAAAGCACCCGCAGCACGGTGGAGGCGGCCTTCTGCACTGCCTCGTCTGCGCCCTTACGACCCTTGGTGTTGACGGTGCCGGCCGCATACCCCACGAGGAAGGCGCTGATGGCTCCCGCGTTCGGCGAGACCGCGGCCGAAGACCGATCAGCCACCTCACGGATTTTGGCGGAGTCCACCTCGAGGTCGAGGATCTGCAGCGCCTGGGTCAGGGTGCGGCTCCAGTCGCTGAGCTCGCGTTCCTCTGCGTCGGGACTCGTTGTCATCGCTTCTCCTTCGAAACGCTCCGCTGCGGACATCTTCTAGGGATAGCACCGCAGGAGGCGCTTCACAACGAAAAACTGGAAGCGTCCTCGATGCTTCGGCCCAGTTACTTGACGGCTCCCGCAGTCAGCCCACCGATCAGCCTCTTTTCGATCAGGGCGAAAAGGATGATCACGGGAATGATCGCCACGACCGAGATGCCGAACACGTACTGCCAGCTCGTTGCGTACTGACCGATGAACTTGGTCAGCGCCACCGACAACGGCTGGTTTTCGGCCGTGGACATGATCACCAGGGAGGCTGCGAACTCGTTCCAGGAGGAGACGAAGGTAAAGATGATCGCCGTGACAATGCCGGGCCAGACGAGGGGAAGGTTGACCCGGAACAGGACCATGAGCCGGCCGGCGCCGTCGAGCTGGGCTGCCTCGTCGATCTCCTTGGGGATGCCGGCAAAGAAGCTGTGCATGATCCACAGCGCGAACGAAAGGTTGAAGGCTGCGTTGATCAGGATCATCGCCAGCCACGTGTCGTTGATGTCGAGGACCAGCATCTGGCGGAACAGCCCCGCAGTCAGGACGGCCGGCTGCAGCATCTGGGTCACGATCACCAGGAACAGGAAGGCGAGCTTTCCCGGGAAGCGGAAACGCGCCGTGTAGTACGCCGCGGGCGTGGCGACCAGGAGCACGAGTAACGTCGCAAAGATCGAGATGATCAGCGTCGAGATGAGGTTGTAGGGCAGCGGGGTCTCCGGGGTTGACCACATCGAGACGTAGTTGCCCAGCTGGAGTCCGTCCTGCGGGAAGTACCGCGGCGGCACCCCGAGAATTTCAGGACGCGTCTTGAGCGACCCGACGAGCATGATCAGGTACGGCGTCAGGAAAACCAACGCGATGATGACGCCGACCGCAACGCGCAGTCCGAGCCGCCGTCCGCTGATTCCGTCGGGGCCGTACCTGCGGACGCGGACCTGCTGGGGAGGGGCCGGAACGGCCTCGACCGGGGTACTGACTGACACCTCAGGTCTCCTTCATGGGCTTAACGAGCTTCACGTACACCGCGACGATCAGAACGACGACGGCGAAATTGACCACGCTCAGGGCGCTGGCGATATCGAGGCGCCGGTCGAACTGGAGCACCTTGAAGATGTAGGTCATCAGGGTGTCGGCGCTGTAGCCGGGAATCGACCCGGTCATGATGCGCAGGATAGGCAGGTTGTTGAAGACGTTGATGACATTGATCAGCACGGCCACCGCGAGCGCCCCGCGCAGCTGCGGCAGCACCACGCTGAAGTAGGTGCGGACCGGGCCGGCGCCATCCACCTTGGCCGCTTCGAGGGCGTCACCGGGAACGGCCTGAAGGCCAGCGAGGATCGTGTAGGTGGTGAAGGGGATCGAGACGAACACCGCGACGACGATCGCGGCGCCGAGCGCCGTCGCCACGTTCTTGGTGAAGCCATAGCTGGAATCGAGGACGCCGATGTCGACGAGGAAGGCGTTCATGATGCCGTAGTCACGGTCCAGGCCATAGTAGAAGACGGTCGTCGTCATGACGACGCTGGCCGCCCACGGGACGACGACGGCCATGCGCACCAGGGTGCGGCCGGGGAAGGGTTTGTTGAGGAAGTTCGCCAGCGCCAGCGACAGCACGACCGTCACCGAGACCACAACGACCACCCAGACCAGGGTGTTCACCAGGATGCGCGGCAGGTTGGGATCGGCGAAGACTGAAGCGAAGTTGTCGAACCCGACGCCTTCGACATTGGTTCCGGCCTGGCTGATCCTGCGGGTGGAGTTGTAGATCATGTAGCCGGCGGGGAAGAGGACCACCCCGAAGATGAGGAGCAGGACGGGACCGACCCAGGGCAGGGCCGCCCACAGGCTGTCCCGGTTCTGGAGGCCGCCGGGCCTCCGCCCCCGGGTGATCGGGGCTGAAAATGTGCTCATGTGCGGTTCGTTCCTTGGGGAACGCGAGGGAGCCGGCCGAATGGGCCGGCTCCCCTGCTGGCGGACTAGAGATGCGCTCCGGTGACGGACCGCACGGAATCAGGCGGCGTCGGCCTTGGCCTGGATCTGGTCGAGCACCGTCTTGGCGTCCTGGTCCTCAAGCTGGCCCATGAGCGACTTGAAGGCGCCGTCGGTCGCGTTCCACGCCGGGTTGGACGTGGGGTAGAACTTGGCGTCGGGGAGCATCTCCAGGAAGGGCTTGAGGTCCTCGTTGGAGGCCATGGCCTCGGCGCCGCTCTTGGTGGTGGGAAGGAAGCCTTCGGTCTCCACCCAGTTCACGTAGGTGTCGCTTTCAAAGAAGAAGTTCATGAACTCGGTGATGGCCTCCTGCTTGTTGTCGTCGTTCTTGAAGGCCATCAGGCGGTCAGCGACACCGAGGGTGGCGGGCTCACCGCTCTTGGTGGGCACGTTGGCCACCCCGTAGTTGAGGTCCGGGTTCTCCTTCTCGATCTGGCCGACGGTCTGCGGGAGGGCGTAGACCATACCGATCTGGCCCTGGGCAAAGACGTTGATCATCGGAGTGCGCTGGGTAGCTCCGGGGTCGGGCTGGGTGACTCCGTCGGTGATCATCTTCTTCATGAACTCGGCCGCTTCGATGTTTTCCGGGGTGTTCACGGTGATCTCGGATTCGTCGCCGAAGCCGCCGCCGTTGCCCGCGAACCAGATGAGGCTTTCACCCTGGGCCTCCTCCGAGCCCAGCGGCATGCCGTACCCGGGAGTACCGGTGTCGGTGATCTTCTTGGCCGCGTCGTAGAGTTCGTCCCAGGTCTTCGGCGGCTCGGCGACGCCGGCCTCCTCCATCAGGTCCTTGTTGTAGAACAGGGCACGGGCCGAGGCGATCAGTGGAAGGCCGTACTGGGTGCCTTCGAACGACTCATTCTCGGCGAAGGACTCCTGGAAGTCGCTGATGACGTCCTCCGAGGCGATGTCCTCGGCCGGGTACAGCAGTCCCTCTGCTGCAAAGGCGGAGAAGGCACCGCCGTTGTAGATATCCGGGGCCTCGCCGGCCTGGATCTTGGTCTGCAGGACCGACTCGAGGTTCTCCCAGGATTCGATCTGGAGGTCCACGGTGATGCCGTCATTGGCAGCCTCGAACTCCTCGACCACGCCCTCCCACAGCGCCTTCGTGCCGTCGGAATAGCTCGGTACGAGCATGTTGAGGGTGGTGTCTCCACCCTCGCCCCCGCCCTCGGAGCCGCCTCCGCCGAATCCGCAGGAGGTGACCATCAGGGTCCCGGCGGCAACAGCTGCCACCAGGCCGCTACGCAGTCTGTTCTTCATGAAATCCTCTTTCAGGTGATGTTTCGAGTGAGAGCACCGAGGGGGTGTCCTGATCCCGACGGGCTGGACGGCCAGAAGCGCGGCTCGAGGTTGCAAAGTGGTGTTTTGTGATACCTGAAGGCGCTCCCCAATCACAAGGAATCACCTAATTCCAAAATAATGACGTGATGTGCGTCTCACGTCAAGGGAAACTCGCCGGGCCCGGACAGCGGGTAACGGCGGATCGAAGGGTCGGTTCCGGCGCTCGACCCGTCCCCGGCCGCCGCCGAGGGGGAGTCCCGCCACTGATCGAGGTTGAGCACTGGACATCTGGATCGATCACGAGCCATCATGGGAGCACGCACCCCCACCGTTTCCCGCACCGGGCGCCACCGCCCGAAGGAGCCACCCATGGCACAGCCCGCCGACCCGTCCACGCCTCCGGCTGCCCTGCCCGGTCGGCACATGTCCGCCGAGCTGTACTCCCAGCCCGAGGTGTGGGAGCGCGCCATCGCTCAGGCCGGGACGGAACAGTCGCCGATTCCGGCCGACGGCGCGCGCGTCGCCGTCGTGGGCTGCGGGACGTCCTGGTTCATGGCGCAGTCCTACGCCGCCGCCCGCGAAACCGCGGGCCGGGGTGAAACCGATGCCTTCGCTGCATCGGAAGCCTCGGTACTGGAGACCCGGGCCTACGACGCGGTCGTTGCCATCACCCGCTCCGGCACGACCAGCGAGATCCTGACCCTGCTGACGCAACTGAAGGGCCGGGTTCCCACCCTGGTGATCCTCGGCGACCCCACCTCCCCCGCCGCCGGACTGGCGGACGCCGTCGTCGCCCTTCCCTACGCCGACGAGTCCTCGGTGGTGCAGACGCGCTTCGCCACCACCGCCCTTGCCTACCTGCTGGCCACCCTCGGGCACGACCTGACCGGCGCAGTCGCCGATGCGCGGCGGGCCCTTGAGGAGCCGGTTGCCCAGGACCTGCTCGACGCCGAACAGTTCAGTTTCCTCGGCACGGGCTGGACCGTGGGCCTCGCGCACGAGGCGGCCCTAAAGATGCGGGAGGCCGTGCAGGGATGGACCGAGTCCTATCCCGCCATGGAGTACCGGCATGGCCCCATCGCCATCGCCGCCCCCGGCCGCGTCACCTGGCTGTTCGGCCCGTCCCCGGACGGGCTGGCGACGGAGGTCGAGGCAACCGGAGCGTTCTTTGCCGCCCCGGACCTCCATCCGCTGGCCGGCCTGGTCCGGGTGCACAAACTGACCCTGGAGCGGGCCCTCGCCCGCGGCCTCGACCCCGATGTTCCCCGGCACCTGTCCCGCTCCGTCATTCTCGGGGCCGAATCCCCGTGAGCGTCGTGGTGGAGCCCACACCCGAACCGGAGGTGCGCAGCAGCACCGGCAAGCCCCCGCCCGCCCGCGGCGTCCTGGCCTTCGACGTGGGCGGCACCGACATGAAGGCCGCCCTGCTAGACGACGCCGGAGACCTCCACGCCCTGGTCCGAATCCCCACCCCCCGCGACGAGCGGCATCCCGGTGACGCCATCGTGGCGAAGGTCGCCGCCCTGACCGGGGAGTACCGGGCACGGTTCCCGGACTGTTCCATCGAATCCATCGGCTTCGTGGTGCCAGGGCTCGTTGATGAGGACGCCGGCATCGGCATCATGTCGGCCAACCTCGGCTGGCGGGACTATGCCTTCACCGAGAACATCACCCGTGCCACCGGCCTGCCCGTGGCCTTCGGGCACGACGTCAGTATCGCGGGAGAGGCAGAGATGCGGGCCGGCGCCGGGCGCGGGCTGCGCGACGTCGTCATGATGGTCATCGGCACGGGCATCGCCGCGGCGGTCTTCTGCGACGGCCGCCGGGTGCGCGCCGGCGGGTACGCCGGCGAGATCGGTCACGCGGCCGTGCCCGGCGGATTCGCCTGCCCCTGTGGTGCTGCCGGCTGCCTCGAGACCGTTGGATCCGCCGGAGCGATCACCCGTCGGTACAGCGAACTCTCCGGTTCGCCGGTGTCCGGGGCGAAGGGCGTCCTCGAGGCGGCCCGCCGCGGCGACCCGCACGCCGTCCAGGTCTGGGATGACGCCGTCGACGCCCTGGCGTTCAGCATCTGCCAGCTCTCGGCGGTCCTTGGCACTGAGGCAGTAATCCTCGGCGGCGGGCTCGCCCAGGCCGGCCCTGCGCTCCTGGATCCGCTGCGCGAACGGGTGAAGTCCGGCCTGTCATTCCACCGAGTTCCGCACCTCACCACCTCGGTGCTCGGCCAGGATGCCGGGCTGATCGGGGCAGGCCTCCGGGCCCGGGACCTGGTGGCCGGGCCGTGACGGAAGCCCCTCCCGCCGGACGGGTGCTCACCGTGACGCCGAACCCGGCACTGGACGAAACCTACACGGTGGCCGGACTCGTCCCCGGTGCCACCCACCGGGTGGGGACCCCTTTCGTGCGGGCCGGAGGCAAGGGCCTCAACGTCGCCCGGGTCCTCCACCAGCAGGACGTCCCGGTGCTTGCCCTTGCCCCCGTCGGCGGGCCCGCCGGCGGGCAGTACCGCACCGATCTCGCCGCCAGCGGCATCCCGGCGGCCCTCGTCCCCATCGCAGCGCCCACCCGGCGGAGCCTCGCCTTCCACGATTCCGCAGCCGGTGACACCACCCTGTTCAACGAGACGGGCCCGCCTCTCGACGGCGCCGAATGGGCGGCGCTCCAGGCGCAGATCGACGCTGCCGTCCCGGGCGCCGGCTGCGTCGTCGGCTCGGGCAGCCTGCCGCCCGGAGCTCCCGATGAGTTCTACGCCGGACTCGTGCGGCGCGCGGGGCGGACAGGGATTCCGGTGATCATCGACGCCTCGGGGCCCGCGCTGCTGCGTGCCGCCGAAGCCGGGGCTGATGCCCTCAAGCCGAACGCCGCCGAACTGAGTGAAGCGACAGGCACCCGGGACCCGGTCGAGGGCGCGCGGCTCCTGATCGGCCTCGGAGCACGCCGCGTCTTCGTCAGCTGCGGGGAGGACGGGATGCTCGCCGTCACGGCCGAGGACCCCGACGGCCACCTTCATGCCACCCTCCCCCGGCCGCTGCGTGGCAATGCAACCGGTGCCGGTGACGCCGCGGTGGCCGCACTCGCCGCACTTCTCGTCTCCGGCCACCGGGACACCGAGGAGCTCCTGCGCACCGCCACCGCATGGTCGGCGGCCGCCGTGCTCATGCCCGCGGCCGGTGAAATCCATGAGGACCACCGCCGGCTGGCGGAAACCCTCGTGGTCACCCGGCGCACCGGGGGCGTCGGCACGCCGGGCACCCCGGCCGGCCGGAAGGACACGCCATGGGACTGACTCCGACGCGCGACCTTCTCACTGCGGCATTCGCCGCGGGAACCGGAATCGGTGGGTTCAACGTGCTGCACCTCGAGACGGCAGAGGCAATCGTTGAAGGCGCCGAATCCTCCGGGCTCCCGGTGATCCTCCAGATCTCCCAGAACTGCTCGGCCTACCACGGTGCGCTCGCGCCCCTCGCCCTCGCCTGCCGTGCCGTCGCGGCAGGCGCCCATGTGCCGGTGGCACTTCACCTCGACCACGCCGAGGACGAACGGCTCGTCGACGAGGCCATCGAGCTGGGCTTCGGATCGGTGATGTACGACGGCTCAACCCTTCCCTACGCCGAAAATGTTCGATCCACGGCCCGGGTGGCAGGGCGGGCCCGCGACGCCGGCGTGCTGGTGGAGGCGGAGCTGGGACGCATCGGCGGCAAGGACGGAGCCCACGCCCCCGGGGTCCGCACCGATCCGGGCGAGGCGCGCAGCTTCGTCGAGGCGACAGGGGTCGATGCCCTCGCCGTCGCCGTGGGATCTTCGCACGCCATGACCGAGCGGACCGCGTCCCTCGATGTCGGCCTCGTGCGGGAACTGCGCGCGGTGCTTGAGGTTCCGCTCGTGCTTCACGGCTCCTCGGGGGTTCCGGATGACACGCTCGTCGCGGCGGTCCGGGCCGGGATGACGAAGATCAACGTCTCGACCCACCTGAACGGCTTCTTCACCCGGGCGGTGCGCGGTGTACTCGAGGAGCAGCCGAACCTTGTGGACTCACGGCGCTACCTGGGTGCCGGACGGCGGGCCCTGGCCCCCGAGGCGGCGCGCCTCCTGCGGCTGCTCGCCCTTTCAGAGGGTGGGAGCTGAGCGATGGAAAAGACCGAGCGGCTCAACGCCATCCTGGACCTGCTCGCCGCCGACGGCCACGTGCAGGTCGAAGATATCGTCCGGGAGCTGAAGGTTTCCCCCGCGACGGCCCGGAGGGACCTCGACAGCCTGGCCACCCAGCGCCTGCTCACCCGGACCCGCGGCGGGGCCACCATGGAGTCGGTCGCCTACGACCTTCCCACCCGGTACAACCGCGACGACCACACAGCGCAGAAGCAGGCCATCGCCCAGGCCGCCAGCGCCCTGGTCCCCAAGGGCGCGGTGATCGGGCTCTGCGGTGGCACCACAAGCACGGCCATCGCCCAGGCCCTGGGCATGCGGCCCGACCTGCTCGAACCCTCGAACAAACCGACCCTCACCGTGGTCACGAACGCCATCAATATCGCAGTGCAGCTTGTGGTTCGGCCGAATATCCGCATCATGGTTACCGGTGGGGTGGTGAACCCACGCTCCTACGAGCTGGTGGGGCCCTACACCGACGTGATCCTGCAGCGCGTCGCGCTCGACATCGCCTTCGTCGGGGTGAATGGCCTCGATCCCGAGGTCGGCCCCACCGTCAACGACGAGGGCGAAGCGGCGGTCAACGCCCTGATGGCCCGCCGCGCCTCCGAGACCTACATCGTCGCGGACTCATCGAAAATCGGGATGCGGAGCTTCGCGACCATGACCGGTTTTGTCTTCAACAACCTCATCACCGACAGCGGTATCACCGCCGCCCAGAAAAAAGCGTTCGAAGCCGGCGGCACGAAGGTGATCGTCGCCCCACCCGCCCCGCTCTGACCGACTCCCGAATCCGCCGTAACGATTGGCTCCCCATGCACATCGTCATCCTCGCGAACGCCGCCGATATCGGCGGGTACGCCAGCGACCGAATCCTCAAGCGGTCAGCCGCCGGCACGCTCCGCACCTTGGGGGTGGCCACCGGGTCCTCCCCGCTGTCCCTCTACAAGGAACTTGAGCGCAGGTGGACACCCGCGCTCGGTTCCCTCAACGCCTTCGCGCTCGATGAGTACGTCGGGCTGCCTCCGGGCCACCCTGAAAGCTACGCCTCGGTGATCCGCCGGGAGGTCACCGACCGGCTCAGGCTCGACCCGGCGAAGGTCCACGTGCCGCAGGGCAACGCGCCGGACCTGCAGGCGGCATGTGCCGAATTCGAGGCCGCCATCGCCGCCGCCGGTGGCATCGACCTGCAGATCCTTGGGATCGGACGCAACGGGCACATCGGCTTCAACGAGCCGACCTCCTCCCTTGCCTCCCGGACCCGCGTCAAGACGCTGATGTCCGCGACCCGGGTCGATAATTCGCGGTTCTTCACCGACGAATACCAGGTGCCGCGCCACTGCGTAACGCAGGGGCTGGGCACCATCCTCGAGGCACGGGAGGTGCTTCTCGTGGCACAGGGGGCGGCCAAGGCGGAGGCGATCGCACGGGCGGTCGAGGGACCGGTGTCGAGCATGTGTCCGGCGTCGGTGCTGCAGCTTCATCCCCGGGCAACCCTGGTCATTGACGAGGAAGCGGCCCAGCAGCTCACGCTGCGCGAGTACTACCGTTACGTGCAGGAGAACCCTGTCGAAAGGGCGACCGGGGCGCCCTGAGTCGCCAGCGGTCCGGCGCGTTCGGGGCAGGATCGGCCGGACCTGCGGCACCGACCGGACCGGGAAGGGTGCCCTGCCCGGGCAAAGCAACTACCCTGCTGTCATGCCGCGCGTCATTTACAACACCGCCACCTCGTTCAACGGGTTCATCGCCGATGAGTCCAACTCGCTTGACTGGCTCTTCGCCGCCGAAGCCCCCGACCCGGCCGGCCATGAACGGTTCCTCTCCGGGATCGGCGTGCTGGTCCAGGGCTCGACAACCTACGAGTGGGTTCTCCGGGAGGAGAATCTGCTGGAGGCGCCCGAGAAGTGGCCGACCTATTTTGGACCCCGACCCACCTTTGTCTTCACCTCCCGGACCCTGCCAGTCCCGGAGGGAGCGGACGTCCGCTTCGTCAGCGGGGCGGTGGACACGGTATTTGAGCGCTTGACCGAGGCAGCCGGCGACCGGGACATCTGGATTGTCGGCGGCGGCGACCTCGCCGGGCAATTCCTCGACAGCGGACATCTCGACGAGATCCAGATTTCGGTCGCCCCGGCGGCTTTGACCGGCGGCGCCCCCCTGTTTCCCCGACGGGTCAATCCCGACGCCCTGGTGCTGCGCGAAGCGACCCAACAGGGGCAGTTCGCCCAACTCATCTATGAGGTGAGGCGGTAAGGCCGGCGCCTGGATTCCCGACAATCAGGCGGCGTCAGTCAGGCGGCGTCAGTCAGGCGGCGTCAGTCAGGCGGCGTCAGTCAGGCGGCGTCAGTCAGGCGGCGTCAGTCAGGCGACGTCGCGGTGGGCCTTCCGGAGGTCGCGCATGGCCGAGGCTACAACAGCGGCCCGCTCGGCGCCCAGGATGTCGACGTAGATGGAGCGCACGACGTCGGCCACCAGGCGTTGGAGACCGGCGGCCATCTCCCAGCCAGCAGGGGTCAACTCGAGATAGGTGATCCGGCGGTCATCCGCACCCGGTGAACGCTGAACGAGCTGGCGGCGCGCCAGCCGGTCGGCAACCTTGGTGAAACCTCCCGAGCTGAACGCAGCCTCCCGGGCCAGCACCGTCATCGGCACCCGATGAAGGGGGTTGCCCCCAAGGCGGAGCATGGTTTCGGTCTCCGGTTCGTCAAGATTGAACGCTGCGGCGACCGCCAGGTGGAGCTTCTTGTTGGTGACGGAGAATCCCCGGATCACCTGGCCCCACTCGGCGATGACCTCCTCGTCGCTGGGCACCGGTGTAGAGCTCGCTTCGCGGGATGACATCTCGAACCTTTCCTGCTCGGTCGCCGCCGACAATTCTGCTTCCGGCAAGCATATTCCACGGAAGCGAACGAAGATGGTCGGGGCGCTCTCCGACGCCGGCGCGCACCTGCTGCAGCCGACCGCGGGGCCGACGGAAGGAACGAACCGGCAGAAGGGGCCCGGCAGTTGCATGGAAGGCGCAATAACCGCCGGAGAGCCAGCTATGTGATTCCTGCTGAACACGGCAATCGCATCTTTGGAATTCATCGGGAAACATATCGCCATTGCCGGCCAACCGGCGGAAATGCATTTTCCGGAACAATGGGCGGGATAAATGAGCAACTCCTGCCTTTCGCGCATGCGCCCACCTATTCTCGGCGCTCGGATCAGTGATCGTCCGGCAGCGGCAGCGGTCACCCCATCTGAGCGGCGCACCCGCGACCCTCAGCACATTGGATGACATTACTACTTCCTGAGGACGATATTCACCCTTTCGGCGGTTCCCGGAAGTTCCGGCAGGCTAGGCTGGAAAGGAATCAGCGGCCGGCTCAAAAATGCCATCGCCGCACAATCAACAAAGCCATCTTCGGCCGTTAGGAAAATATGTCGAATTATCAGTTTCAGGACACCGAAACAAAGAATGGCAACCGGACGTCCGGTGAAGGAGGGGTCGTCCAGCGCACCTCCGGGAGCAGGACCCTGAGCATCACCGGCCTTGTTCTCGCGTTCCTCATCAGCCCGGTCGGACTTATCCTCAGCATCGTCGCACTGGTGAAGGCCCGCAGGAGCGGCACGGGCAACGGATTGGCCGTCGCCGGAATCATCGTTGGGCTTCTCGGCACGGCGATCCTGGTGGTCGGTGCCTTCGTCGTCATGTCACTTGTGCCGAACTTCGTCGAGCTGACTGAACAGTGCCAGGGCCTGGCTTCGGGCGCACCCGTCGAGGTCAATGGCGCAAAGGTTCAGTGCCCCTAGCTGCACCGTGCCGGCAGTAGTTCCGAACCGGCCCCGGCCGAAGGGGGACATCGGCGCATCAGCGATCTGCGGGTCCCGCCCACGCATCAGCCCCTGCAGGCGCAGAGGAATTCCGCCCGCAGGGGCTGATGCGGTGAAGGCACCCGATCGACGTCGACGGGCCCGGAGCGTGCTAACCGCAGTCAAGGGCCGGGAGCGCCGAACCTGCTATTCGAGGTTGGGGATGATCTTGCACGCGAGGGCGACGAGCTGCGCCTGCTCCTCGGCCGTGAGGCGCTGCACGGTTCTGCGTTCGAGCTCTTCCCAGGTCGCCAGGGTGCGGTCCTTGAGTGCATGGCCGACGTCGGTGAGGAAGACAAGGGTGACCCTGCCATCGACTGTGGATTTTTCCCGGCGGACCAGGCCCGCGGTTTCCAGACGACGCACGGACTTGGCGATCGTGGAATGGTCGAAGCGCTGGGTCTGACCAAGGGCCTTCTGGGACTGGCCATCCTCGTCCCAGAGCTGCATAAGGATTAACTCCTGGCTGGGAAATAGTCCAAGATCTGAAAGCATGGAAGCCGCCAGCGCGCGGTGTGAGCGGGCCAGGCTGTAGATCGCCCAACTTGCGGGAAAGTCGCGCGCTATGGAGGACTGGGTCTCCACAGATCCGTTCGGGGATTTCACGATTGCTGCCTTTGGTTCGTTTCCTGAGGTGTGGAACGGGCGGCACATCCGGTCGGACCTCCCGCGCCCAAGCGGGTCAACCCTAGCATTCCGCCCCCGCTGGCGTGATGCAGGAGGCCTGTGACACCTCCGGTGGGGGTGGACGGGCGGTGAGTCCCTCCACCCCCACGGCGCGGCCGGCGCCAGCACGTATGTGCCGTGCGTTGCCTGTGCTATTGCCGCAATCAGGCCCTTCGATGCTTCCGCGCGAGGATCCGACCGCGAAGGCGGTGAAGGTGAGGCATGATGCCATAAATCACGATGGGAACCGCGACAGTAGCCAGGACGAAGGTGCGCAGAACGGGGGGAAGCATTCCCAGCCAGGTACCGAAGACAAGGTTAAGGATGGTCAGCGTGGGGAAGACGGCCAGCCAGATCATCAACGCCAGCTGATGTTTGGTCGGCGGTGTTGGGCGATAGTGCGCGGTTGATGTCGTTGGTGGTTCTGAGGGGTTGGTGCTGGTGCTCATGGGTTTCCTTGCGTGTGATTTAGCGTTGCCGACGCTACGTGCGTACCGCCGGAGCCCGGCTAGCAGCACACGGATGGGCGGAGGGGCACTGAGCCCCTCCACCCCTCGGTGTGGATTACTTCGGCGCGATTGCGCCCAGGTCGCCTGCTGCGCGGATTACTTGCCGGCAGTCTCCAGGACGGGGTAGTCGGTGTAACCGGCAGCACCGCCACCGTAGTACGTTGCCGGGTTGCCCTCATTGAGCTCCGCACCCGTCCGAAGGCGCTCGACGACATCCGGATTAGCCAAGGCCCACGAAGCAATCGGGGCAATGTCGGCCAGCCCGGCCTCGACGTCAACGGCCACGTCCTCACGGGCCCGCCCGGCACGCAGCACCAGCAGCGTATTGGGGAAGGCGGCCCGAATGTCGCGCAGCAGGTCCTCATCACCGATGTGCAGCACGTGCACATAGGCCAGGTCGAGCTTGGCCAGTTCACCGACGAGGTAACGGTAGAGATCGGCCGACTCAGGGCCCTCATCCAGTCCACCAAGGGTCAGGCCCGGGGAGAGGCGGATGCCGGTGCGCTCGGCGCCAATCTCCTCAGCAACGCCGCGGGCGACCTCAAGGGCAAAGCGGGCGCGGTTCTCGATCGATCCCCCGTACTGATCCGTGCGCACATTCGCGTTGGGGGCGAAGAACTGCTGCAGGAGGTACCCGTTGGCGCCGTGGAGCTCGACGCCGTCGGCCCCGGCACGGATGGCGGCCGCGGCCGCGGTGCGGAAGTCCTGCACTGTGGCCGCAATTTCCTCAACGCTCAGCTCCCTGGGCGTGGGGATGTCCTGCGCTCCGGTCCGAGTGAACATCGGAACGCCCGGAGCGATGGCCGACGGGGCCACCGCGGTGCGGTGGTGGGGGGTGTTGTCGGGGTGTGACATGCGCCCTGCGTGCATCAGCTGCAAAAACATCGAGGCGCCGGCCTCATGCACGGCGGTGGTCACTTCGCGCCAGCCCTCCACGTGGGCGTCGGTGTAAATGCCCGGGGTGTTCAAGTAGCCCTGGCCGTCATCCGAAGGCTGGACACCTTCGGTGATCAGCAGTCCCAGGGAGGCCCGCTGGGTGTAGTACTCAGCCGTCAGCGGTCCGGGCGTGCCGTCCTCATTGGCCCGGCTTCGGGTCATCGGAGCCATCGCGAGTCGGTGGTTCAGGGAGATGTTGCCGAAGGAGATGGGGTCCCAGAGGTTCGTCATGATGTTTGTCCAATCGATAGGTGTCGGTGCTGCGTGGTTTGCGGCCCTGAGGCCGCTGGGGGTGGTGGATCGGGGGCGGTGGCTTCCCTTTAGGTTGCCGACCACATGTGTAGCGGATAACGTTCCGGAGATATTCCGAAGCCTGGGGCTGGGATGGCTTCGGGCCAAGGTGTGTCAATGACGACTTACGTTGCCAGCCACATGTATAGCGGATTCGGTGTGCGGATTATTCCCGGCGGCCCCGGAACGGGGAACGCACGGCTCCCTTTGCAGGAGGCGCTCAGGCAGCGTCGGAGGCGAGTTCCTTCCGGAGTTCGGGGACCACGTACTCTCCGAGCAGGTCGATCTGTTCAAGCGTGGTTTCCAGGGGCACTCCCCCAATTTCCAGGGCGAACAGGATGCGCCGGACGTCCCCTGCATACTCACGGAAGGACAACGTCTTTTCGATGACCTGCTGGGGGCTGCCGGCGATAGTGGGGGTCTGTGCCATGTAGTCCGCAAGTGCCGAGCCGCCGGGGAACATCGGTGCATTGTCGAAGTAGGGCTGGAAGTCACGAACGGCATCCTGGGAGTTCTTCCGGATGAACGCGTGCGCCCCAAGGCCCACGATGGCCTGGTCCGCGGGTCCGTGCCCGTAGTGCTCGAACCGTTCGCGGTACAGGCCGATCATCCGGGCGGTGCGCTGCGGCGGGCCGAAAATGTGGTTCGCGAAGAAGCCATCCCCATAGTAGGCAGCCTGCTCGGCGATCTCGGGCGTCTTCACCGAGCCGTGCCAGACGAAGGGGGCGGCGCCGTCGAGCGGGCGCGGGGTAGAAGTGAAGTTCTGCAGCGGCGTGCGGTACTTCCCACCCCAGGTCACCAGGTCCTCCTCCCACAACCGCCGCAGCAGTGCATAGTTTTCGATCGCCAGGTCGACACCCTTGCGAGTTTCCTTACCAAACCACCCGTAGACAGGACCGCTGTTTCCGCGGCCCAGCATCAGGTCGAGGCGACCGTCCGCCAGGTGCTGGAGCATCGCGTAGTCCTCGGCGATCTTCACGGGATCGTTCGTAGTGATCAGGGTGGTCGAGGTGGACAGGTGGAGGGTGCTGGTTTTGGCGGCGATATAGCTGAGAAGCGTTGTGGGCGATGAGGTTATGTAGGGCGGGATGTGGTGTTCCCCGGTGGCGAACACATCGAGGCCTGCCTGCTCCGCGCGCAGCGCCATCTCAACAGTTCCCTTGATGCGTTCACGTTCCGTCGGAAGCCGGCCCGTTGCGGGATCCGCCGTGCGGTCGCCGACGCTGAAAATGCCAATCTGCATGATTCCTCCATCTCATGGCGCCGATACCGCCGCCGTCACCGGCGTGGGGGGCGGCGTCTCTGGTTCCGCCTTTAGGTTGCCAACCACACAACTGACGGACGCGGCTGGCTATTCCCCGTTCGGCTACGGCGTGCCGGGGAATGGAAGAGTCCCGGAGCCGGTTGTAGATACGTGCCCGGCAACATAAAAGATTGAGTGGAAGGAAAGTTCGAAATGACTACGCAAAGGATCCTGGCAGTGTCTGCAGGACTGGGGGCTCCGTCCTCCAGCCGGATGCTCGCCGATCAGTTGGCCGATGGGGTTCGAGCGGAAATGGCGCTCCGCAACCAGCCGGTCGAGGTCGAGGCGGTGGAACTGCGGGACCACGCCGTGGACATCGCCAACAACTTTCTAACCGGCTTTCCCGCGCCTGCGCTTGCCTCGGTCATCGATCGCCTTGCCCACGCCGATGCCCTCATCGTTGTAAGCCCCGTTTTCTCCGGCTCCTACAGCGGCCTGCTGAAGTCCTTCTTCGATGTATTGGACCCCACCGCCCTGGAGGGGATGCCGGTGCTGATGGGAGCCACCGGGGGAAGCGCCCGCCACGCCCTGATGCTCGACCACGCGATGCGCCCCCTGTTCAGTTACCTCCGGGCGGTTGTCGTCCCCACCGCCGTCTACGCCTCACCGGAGGACTGGGGCTCCGGCGAGGCGTCAATACAGCCCTTGGAACAGCGGATCCACCGCGCAGCCCGGGAACTCGGCGGAATACTCCGCAATTCTCCGCGCACTTTTCGGACCAGCCAGGACCCGGTCCCCTTCCAGGAACTCCTCGATCGGGCCGCCGGCTGACCGGCCCGCCCCACCGCGCACCCCACCCCCACCTAAGGCAGCACAATGACCACTCCCCCAGCCCCCTCCCCCACCCGGCCACCACAGGCAGGTGCCGCAATGTCCCAGCGGCAGGTCCTCCAAGCGCTCACCGGCCTCTTCGCCGGACTCTTCACGGCAATCCTCAGCAGCACCATCGTGGCCAACGCCCTGCCGGCCATCATTGCGGACCTCAACGGCTCACAGACGGACTTCGCGTGGGTCATCACCGCCGCCCTGCTCGCCGGCGCGGTGACCACTCCTCTATGGGGAAAGCTGGCGGATCTGTTCGACAAGAAGCTCCTGGTACAGCTGAGCATTGTCGTTTTCGTGGCGGGTTCGGTGCTTGCGGGATTCGCCTCGACCATCCCCGTCCTGCTGGCGGGCCGCGCCATCCAGGGCATAGCCATGGGCGGGCTGACCGCCGTGTCAATGGCGATCATCGGCGCCATGGTCTCACCCCGGGAACGGGGACGCTATTCGGGGTACCTCGGCGGAGTAATCGCCGCCGCCACCGCGGCCGGGCCGCTGCTCGGCGGAGTCATCGTGGATTCGCCGCTGGGCTGGCGCTGGACCTTTTTCGTCGTCGTGCCATTGGCAGTTATTGCCCTCATCCTGCTCCAACTGACCCTTCGGCTCACTTCCACCGCCCGGCGCGTCTCGATTGACTGGGTTGGCTCGGTACTGCTGACCGCGGGAGTGAGCACCCTCCTGATCTGGGTCTCCTTCGTCGGCAAGGAGAGCACCTTCGGGTGGGTCTCCTGGCAGAGCGGGCTGATGGTCGGCGGCAGCGTGCTGCTCCTGGGCTTGTTGGTCCTCGTGGAGTCGAGGGCCGCCGAGCCGGTGATCCCGCTGAAGATCATCACCGAGCGCACCACCGCCCTGGCGATCTTCGCCTCCCTAGCCGTGGGAGTCGCCATGTTCGCCTCGACGACCTACCTGGGCCAGTACTACCAGGTGGCACGCGGCTTCACCGCGACCGACGCCGGCCTGCTGACCCTCCCCATGATCGCCGGAAACCTGATCGGCTCCGTCGCCTCCGGCCAGCTGATCACCCGGTTCGGGCGGTGGAAGCGCTTCCTTGTCGGCGGGGCGGTCCTGCTGGTCCTCGGGCTCGCCCTCGCGGGCACCATCGACGAACTCACCAGCCTCTGGTTCGTCGGCAGCTTCATCTTCCTCTTCGGGCTGGGCCTCGGGATGTTGATGCAGAACCTCGTGCTCGCCGTGCAAAATACGGTGTCGGTGAAGGATGTCGGCTCCGCCAGCGCATCGGTGGCGTTCTTCCGCACCATCGGCGGAGCGGCCGGCGTCGCCGCACTGGGGGCAGTCCTCGGAAACTCGACAGCGGCCCGGACGGCGGAGGGACTTCGGGCAGCCGGGCTCTCGACCGGCACTACCGACACCGGCACATCCCTCAACCCGGCCGGCTTGCCCGCAGCGGTGGGCGACATCATCCGGGCCGCCTATGCTGAAAGTACGGCCCTGATCTTCCTGATCACCGCCGGCATCGCCGTCCTGGCTCTGCTCAGCGTGCTGTTCATCAAGGAAACCGCGCTGCGAGGCACCGTTGACATTCAACCCGCGGCCGCGACACCCCCATCAGCAGCAGGTCCCTCCGCACCGAACGCGGATCCGTCGGCTCCGGACAAGGGCGCCTCCGCACCGGATGCGGACCTCTCCGACGGTCGGGGAACGCTGACCGCCTCGGGTCCGCGGTCCACACCGGTCGGCTGAGCGAAGCCGTCACCTCCAGAAGACGCCGTCGGGCCTCCCGGCTGCGTCTTTTTTCGACCGAAAGCCGCTCCTGTTGACCAGCGTGGCGTCTGTTGTCCGGAAATATCTTCCATGGAAATAAATTACATGGAAGCGAAGTTGTACACACCGCACCCGGACCGCCACGGTCCGAGCGAACACGTTTGTTAGTCGATTGGAGGTGGGCAGATATGCCCACAATGCCTGTAGCCGGGATTACCCCCCGCGCAGATGCGGTCGAACCCGCTGATCTGATTGTTCGAAACGGCAAGATCTTCACCGGCGATCCGGCACGCCCGCAGGCGACCGCCGTCGCCGTCCGGGATGGAAAGATCACAGTCATCGGCGACGACGCCGACATCGCCAAGGTCGCCGGACCCGGCACAAAGGTGGTCGATGCGCAGAACCGCAGGGTCGTCCCCGGGTTGAACGACTCGCACCTCCACGTGATCCGTGGTGGCCTCAACTATGTCCTCGAGCTGCGCTGGGACGGGGTGCCCACCCTGAAGCTGGCGATGCAGATGCTCCGCGAGCAGGCGGCCCGCACCCCAAAGGGCCAGTGGGTCCGCGTGGTTGGCGGTTTCACGAAGGAGCAGTTCGCCGAGAAGCGCCTTCCCACCCTCGCCGAGCTCAACGCGGCAGCCCCCGACACCCCGGTGTTCATCCTCAACCTCTACTCCTCCGCGCTGCTCAACCGCGCCGCAGTGAAGGCCGCCGGCTACTCCAGGGAGACGCCCGACTTCAAGGGCGGACAGATCGTCCGCGGACGCGACGGCGAGCCCACAGGACTCCTCCTCGCAGCGCCGAGCGCACTGGTCCTCTACTCGACCCTGGCCAAGGCTCCGCTGCTGCCCGCTGAGGAACGCAAAGACTCGACCCGCCAGTACCTGCGGGAACTGAACCGGTTTGGACTGACCTCCGCGATCGACGCGGCCGGCGGGTTTCAGAACTTCCCCGACAACTACCGCACGGTGATGGACCTGGCGAACGAGGGCAAGCTGTCCCTCCGCATCGCCTACCATCTCTTCCCGCAGGTCGCCGGACAGGAAGTCGACGACCTCCGCCGTTGGACCGAGACGGTCCGCCCGGGCGACGGCGACGAGTGGCTCCGGCTCAACGGTGCCGGTGAGAACCTCACCTGGGCCGCCGGCGACTTCGAGAACTTCACCGAACCGCGTCCCGAGCTCTCCCCCGACTACGAGGTTGAGTTCGAGAAGGCCGTCCGCCTCATGATGGAGAACGGCTGGAACTTCCGCCTCCACGCCACCTACAACGAGACCATCGAGCGGGACCTCGCGGTCTTCGAGAAGCTTGCCGCCGAGGGCCTGTTTCCCGGAGACAACCGGTGGATCTTCGACCACGCCGAGACGATCAGCGGCCGAAGCCTCGACCGGGTCGCGGCCCTGGGCGGAGCGCTCTCCATCCAAAACCGCATGTCCTTCCAGGGGGAGGCGTTCGTCCAGCGCTACGGCGCCGGTGCGGCAGCCGAAGCGCCGCCGATCCGCAAGATGCTCGACCGCGGACTCGTCGTCGGCGCAGGAACCGACGCCACCCGCGTTTCCTCATACAACCCCTGGGTTGCCCTGCACTGGCTGGTTTCCGGACGAACAGTCGGGGACACCCTCATCTACCCGCCCGAGAACCGCGTGAGCCGCGAGCAGGCGCTCGAGATGTTCACCGTCGCCGGCGCCAAGCTGACCGGCGAGGACAACGTGAAGGGCGTCCTGCGGGAGGGCTTCTACGGAGACCTCTCGATCCTCTCGGACGACTTCTTCACTATCGACGAGCGGGATATCCCGCACATCGAGTCCCTGTTCACCGTCGTCGGCGGCCGGATCGTGTACGCGGCCGGAGACTACCAGGGCCAGGACGAGGAAATGCCCAGGGTGTCCCCGCTGTGGAGTCCAGTGGCCCACTACGGCGGCTATCAGGCGACCCCCAAGCCTTCGATGGCCGGAGGCCGCCAGGCCGAACTGCTCGCCCAGGCCGCAGCCGAGTCCGAGCAGCAGAGGCAGTGGCGCGCAGCCCGATACGGCGCGGCCCCCACCATTGCCGACAACGCGTTCGAAACGCACGCGCACTAAGCCCCCATGAATAAGCAGAACCTGTACGACATCATTCGCACGACATTCAGCAGAAACCAGTTCAAAGGAAAAGAAGAAATGACCACCATCGATTTCGCCAACGTCACCGCCACCCCCAGTGACGACCTGCTCACGCCCGATAACAGCGTGTTCCTCTTCGTTGACCACCAGCCCCAGATGTTCTTCGGGGTCGGCAGCGGAGACCGCACCTCGATCATCAACGCCACCATCGGCCTGGCCAAGACCGCCAAGGCCTTCAACGTGCCCACCATCCTGACCACCGTGGCCGCCCAGTCCTTCTCCGGCAACATCGTCCCGGACCTGGCCGCGGTGTTCCCGGGCCAGGAGATCATCGACCGCACCACCATGAACGCCTGGGAAGACGAGCGCGTCGTCGAGGCGATCAAGGCCACCGGCCGCACCAAGATCGTCCTGTCCGGCCTGTGGACCGAGGTATGCCTTGTCCTTCCCGCGCTCTCCGCGCTGGGCCAGGGCTACGAGGTCTACGTCGTCTCCGACGCCTCCGGCGGAGTCACCACCGAAGCCCACGACAACGCCATGGAGCGCATGACCCGCGCCGGCGCCGTTCCCGTGACCTGGATCCAGGTCCTGCTCGAACTCCAGCGCGACTGGGCCCGCGGCGAGACCTACCTGCCCGTCACCGAGGTCGTCAAGGCCCACGGCGGCGTCTACGGCCTGGGTATGCACTACGCCGGTGACTTCATCGGCGGAAACGCCGGCTGACCAGCACCCGGCTGAAAAGCACGCCCCGCTGACCGGCCGCCCGGCCGGTCAGCACCAGGCACAACGACAAACCCAGGTAAAACGAGAAAAGAGACCGGTTCATGAATGCCGATATTGGAATCCTGCTGCTGCGGGTGGTGATCGGGCTGCTAATCGCCGGCCACGGGCTGCAGAAAATTTCCTTCCGGCTGGGAGGCTCGGGGCTCCAGGGCGGCATTGACGAGTTCCGCTCCGATGGATTTCGCGGCGGTGCCTACACGGCACTGGCCGCGGGTCTCGGGCAGCTCGGATCCGGTCTCTTTCTCGCTTTCGGTGCCCTGACCCCGCTTGCGGGCATGGTAGCGATCGGAGTGATGACCGTCGCCGTGACGGTCAAAGCCCGGAAGGGACTCTGGGTCCAGCACGACGGGTACGAGTACCCGCTGGTGCTGATCGTCATCGCCGCCGCGCTGAGCCTCACCGGCCCGGGCGCGCTCTCGGTGGATGCCCTGTTCGGCATCGCCGACCTGCCGCCCTGGGCAGGCATCCTTTTCCCTCTGCTAGGCGCAGCCTCCGGTCTCATCGTTCGAGTCCTGCTCCACACCGCACCAGTAAACCGACCCGACCAAAGGCACATCTGACATGGCCCGGCTACCGCAGACCCGCTACACCGCCTCATTCGCTATCATCGCAACGACCTTCGCGCTGCTCACCACCGGTGGCACCCTGCCGATCCCCCTCTACACCCTCTGGGGTGAAGACTTCGGATTCGGCGCCGAAACCACGACCTGGGTGTTCGCCGTCTACGTCCTGGGAACCCTGCTCGCCCTGATCTTCTTTGGAGGTCTCTCCGACCAGGTCGGCCGCAGGCCGCTGGCCTTCGCAGCGCTGTCGCTGACCATCGGCTCCACGCTGTTCTTCCTCTTCGCCGCAAACGTCCCCATGCTGCTCGCGGGGCGGTTCCTCAGCGGTATCGGCGTCGGCCTGATGACGTCGGCAGCCACCGCGGCCCTCGCGGAGCTGTACCGGGGTTCCAATAAGGCGTTTCCCTCGATGATCTCAACCGCCGCCAACATGGGTGGGCTGGGCCTTGGCCCGCTGGTCGCAGGCGTCTTCGCCCAGTACCTCCCGGCGCCGACGGCCCTGATCTTCGTCGTCTTCGGCGCACTTGTGGCGGCAGCATTCCTGCTGACGTTCTTCGTTCCCGAAACCCATCCGCGCACGGCCGGCAAGATCAACTGGGCGCCCCGGGTTGGAGTGCCACGCTCCGCGAGGGGAATCTATGGCAGGTCGGCGGTGGCAGTCATTCCGACCTTCACCCTGCTTGGCCTGTTCTCGAGCCTGACTCCCCGCTTCATCTCGCAGACCCTCGACGTGCACAACCTCGCGATCGCCGGGCTTGCGACCTTCATCCTCTTTGAGATCGGTGTGATCGCCCAGCTCACCTTCCGCGCGAAAGCACCCCGGTGGTCAATCCTCCGCGGACTTCCCCTGCTGATCGCGGCCCTCGCCCTCGTCCTCACCGGGTTCCTCACGGGAAACCTCGGAGTGTTCGGTCTTGGCACGGTCATCGGCGGGTTCGGCGCCGGCCTCACCTTCATGGGAGGCCTGGGACAGCTTGCGCGCGCTGTACCGCATGAGAGCCACGCCAAGAGTGTCGCGGCCTACTTCATCGCAGCCCAAAGCGGCCTGGCCATCCCGGTCCTCTCGATCGGCGCCCTCACCGGCCCGCTCGGGCTCACCACGTCAACAACTCTCGTGATCGCCGTCGTGATGGTCCTGGCCGCCGCGGCCTGGATCGTCAACCGCCGGTCACCGCGCGTAGCCGCCTGAAACCGGCGCCCGCGCTTCACACAAGCCAACCCCTCAAAAACCAGCACCACCCTTTGGAGAAAAATCATGGAAATCGGCGTTTTCACTGTTAGTGATGTCACCCGCAACCCGCTCACCGGCAAGACCCCCACCGAGGGCGAGCGCATCAAGGCAGCCGTCGCCATCGCCAAGAAGGTCGAAGAGATCGGCATGGACGTCTATGCCACCGGCGAGCACCACAACCCGCCCTTCTACGCCAGCTCCCCGACGACGATCCTCGGCTACATTGCCGCGCAGACCGAGCGGATCAAGCTCTCGACCTCCACCACGCTGATCACCACGAACGACCCGGTGAAGATCGCCGAGGACTTCGCCACCCTGCAGCACCTGGCCGACGGCCGGGTCGACCTGATCCTTGGGCGCGGCAACACGGGGCCGGTCTACCCCTGGTTCGGGAAGAACCAGCAGGACAGCGTCGAACTGACCATCGAGAACTACAACCTGCTGCGCCAGCTGTGGGACAACGACGTGGTGAACTGGGAGGGCAAGTTCCGCACTCCGCTGCGCAACTTCACCTCGACCCCGCGCCCGCTCGACGGCGTCGCACCCTTCGTCTGGCACGGCTCCATCCGCACCCCGGAGGTCGCCGAGATCGCCGCCTACTTCGGCGACGGGTTCTTCGCGAACAACATCTTCTGGCCCAAGGAGCACTACCAGCAGCTGATCGGGCTCTACCGCGAGCGTTACGCCCACTACGGCCACGGCGCAGCCGACCAGGCGATCGTGGGCCTCGGTGGTCAGTTCTTCATGGCCCGGAAGTCCCAGGACGCGATCAAGGAGTTCCGTCCGTTCTTCGACAACGCCCCGGTCTACGGCCACGGCCCGCGGATGGAGGACTTCATGGCCCAGACTCCCCTGACGGTCGGCAGCCCGCAGGAGGTCATCGAAAAGACCCTTTCCTTCCAGGAATACTTCGGCGACTACCAGCGCCAGCTGTTCCTCATCGACCACGCGGGCCTGCCGCTGAAGACGGTGCTGAACCAGCTCGATCTCTTCGGCGAACTTGTCCTTCCCGAACTGCGGGCGGAGTTCGCCAAGCGCCGCCCCGCGCACGTGCCCGACAAGCCGGTCCACACCACCCACAAGCCGGGCTCCGTCACGGCTGCCTGACCCGGGGCGCAGAACGCACCAACGCACCTAGAGGCGCCGATGCGCCCGAAATGAAGCACAAGCCCCGGTGGATGGGTTCCTTCCACCGGGGCTTGTCCCGTTCACGGGGGTGTCCGGTTCAGCCGGGATCACCCAATCCGGAACGTTCTCCCAATCGGCCCGGCGGACGGCACCGCCCTGCAACGGCAATAATGACGGGATGAGCTTCACCGTCCGCCCAGCGGTTCCCGCCGACGCCGCCGCGCTGGCTGCCTGCGCCGCCGTGACCTTCCCCCTTGCCTGTCCTCCGAGCTCGGACCCCCGGGATATCCAGCGCTTCCTTGAGACCGAACTGTCGGAGACCCGCTTCGCGGAGCATCTCGGCGACCCCGACCGGATGATCCTGTGCGTAGACCTCCCACCGGCCGTTGATGGATCGGACGCCGCGGGTTCGACGGAACGTGGGCTCGGCGGCTACAGCATGCTGGTGAGAGCCCAGCCGGAGGATGCCCGGATCCGCGAGGCCTTGACCGTACTTCCTGCGGTGGAGCTCAGCAAGTTCTATATCGATCCCGCCCACCACGGCGCCGGCGCCGCACGGGCCTTGATGGAGGCCTCACTGGAGACGGCGGCCGGCACCGGAATGCCGGGCATCTGGCTCGGCGTCAACCAGGAGAACGAACGGGCCATCCGGTTTTACTCGCGCAGCGGCTTCCGCCTCGCCGGAACGAAGACCTTCCGTCTGGGAGGGCGGCTCGAAGATGACTTCATCCTCGAACGGTCCCTGACCGGGCCCCGCGCTGTTGGCTAGACAGGTGGACTGTACACCGGAGGTACGGAATCCAGGAGCATCGGAAGCTGGCTGGTGATGAAGGCATAAAGGATGAACCCCCAGATCGCCGAGAGGATCCAGTAGCCGACGGCCGTCCAGGCGAGGATCTTGCCCGCGGTGGAGGGCTCGTCCAGCCGCTCGGCCCTACCCGCCTGAATCAGGGCCAGGGGCACAAAGACGATGGGAATCCAGAAGCTCAGGAACCCGAAGGCCAGGGAGAGTTGCATGTGTTTCTTGCCGGCCAGCGAGTCCGCCGGCGTACCTGCCCCGCGGTAGAACTGCCCTCCGCCGCTGAAGGGCTGCTCGCTGGGATACGCGGGCCTGCTCTGGTGCGCATACTGGGACATCGGAGATTCCTTCCAGGGAAAAGCGGTTGAGGTGCTGCACCTCGCTGATAGAACTGCGAACCGGCCCGAGCCCGCGTGGAAGGTTCCCCCATCGATGCGATCTGTGTAAGGCGGCATGAGAACTATAGCCCGCCGACTCACCAGTGGGAAGATACGCATGTTGCATCTGAGGCGGCAGAGATTCATCCCCGACAGGAGGTTCATGGACGGAACGGTTGTCCTTGGCTGGTTGGCGGTGGCGCTCGGGACCTATGCGCTGCTGCTCCTTGGCCTCGCCGCGTATGCCCGGGCCCACCCCGAGACCCTCACCATGACCGATGCCCTACGGTTCCTGCCCGACCTGCTCCGCCTGCTGCGGCGCCTCGCCGCCGACCGGACGGTCCCCGCCGGCGTGCGCGTGGCGCTCCTGCTGCTCCTCGCGTATCTGCTGCTGCCGATCGACCTGGTTCCGGATTTCCTCCCCGGCATCGGCTATGCCGACGACGTCCTCCTGGTCGCCCTCGTCCTTCGCCTCACCGTCCGCCGTGCCGGCGCCGGGGCCGTTGAGCGCCACTGGCCGGGGAGCCCTCAGGGACTCGCGGTCCTCCTTCGGCTGGCCGGCCTCTAGGCGGCCCGGCGACACGAAACGTAACCCGGGCGCACGGCCGGGCCCGCACCGGGCGTAGTCTCCCGGCATGGTTTCAAGCACAATCCCCGTCTTCGACCTCGGCACGGCCCGCCGCCCCGATGGTTCCTTCGATCCCCGGTTCATCGACCGGCTCCGCGACGCCGCGCACACCGTCGGCTTCTTCCAGGTGACCAACTACGGAGCCTCCGCCACCCAGGCCGAGGACCTGCTGTCGGTGGCCCGCCGGTTCTTCGACCTGCCGCTCGAGGAGCGCCTGCGGCTCGACAACCGGCAGTCCCCTCACTTCCGGGGCTACGCCCGGCTGGGCACCGAGATCACCCGCGGCAGACCCGATGCCCGCGAACAGATCGACTTCTCCCCGGACCGCGCGCCCCTCGAGAGCTACCCCGCGGACCAGCCGTACTGGCTGCTCCAGGGGCCCAACCAGTGGCCCTCCGAGGCCCTTCCCGAACTCGAACGCTCCGCGATGGCCTGGGCGGAACTGCTCTCCACCGTGGGGGCCGAACTGCTCGGCGCCCTCTCGGTGGCCCTGGGCCTGCCCGAGGAGCACTTCGCCGAACCCTTCGACGGCACGCCGGCGTGGATGGCGAAGCTTGTCCACTACGTGGGGGGCGACGGCGAAGCCGGAGGACAGGGCGTCGGTTCCCACGCCGACTACGGGTTCGTCACCCTCCTGCTCCAGGACGAGGTGGGCGGGCTTGAGGTGCTTCCCCGGGGACGCTCCGAGTGGGTGCCGGTCGAACCGATTCCCGGGGCGCTCGTTGTCAACCTCGGGGAGATGCTCGAAGTAGCCACCCAGGGATACCTCGCCGCCACCGTCCATCGGGTGGCCTCTCCTCCGCCCGGAGTGGACCGGTATGCGGTCCCGTTCTTCTGGTCCCCCCGGCTTGACGCCGTCATCGAACCGGTGGTGCTCCCCGCGGAGCTCGCGGCGGCAGCGACCGGCATCACCGACGATCCTGAGAACCCGATGCTCTCCTCCTACGGGGAGAACGTCCTCAAGGGGCGCCTGCGCGCCCACCCGGACGTCGCCGAACTGCACCACCCCGACCTGGCCGGCAGGTAGGGCCGCCGACGCACCCCGCACCGCCCGGGGTGCACCTCAGCCCGCCGCGACGGGCGGACCGGCGATCAGCAGCAGCGTGAAGACGACCCCGATGCCGACGACGGCGAGCGCCGCGGCGAGCACCGGACTGCGCAGCACCCAGGCCTGGAGGGATTCGACGGGGTTCCCGGGAGCTTCCCCGCCCGGGCGGAGGCGCCACGGGCCGCTGAGCAACCCCCTGCGCTGAACCATCAGCTCGAAGGGGATGGTGGCGAAGGGCACCACTGCTGAGACCAGTCCGAGCACGCCCGTCCGCCATGACCACTTCGAGTTGATCCAGACGAACACCGTGGTCGCGACGAAGCAGAGGAACACGAACCCGTGGATCCCGCCGGCCGGCGGCACAAGCGCTTCGGTGCTTTGGGTGACGTACTTGAAGAACATGGCGGTGAGCAGGAACGCCCAGGTGAGAGCCTCGGCCACGGCGACGGTCCGAAACAGGGTGAGCGGATTCATGAATCTCCAAAGGCAGTGGATGTTCGGGCGGAGCCGGTAAAAAACTGAAGGCGCACCCCAGCTGCTGGTGGCAGCGCCTCGGGCCGGGACCATCCGAAGGGTAAACAGGCCCTTCCACGCTACCGCATCCCCCTTGGTAGATTGTTGCTGATCGCCCAGCCGCCGGGAGGCCCAGTGTTCCTGCTTGAAAACGCCGCACCGGACACCGGGGCCGACCTGGTGTTCTCGGCCAGCGACCTTGTCAACGCCGCCGAGTGCGAGTACCGCGTCCTGCGGATCCTCGATGAGAAACTCGGCCGCACTCCGCCGGCCGAGTTCGCCGCCGATGAGATGCTCCAGCGTGCCGCAACCCTGGGCGACGTGCACGAGCACCTGGTCCTCGAGAAGTTCACCGCCGAGCTCGGCACGTACTCCCCCGGGAACCCGGGCGGCGTGTACGAGGTGGTTCCGGCGGCCACCATGGACCGCGCCACTCTGACGGCGAAGCATGAGGAATCGCTGGGGGCCCTGCGCGCCGGGGCCGGCGTTGTGTTCCAGGCCTCCTTCTTCGACGGGGTGTTCCACGGCCGCTCCGACTTCCTGGTCCACACCGGCGAGGGCTACGCGGTGTGGGACACCAAGCTCGCCCGGCACGCGAAGGTCGGCGCCCTGCTGCAGCTTGCAGCCTACGGCGACCAACTGCTGCGCGCCGGGCTCACCCCGGCACCCCAGGTGACCCTCGTCCTCGGCGACAGCACCTCGAGCGTCCACAGCCTCGACGATCTCATCCCGGTCTACCGGGAACGCCGGGCACGGTTCCTCGACCTGCTGGCGGCGCACCGAGCCCAACCCGACCCCGTCGAATGGGACGGCCCGGGCCATAGCGCCTGCGGCCGGTGCGACTACTGCCAGCAGATGGTTGAGTCAACGCGGGATCTGCTGCTCGTGGCGAACCTGAGCCTCGCCCAGCGCGCCGAACTGCGGAAAGCAGGCATTTTCACGATCGACCAGCTTGCGGCGGGCGAAGCGGCCGGGGGGTCCCCGGCCCTCGCGCGGCTGCGCGACCAGGCCCGGATGCAGACGGGCCTCGAGGAAGCCGACGGCGGCGTCGACTACACCGGCGCCGACGGCACGTCCCGACGCCTTGGGTACAAGGTTCTGCCCGGCCACGCCCTGGGCCTGCTGCCTCCGCCCAACGAGGGGGATGTCTTCTTCGACTTCGAGGGCGACCCGCTGTGGCAAGACCCCGGAACGGGATCCTGGGGAATCGAGTACCTTTTCGGCGTCGTCGAGAATGCCCGCGATGCCGGTTCGAAGCCGCCGTTCCGGGCGTTCTGGGCCCACTCCCGCGCCGAAGAGCGGACGGCCTTCAGCAGCTTCCTCGACTATGTCGCCGAGCGCCGCGCACGGTATCCAGGCCTCCACATCTACCACTACGCCGCCTACGAGAAGAGCGCCCTGCGCCGGCTGTCAATGACCCACATTCTCGGCGAGGACGCGGTGGACACCCTGCTGCGCGAGGGGGTGCTGATCGACCTTTACGAAGTCGTTCGGCGCAGCCTGCGCATCTCGGAGAAGTCCTACAGCATCAAGGCCCTCGAACCCCTCTATATGGGGGCCGACCTCCGAACCGGAGCGATCACCGACGCCGGGGCCTCGGTGGTCGCCTACTCCGAGTACTGCGCGGTCCGCGACGCCGGTGATGATGCCCGGGCCGCCGAACTGCTCGCCGGCATCCGGGACTACAACGAGTACGACTGCCGCTCCACCCTGCACCTGCGCAACTGGCTCCTCGAGCGGGCCGGCGAACGCGGGATCGGGCCCGCCTCTGCGGACCCGCCGGAACGCGAGCGCACTGTGTCCGAGCCGCGGCCGGAGGAGGCGCACCTGCTGGCGTACCTCGGCTCCCTCCCGGGGGCCGCGCAGGGTTCCGATGATCAGGCCGTGGCGATGGTGGCGGCGGCGGTGGGTTATCACCGGCGTGAGCGCAAGCAGTTCTGGTGGGAGCACTTCGACCGGCTCGGCACCGCGCCGGAGAACTGGACGCAGGCCCGGGACATGTTCCTTCCTGAGTCCGTCGAGGTGGAGACGGACTGGGCTCTGCGCACCCCGCGCGCCCGCTCCCTCTCCCGGACCCTCCGCCTCACCGGGGTCCTTCCCGAAGGTGCGGACTTCCGGAAGGACTCCACCTGGTTCAGCGTGTACGAGGAGCCCCTGCCCGATGGGGTCGACTCCGCAGACTCGGGGCGGGGCGGGTGGTTCGGTGCGAAGGTGCTCACTGCCGGAACCGACGGCGGGAAGGACGTGATCCTCCTCGAGGAACGGCTGCGGGCCGGCGCGCCCGCCCACCCGTATCTGCCCGTGGCGCTCGCCCCCGACCA
Source organism: Arthrobacter zhaoguopingii (assembly GCF_009828605.1). Lineage (NCBI taxonomy): Bacteria > Bacillati > Actinomycetota > Actinomycetes > Micrococcales > Micrococcaceae > Arthrobacter > Arthrobacter zhaoguopingii. Next base: position 17,460 of record NZ_WIAE01000018.1, on the reverse strand, counting down.
GCCCATCCGCACCCCTTCCATTGAGGCGGCCCTGCTCGCCGTGGCCGCCGAGGTCGGATCGGCCATTCCGCAGCTTCCCCACGGAGCCGGCCTTGACCTGCTCCGCAGGACTCCGCCGCGGCTGACGAGCGGCGCCCTCCCTCCGGCATTTCCCGGGCCCACCGGGTATGTTGACGCCATCACCGCGGCGGTCGAACGGCTCGACTCGTCCTATCTGGCCGTCCAGGGACCGCCCGGAACCGGCAAGACCTTCGTCGGCGCCGCGGTGATCACCCGGCTCGTCACCCGCGGCTGGAAGGTCGGCGTCGTCGCCCAGTCCCACGCCGTCGTCGAGAACCTGCTCAGGGCCGCTCTCCGGGCCGGGGTGCCCCCGGAGAGGGTTGCAAAGAAAACCGCGGATGCCGCCGCTCCCTGGCTTAACTCCACCGACGACGGCGTCGCCGCGCTGCTTCACGAGGATGCCGGCTGCCTGGTCGGCGGCACCGCCTGGACGATGACCGGCAGCAAGGTTCCGGCGGGCTCGCTCGACCTCCTGGTCATCGACGAGGCCGGCCAGTTCTCCCTTGCCAACACGCTCGCGGTGGCACGCTCGGCCCGGCGGCTGCTGCTGCTCGGGGATCCGCAGCAGCTCCCCCAAGTGACCCAGGGCAGCCACCCCGAACCGGTTCATGAGTCGGCCCTCGGCTGGCTTTCCGACGGGCACGCGACGCTCCCCGAAAGGTTCGGGTACTTCCTCGCCGACAGCTGGCGGATGCAGCCGGCGCTGTGCGCCTTTGTCTCCCGGCTCTCCTACGATCGACGGCTTGAATCCACGCCGTCGGCCGCACTCCGGCACCTCGACGGACTCGCCCCGGGCGTCGAATGCGTGATGGTTGACCATACCGAGCGGCGGAGCACCTCCTCCCCGGAGGAGGCGGCGGAGGTGATGGCCCAGGTCGTGCGGCACCTCGGCCGGGACTGGACGCCGGGCGATGGCGCCGGAGTGCGGCCCCTGGGCGAGGCGGACCTCCTCGTTGTCGCTGCCTACAACTCGCAGGTCCAGCTGATCCGGACCTCACTCGACGCCGCGGGCCACCCGGGGGTCCGGGTTGGAACTGTCGATAAGTTCCAGGGCCAGGAGGCGGCCGTCGTGATCGTGTCGATGGCCTGCTCGAGTGCAGCCGAGGCGCCGCGGGGAATTGAGTTCCTGCTCAGCCGCAACCGCATTAACGTGGCAGTGTCACGGGGCCAGTGGCGTGCCGTGATCGTCCGCGCACCGGGGCTCACCCATCACGTCCCGTCGCGTCCGCAGGCGCTCGAGGAACTCGGCGCGTTCATCGGCCTGTGCGCCGGCGGAGCCTGAGCCTGGCTCGACGTCTTCGACGCAAAGCCCCGGCACGTCGGACCCGAAAAGGGGTTAAACAAAAGCAGGGCGGGAAAATCCCGCCCTGCTTTAGATCCGGACCTTAGAGAGGCTGGATGTTTGACGCCTGGGGACCCTTGGGGCCCTGCTCGGTGTCGAAGCTAACCTTCTGGTTCTCATCAAGCGAGCGGTAGCCGCTGGCGTTGATGGCGGAGAAGTGTGCGAACACATCTGCGCTTCCGTCGTCGGGGGCGATGAAGCCGAAGCCCTTTTCAGCGTTGAACCACTTCACGGTACCTGTTGCCATTTTTGTTTATCCTTCTGAAATTCAGACGCTCTCCGACTTTCGGAAAGCCCCAGTCGCGGCGTGCTTGTCCGCTCTTTCAGAGATGCGGCGTGGGCCCCGAGGAGCTACACCACGTGAAATACAAATGCGCAACACTACAACCGTTACCAACCTAACAGCACCACCATGGGTGATGGCAAGCAGGAATCCAAACCTTCTTTATAAATATTTGGGCCTCAGGCGGCCACCGGCCGCGCGAGGCCTGCAACCAGCTCGAAGGAGCGCAGCCAGGCCGCTTCGGAACTCGCCCTCGTGGCGATAATCAGTTCGTCCGCATCGGCGTGCCTGGTGAAGCCCTCAAGGTAGTCCTGAACCTGGGGCGGGGTCCCCACGGCCGAGTAGGTGAACATCTGCGCCACCTGCTGGCCTCCTGGAGAGGCAAGGAGTGCATCGGCCTCCTCCGGGGTGAAGGCACGGCCGCGGCCGAGCAGCAGCTCGGCCATCCTCCGCTGGCCCTCCTGGAACTGGGCCCTCGCCTCATCCTCGGTATCGGCCGCAAGTACGTTGAGGCCGGCAATGACGTGGGGCTGCTCGAGCTGGGCGGAGGGCTGAAACTCCCGCCGGTACAACGCCACAGCCTCCTGCAGCGCCGCCGGGGCGAAATGCGAGGCGAACGCGTAGGGCAGCCCGAGCGCCGCGGCGAGGCCCGCCCCGAACAGCGAGGAGCCAAGGATGTACAGGGGAACGTTCGTCCCGCGTCCGGGCGTGGCGTGGACTCCCGGAATGCGCGTGTCGCCGGAGAGGTAGCCCTGGAGTTCGAGGACATCCTGCGGGAACGTGTCGGCCGCGGCGGGGTCGCGGCGCAGCGCCCGCATCGTGTTGCCGTCGCTTCCCGGTGCGCGGCCCAGGCCGAGGTCGATCCGGCCCGGATGCAGTGTCTCGAGGGTCCCGAACTGTTCGGCGATCGTCAGGGGTGAATGGTTCGGTAGCATGATTCCGCCGGATCCCAGCCGGATGCTGGTGGTGGCCGCGGCGACGTGGGCGATCAGCACGCTCGTCGCCGAGGAGGCGATGCTGCTCAGGTTGTGATGCTCGGCGTACCAGATCCTCCGGTACCCCCACTTCTCCGCGCTCTGAGCCAGCCGCACGCTCGAGGCGAGGCTTCCGGCGGCCGTGCCTCCCCGCGGAATGTGTGCCAGGTCGAGGATGGACAAAGGAACAGATATCAAGAAAAGCCTTCCCTGGAGGTGCGCGCTGTGCTATCGCGGGTCCCGGCCGTCACGGTGGAGACCGGGCATGCTTTAGGCAACGGCAGGAATGGGCTACTTATTTCGAGCGTCCTCTATCCGGGACATTCACCCCGCGGGCAGCGCGGCTGCCGGTGCCGGCTGGGCATCCGGCAGGATGGCGTCTGGCAGGATGGCGTCTGGCAGGATGGAACTATGGCTGATTTCGAGACCGCTGATTTCGAGCTTCCAACCACCGAGGCCGGGCTCCGGGCGCGGCAGGACGAACTGGTACGCGCCCTTGCCACCGAAAACAGCGCCGGGGGTCTTGCCTCGCTGAGCACCGAACTCGAGGCCATCCAACGCCGGCTCGAGCACCTCCGCTGAGGTTCGGCCGCGGGGAGGGCCTCCCTCAGCTGCACAACTAGATGGGCGTTTTTGGCGCCTGTCCCTCGTCACCGCTGACACGCACCGCCTTGCGTTCGCGCGCACGGTCGAGCGCATTGATCACCGGGGCGGCGGTCATTCCGTGAAGCACGATGGACATGCAGATCACCAGCGCCACGATCCGCCACAGCGAGGCTTCCTCGGCGTCGAATTCCCCCTTGGACAGCGCATACCCCAGGTAGTAGATCGAGCCGATGCCGCGGACACCGAAGAATGAAATCACACCCCGCTCCCATGGTCCGGTGCGTCCCCGGGCGAGGCTGACCCAGGCGGCAACGGGACGGATCACCAGGAGGAAAAGGACGGCGACAAGGACCTCCTGCCAGGTGAGACCCATCAAGAGGCCACGGGAGACGGCACCCCCGAGCAGGACGAGCACCACGACCGTGAGCAGCCGCTCGAGCTGCTCGATGTAGCTGTGAAGGACACCGTGGTAGCCGCTCGTCTGCTCCGCGGTGCGGATGGTGACGGCGCAGACGAAGACGGCGATGAAGCCGTACCCCTCGGCGATTTCGGTGAGGCCGTAGGTCAGGAAGGTCGCCGCCAGCGCCACGAACCCTTCGGAGTGGTTTGCCAGCCGGACGGTTTCGATCCGGGCCGAGAAGAACAACCGCCGGAGCAGCATGCCCATGCCGAACCCGAAGAGGCAGCCGATACCCATGCGCCACGCCACATCCAACGCGATCCACTCGGGGAACCAGGCGCCGGGAGCCGCCCCCACGAGGCTGATGGCGATCGCGAGATAGACGAAGGGGAAGGCGAGACCGTCGTTGAGGCCCGCCTCCGAGGTCAACCCGAAGCGCACCTCGTCCTCGCCTCCGAGTTCCTCCTCCGATTCGGCAGGCTCGCCCACCTGCACCTCCGAGGCGAGCACCGGGTCGGTGGGCGCGAGGACCGCGGCGACAAGCAGTGCCCCGGCGAGGCCCAGGCCCAGCACCCAGAGGCCGAGGAGCATCAGGCCCAGGATGCACAACGGCATGGCTATGCCCAGCAGGCGCCAGGTGGTGGCCCAACGTTTCCTGCCCACCCGGCGGTCCAGGGCGAGCCCTGCACCCATGAGGGAGATGATGACGCAGACCTCGGCCAGGTGGGTGGTGAAGTCGCCGTGGGCCACCGGGTCGGGGGTGGGCAGCGTATCCATCAGGGAGAAGGCAAGCACCCCCGCCCCGAGGAACACCATGGGCATGGAAATGGGCGCCCGCATCAGCAGGCGAGGCAGCAGGGCGGCGGCAAAAACCGCGAGCCCGGCGGCAGCGTAGATAAAACTCGGCGCTTCGAACACCGGCACCCTTTCTCCGGACGACGTCGGACAGCCCCTTTCGTACCTTACGTGCTGCACCCGTGCACCGGATACCGGAACCCGGCCCCCGCCGCATGGAGGTCCGCGCGGCGGACGGTATGGCCGACAGCGGACAGCACCACCTCCCGGGCACGGCGCGCAGCCGCCGCGTGAGAGCATGAAAGTATGCCCTCTTCGTCCCACCCCCTGATCGATGTCACCGACATCATCCGCATCGTGGGCGGTGCGTCGTTCCAACGCGGACAGGTCTACGCCAAGGACGGCGCCGTCAGTTCCCTCGCCTGGGACGCGAGCGCGAAGATTCTCACCGGCCGGGTCCGGGGAAGCGCGCCCACCGAGTACCGCACCAAGCTGCGCCTCGGCCTCAAGGGTGACGGCCGCTTCCGTCCGCTCGAAAACTTCTGCAGCTGCCCCGTCGGCTCGGACTGCAAGCATGTTGCCGCCACCGCCCTCCAAAGCAACACCGAACACCTCCTGGCCCGCCAGGAGACCACCGCGGCACCGCCGCCTCCGCGGCCGGCGGCGGGCTGGCAGGCCTCCTTGAGCGAACTGCTCGCCCCGGCACCCGGCACTGCCGAAGTGCCTGCAGCGCCGACGACGCCACTGGGCCTGCAATTCGAGGTGCGCACCCCCGAAGTGGCGGTCCAGCGCTGGGGATCAGCCGCCGACAGGCAGGGCCTGCGCACCCTCAACGCCCGGCTGGGGGTGCGTCCCGTGAGCCAGAACTCCAAGGGCAAGTGGGTGAAGAACAACCTCTCCTGGGGAAGCATCAGCTACCAGACCTATGGTTTGCGGCTCGACCCCGACCAGCACCGCTGGTTCTCCCAGTTCCCTGCCCTGCACCGGGGCACCGGCGTCAACTACTTCGGCAACAACGACTCGTGGCTGTACCTCGACGACTTCAGCAATCCCCTGCTCTGGCACCTCCTCGAGGAAGCCGGGCGGCTCGGCATCGAGTTTGTCGGATCGAAGAAGTCAGTGACCGTCGTCCTCGCCCACCGGGCCACCCTGCGCCTTGACGCGACAGCGGCGGCTGATGACTCGGTCCAGCTCTCCCCCGTCCTGGAGATCGATGGGCGGATCCACCCGCCGGAGACCGCCCACATCATCAGCGACCACGGGATCTACGCGGTGGCACCGGACACGACAATCACCCTCGCCCCGACCGGCAGGAAGCTCAGCGGACAGGACCTTGAACTGCTCCGTCGCTCCCGTCCGCTCCACATCCCGGCCGGGGAGACCTCGATCTTCCTTGAGGAGTACTACCCCCGCCTCAGCCGGTCGCTCAAGGTGGCCAGCAGCGATGGAAGTGTAGACCTGCCCGAGGTCCAGCCGCCGGCGCTCGTCCTCACTGCCGCCTACCGGCCCGACGGCGCGGTGACCCTCTCCTGGGACTTCCGGTACACCTTCGGCACCGCCGTGCAGCGTCACCCGCTGGGCGGTGGCCCGGCGGCCGCTGACGGCTACCGCGACGCCGACGCCGAGGACGCCCTGGAAGCGGCGGCCCGGGCCGTGATCAGCCCACTGCCGCTGCGGAAGACCATCCTTGAGGACATGCAGGCCGTGGAGTTCACCGAGTCGGTGCTTCCGCGGATCGAGGTGGAGCCGGGCCTTGAGGTCGACGTCGTCGGGGACAAACCCGACTACGAGCACCTGACCGAAACCCCGCAGCTGGTGATCAGCACCGTCGAGACCGAGGACCGGGACTGGTTCGACCTGGGTGTGATGGTGACGGTCAGCGGGCGCAAGATCCCCTTCGACTCAATCTTCCGCGCCCTCGCGCAGGGCCGGACGAAGCTCAAGCTCGTCGACAACAGCTACCTGTCCCTCCAGCAGCCCGTTTTTGACCAGCTGCGCGAACTCATCGAGGAGGCACGCGGCCTCACGGAGTGGGAGACCGGCTTCCAGATCAGCCGCTACCAGGCCGGACTGTGGGCCGAGTTCGAAGACCTCGCCGATGAGACGGAGCAGGCCGAGTCCTGGCGGAACGCCGTCGCCGGGCTGCTAGAGCTTCCCGACCTGGCGCCGGTCGAGGTTCCCCTGGGGGTCAAGGCCGAACTGCGGCCCTACCAGAAGGAGGGGTTCAACTGGCTCGCCTTCCTCTGGCGGCATCAGCTCGGTGGTGTGCTCGCAGACGACATGGGCCTCGGTAAGACCCTTCAGGCCCTGACCCTGATCCAGCACGCCCACGAGGCCGGCGGGCCGCACGCGCCCTTCCTCATCGTCGCACCGACCTCCGTGGTGCCCAACTGGATCAACGAGACCCACCGCTTCACCCCCGGGCTCCATGTCGTCGGCATCTCCGACACCCAGGGCGCCTCCGGGGTGCCGATCCGCGAGCAGGTGCGCGGCGCCGACGTCGTCGTGACCTCCTACACCCTGTTCCGGCTCGACCTTGAGGCGTACTCAGAAACCGAGTGGGCGGGACTGATCCTCGACGAGGCGCAGTTCGTCAAGAACCGCACCTCGAAGGTCCACCAGGCCGCCAAGGACTTCGCCGCCCCGTTCAAGCTGGCGATCACGGGCACGCCCATGGAGAACAACCTGATGGAGCTGTGGGCGATGTTCAATATCGTCGCCCCCGGGCTGTTCCCCTCGGCCCGCCGGTTCACCGAGGACTACCGCACCCCGATCGAGAAGATCGGCGACAACCGCCCGTTGGCGCGGCTGCGCCGGCGCATCCGCCCCCTGATGATGCGCCGCACCAAGGAGGCCGTCGCCTCCGACCTGCCGCCCAAGCAGGAGCAGGTGCTCGAGGTCGAGCTCACCCCCGAGCACCGGCACATCTATTCGACCTATCTGCAGCGGGAACGGCAGAAGCTGCTGGGCCTCATCGATGACCTCAACAGCAACCGCATGATCGTGTTCCGGTCGCTGACGCTGCTGCGCATGCTGAGCCTCGACGCCTCACTTGTCGACCCCGACCATTCGGACGTTCCCTCGGCCAAGCTTGAAGTGCTCTTCGAACAGCTCGAGGACGTCCTTGCCGAAGGCCACCGCGCGCTGGTGTTCAGCCAGTTCACGTCCTACCTGAAGAAGGCCGCCGAGCAGCTCGAGGCCCGCGGGATCGAGTACGCCTACCTCGACGGCTCGACGCGCAGCCGGGGCGAGGTGATCGACAGGTTCAAGGAAGGCTCGGCACCGGTGTTCCTGATCAGCCTGAAGGCCGGCGGTTTCGGCCTCAACCTGACCGAGGCGGACTACTGCTTCCTCCTGGACCCCTGGTGGAACCCTGCCAGCGAGGCGCAGGCGGTCGACCGGACCCACCGGATCGGGCAGACAAAGAACGTCATGGTCTACCGGATGGTCTCCAAGGGCACCATCGAGGAGAAGGTGATGAAGCTCAAGGAGCAGAAGGCCCAGCTCTTCAGCTCCGTCATGGACGACGACGCCGTGTTCAGCTCGGCACTCACCGCCGAAGACATCCGCGGCCTGCTCGAGGCCTGAGCTTCCCAGCCCCGGCCGCAGCGTCCACAATGAACAGCGTCCACAATGAACAGCAGGCGGGCTCGGGCTCCGCTGCAGTCCCCGGGCGGATGGAGGTGGCGGTGGAGACGGAACGGCACGACGCCGCCGGAGCAGCGGCCGGCACCGCCCGGCTGCAGTGCGCCGGCGCTTCCAAGCGGTTCGGCGGCGAGCCGGTCCTGGAGCGGGTCAGCCTCGAGGTGCGCGGGGGCGAAATCCATGCCCTGGTGGGCCTCAATGGAGCAGGCAAGACGACGCTGATGCGCCTGTTCCTGGGCATGCTCCGGCCCGACGGCGGGTCGGTCCTGGTGGCGGGCCGCGAACCCTCGATGCTGTCATCGGGCGAACGCGCCGGCGTTGGCTACCTGCTTGAACACCCGCTTGCCTATCCGGAACTCACCGTCCTGCAGAACCTCACGCTGGCCGGGCGGCTGGCCGGGCTGCGGCCGGAACGTGCCCGCGCCGCGGCCCTTGAGCTCATCGAGGAGTTCGCGCTCACGAAATGGGAATCCACGCAGGGCCGCAGGCTGTCCCTGGGCAATAAGCAGCGCCTCGGCCTCGCGGCGGCCCTGACCGCCTCGCCGGGCACAATTCTGCTCGACGAGCCCACGAACGCGCTTGACCCTGCCGGGGTCATGATCGTGCGCCGGATGCTCCTGGACCGCGCCCACACGCGCGGCGCAGCGGTGCTCGTCTCAAGCCACCATCTCGACGAGGTGGCGCGGGTCGCCGACCGCATCAGTGTCCTGAACGCAGGACGCATCATCGGCAGCCTCCCGCCCGATGCCATGGACCTCGAGCGGCGCTTCTTCGACATGATCTACGCCGACTCCGGGATCGGGCAGTGACCGGCCCGGCGCAGCTCGGGGCGGCCCTCGCCGCGGAATGGCTCAAGTTCCGCCGCGCCCGCCCCGTGGTGTTCACGAGCTTTTTCCTCGTCCTCGGCGTACCGGTGATGACGGTGGCATCGGTACTCTCCCTGAACGGCGCCAACCCGTTGCTGGCGGTCAAGGCCGAAGGCGTCATCGGTGCCGGAGGCTGGGAGGGGTTCTTCACGGGAGCCGGCACCATCAGTGCCGTCGGCGGCCTCCTCGGGTTTGGGGTGGTCACCGGATGGGTATTCGGCAGGGAGTTCACCGACGGAACCGTCGGTTCCCTCTTCCTTGCGGCGGTCTCCAGGACGGCCACGGCCGCCGCGAAGCTGCTGCTGATCCTCGCCTGGTCCGGTGCGGTCGCCGTCGCACTGACGTTTACCCTGGTCGCGGCCGGGCTCCTCACCGGAACGGCCGGGAATCCGGGCGATCCGGGCATTCCTGCCCTCGCTGCCAAGTTCCTGCTGATCACTGCCGCCACGGCCCTCCTGGCCCTGCCCTGCGCGTGGGCCGCCACCCTGGGCCGGGGCTACCTCTCCGCGATCGGCGCGGTGATCGTCATCGTTGTCCTGGCACAGCTGGCGGCAATGGTGGGGCTCGGCGGCTGGTTCCCGTTCTCCGCCCCCGGGCTGTGGGCGAGCCAGCGCGGCGCCGGCGCGGACGTCACGACTGCGGTCCAGGTGCTGCTGTCGCTGCCGCTGGGTGGTCTTGCCGCGGGCCTCACGCTGCGGTCCTGGCACCGGCTCACCCTCTCCTGAGTCCGCCGCCCGGCCGCTCCTACGGCTCTCCGCGGAGCAGGTCGGCGAAGTCGGCTGGCCGGGTTTCCGGCCACCAGTGCCCGGCGTCGACCCTCGTCACCCTCAGGTGCTCCACCCACTCCCCGAGCCCCTCGACCAGCGCCGGTGAAAGGAAGGGATCCTTCACCGGCACCACGACGTGAACGGGCACCGTCACGGCCGGCAGCCGCGGCCGGAGGCCGGAGCGCGAGCGCAGCGCCCGGTACAGGGCGAGGCCCCGGATGGGATCGGCTCCCACCCGGCGCCGCGCCGTTCGCTCATAGCGCCGTCGCAGCGCCACCTGCCAGAAGAGTTCGGGGAGGACCGGCAGCTGGAAGGCCGCAATGTACCAGCTGCGCAGCAGCTGCCCGGCGAGTTCCGGCCAGCGGCCCGGGGTCCGGAGGCGCTCGCGCGTCCAGCGGCGGAAGTGCCCGAGGTCGGGCCCCGAGATGCTCGTGAAGCGGGCGATTCTCCCCTCGGAGCGGGGGTCGGCCACCGCCGCCCAGCCCTGGATCGAGCCCCAGTCATGGCCGACGAGGTGCACCCCGGGAACGGCCACGGCGTCGAGCACCGCGAAGAGGTCATCCACCAGGACGGAGATCCGGTAGTCCCTCGAACGGGCCACCGATTGGCCGGCGTTGCGGGTATCGACGGCGACGAGGTGATGGGTCGCGGCCAGCAGGGCGATGGCCGGGAGGTACACGCGGTGGTCGTCGGGGTAGCCGTGCACCAGCACCAGGGTGGGCACGCCCGGCCCCGGCTCCCTGCCGTATTCGAAGACCTCCAGTTCCGCGCCTTGCCCCGGCGTTCCGACGACCACGGTGCGGCGGCGGGCGGTGTCTCGGACGTCGCTGGAGTCTCCGCTTCTTTTAGCAGGACTGCCGCTCCGGCCGGCGGCCGGGGCGGGCGCACCGGACGGACCGGCGTTCGGGCCTGAGGCGTCGGGGCGTTCCATGCGGCAACCCTACGCCCCGTCCGCTCCCCGGCGGGCCCCGCCGGAGAGGATCCTGCCGTCCTTCAGCTCGAGAATCCGGGTGCACAGGGCGTCGGCGAACGCCCCGTCATGGGTGGCAAGCACCACGGCGCCGCCTGCCGCGGCGTGGCCGAGGAGCAATTCCGCCACCCGGTTGCGGCCCCGCAGGTCAAGGCCGGCGGTCGGTTCGTCGAGCACCCACACCGCCGGTCCCGAGGCGATCAGGGAGGCAAACGCCACCAGCCGGCGCTCAACGAACCCCAGCTCGTACGGGTGTTCTCCTGCGGCGTGTCCGAGCCCAACGGCCGCCAGTGCCGTCCGGGCCCGCTCCTGGGCCGCCTCCCGGCCGGCCGCGGCCGCAGCGGGCCCGTAGGTCACCTCGCGCAGCACGGTCCGTTCGAAGAGCTGCTGGTCGGTGTCCTGGAACAGGTATCCCACCGCACCGGCCAGCTGCCCGGTGGGAGTGCGGCGCCCCAGCGGCTGCCCCGCGACGGTCACCGTGCCCGACGACGCCCTCAACAGCCCGTTAAGGTGCTGCAGGAGCGTCGACTTGCCCGACCCGTTCGCCCCCGTCAGTCCGACGATGTCGCCCGGACTGACCCTCAGGTCGACGCGCCGGAGGACCTCGGCCCGCCCGCGGGCACCCTCTCCGCGGTAGGAGAAGGAGACGCCGGCGAGCTCGGCGAGCGGACCCGCGGCCTGGACCTGCCGCACGTCCGGGGCCGCCGGGGCGGCGGGCACCCGCCGCAGGTCCGGGGCTGAGCCTTCAGTGCCGATGGCGTACCGCTCGAGCCCCGCAGTGCGGGCCTGCGCGACAGAGCCGTCGAACACGGGCCGGCCGCTCACAAGCGCCAGGACCCGGGAACGTTGCGGGGCCGAACCGGGGAGCATCGGGGCGCAGATCACCAGAGCGGTGCCAGCCGCGCGCAGCACCTCAAGGGTCCGGGCCACCTCGGCCCGGGAGCCGGCATCGAGCCCCTGGAAGGGCTCGTCGAGGATCAGCACCCGGGGGTTCCCGACGACGGCAGCAGCGATGATCGTGCGGCGGAGCTGGCCGCCGGAGAGCCGGCGGGGATCCCGGTCCAGGAGGTCCGTCAGCCCGAGCCGGGCTGCTGTGGCCTGCACGGCCGCCCGCAGCTCCCCGGCGGGCACGCCCCGGTTCGCCGGCCCGAAGGCGATCTCCTCCGCGACGGTGGCCGACATCATGGAGAGCTGGCCCTCGGTCCGCTGCGCCGCATACGCCACGGTGGAACTCCACGCGGCGGGATCGATCAGCGGATCCCCCGGGCCGCCCGCGAACCCGAGCCGGTCCCCTCCGAGGGTCAGCGCACCGCGGAACTGCGCTCCGCTCCCGGCCCCGGTCTGCCCTGCCAGCAGGCGGGCAAGGGTGGTTTTTCCGGACCCCGACGGCCCGACGACGTGCACCAGGGCTCCGGGTTCCACGGCGAGATCCACACCGGAAAGGGCGACGGGACCGCCGTCGTACGCGTAGCTTGAACACTCGAGCCGGATCACCGGCCGGCCCCCACGGCGTACCAGGCGCAGCCGAACGCGAGCACCCCGGCGGCCATCAGCCACCGGGCGGTGCGCTGGCCCGCCGTGTCGGTATCGGGAAGGTAGCTGGTGCGGGGTCCCGGGGAGGAGAACCCCCGGGCCTCAAGCAGCTGGGTCCGCTCGGCGGCGTCGATCAGCAGGCCGGTGACGAGGGGAACGCTGACCATCAGGAGTCCCCGTACCCGGGAGGGGATACTGCCGCCCACCACCAGTCCGCGCGCCTGCTGCGCCCGGGTGATCTGGCGGGCCCGTTCGGCGACGTGCGGCAGCAGCCCCACCGCCGAGCCAACGACGAAGACGAGCCTGCGGTTCCAGCCGCGGTGGGTAAGCGTGGACACCAGCTCGGGAATGCTTACGGTCAGGGCCGCGGTGAGCAGCACTCCGGTGAAAACGGCGAGCCTCAGCCCGGTGAGCGCGGCGAACTGCAACCCCTCGGCGGTGACGCGGGCGGGCCCCCACTCGGCGAGGACCGTGGTTCCCTCAGGAAAAAACAAGCCGTGCAGAAGGAACGAGGAGACCAGCAGCGGACCGGCGGTCACCGCGATGGCCAGGGCGATCTGCCGCGGTTTACCTGAAAGCAGCACTCCCGGCATCACGGCGACGACGAGGACGGCGAGTGAGAACTGCCAGGTGTTGACCACCAGGACCAGCACCACCAGCAGCGCCGCGGCGGAGAGTTCGGTCAGCGGGTTGAGGACGCGTCGCCGGGGCACTTGATTACCGCCCGGCGGCCGGCCCGGTCCTCCCGGCGAGGACCCCGTACCGCCGGAGGAAGGGGAACTGGGCCCGCGAGCGGCGCGGCAGGGCGTAGGCGAGAAGGGCCACCAGGGTGAACACGACGAGCTTGTCGAGGGTGTCCGAGGTCAGTCCCTGCTTCGTCGCCGCGACCAGCAGCGAGTCCCCCACGGCGCGGAAGGCGGCAACGAGGGCGTTGGTGCCCACCGTGCCCGCGGCGCCGAACATAAAGGCGGCCACCGGGGCAGCCACCAGGCCGCCGACGGCACCGACGACGAGTCCGGCAACCGGTGCCAGGTAGACCCGCCGGAACATGCCGTACCGTGCGGCGGTGCCGGCCAGCAGCCCGATGAGGGCGGCTCCGGCCGCGAAGGGAAGCGCAAGCGGGTTGAACAGACCCCAGATGGCGTTGCTCAGCGCCCCGGTCGCCGCACCCGCGGCCGGACCGGCGAGGACCGCGACGAGGACCGTGCCGATGGCGTCGAGGTAGATCTGCAGCCCCAGGCTGCCCGCTGTCTGCCCAATAGCGATATTGAGGGCGATACCCAGCGGCATCAGGACGAGGGAACTCGTGCTCAGGGAGGGCAGGATCCCCGCCACCAGCAGGGCGCCGCCGCCGAGGAAGCCGAACAGGGTGATCAGCGAGGAGGTTCCGCCGATCCCTTCGGCGATCTCCGCGGGCTGCACCAGCACGAGGTACAGGTACGTGGCGGCGATCAGGGCGGCTCCGACGGCGACCAGGGCGCTCCGGGGGCGCGTGGCCTTCGTCGCGGGAAGGGTCAGGGGTGAGCTCATTGCAGTCCTTGGGCGCGCGGGGCAGGGGCGTGCACCTCATGTCACCTCGGCGCGGCCCGCGGCGGTGCGGGCAGTAGCTAAGTGTACCCGCAGGGTCAGGGGCGGGTCAGCCCCGTTCGGCGGCCAGCCGGGCGAGGCGGTCGATGAGCGTCTCGAAGACCCTTTCCGGCTCGTTGGCGGTCACCACCCGGGCGTTGTGCGGCTGCTTCCAGAACCCGGCGAAGTCGCCTATGGTCTGCCCAAAGGTCAGGGGCGAGTCCGTTTCGACGTCGACCGTCGCGGGCCGGGTGGTGGCGGTCGCCTCCCCGGTGGCGATCATGGCGGCGAAGAGGTCGTGGAGGTGGGCGAGGTAGCCCTGGTCGTACCGGCGGTGGAACTCCATGTAGAAGCGCAGCGCATCCGAGACGCAGGCGATGATCCGGTTGGGGTTGGTGCTGCGCAGCCCTTCGGGGTCGGCGGGGCTGAGCAGTTCTGCGCCCGCACCGGCGGCTTGCGACAGCCGCTCGAGGTGCTCCGGGCGGCATTCGATCCGCTCGGTCGACTCCAGGGCGCACACCACCGGCAGCCGGTCCGCCGGCAGGCCGCGGTAGGCCGCGAAGACCTCCTTGGCCGCATGCGGATCGACATGGATGTTCCATTCGGCGACCGGCGTCGTGTTGCCGGGGTAGTTGAACGCCCCGCCCATGATCACCAGGCCCTTCAGGAGCATCGGCAGCCGCGGCTCGGCGCGCAGGGCGAGGGCGAAGTTCGTCAGCGGCCCGGTGATCAGCCCCGTGATCTCCCCGGGGTTCGCCCGGGCCGCCTCCACCCATACCTCCACCGCGGAACGGTCGGAGACCTGCTGCCGGGCGGCCGGAAGCACGGCGTAGCCCACCCCCTGGTCCCCGTGGGTTTCCTCGGTCGTCACCAGCGGCACCACGAGGGGCACCTCGCTGCCGATGGCCACCTCGACCCCACTCTGCCCGGCGAGTTCGAGGAGGGCGAGGTTGTTCGCCGCGACCTGCGCCGCGTCCACATTTCCGGCGGTGCAGGTAATGCCTTCGAGGCGGACCTCGGGCACTGCACACAGGTAGAGCAGCGCCACCGCGTCATCGATGCCGGTGTCGACGTCGAGCAGCAACCTGGTCGGGCCCACTAGCCGGCCGCCGAGGTCCGCAAGAGCGCAAGCCGCAGGGCGCGGGCCGTCTCCATGTGGGTGCGGGCGATCCGCCGGGCGTCCTCGGCCCGGCGGTCGGCCACGGCGTGCACCAGTGCCTCGTGCTCCTCCAGCGACTCCTGCCAGCGGTTGCCGACGGACAGGGTGGAGCGCGGGGTGTGGATCAGGTGCGTGGAGAGTCTCGCCAGCAGGTCGGTGAGCACGGGGTTGTGGGAGGCCGCCCACAGCGCCACGTGGAACTCCTGGTTGAGGTTGATCCTGGTCTGGTCGTCCGGGTCGGGCAGGGCCTTATCCCGCTCCACGAGGGCCTCGAGGCGGATCATATCGGCCGACCGGCGTTCCGAGGCGGCCTGGCCCGCGGCCTCCTCCTCGAGCATCACGCGCAGGTCGTAGATCTGGATGACCTCCTGCGGGTCGATCTGCGGCACCTGAAGGCCACGCGCCGCCCGCTCCAGGAGCCGCTCGTGCTGGAGCCGGCTGAGCGCCTCCCGCACCGGAGTGCGGGAGACGCCGAACCGCTCGGAGATGACCACTTCGCGCAGGGCGGTGCCCGGCGGGTGGACCCCGGCGAGGATCTCCCCCCGGAGGACCCGGAAGATCGCCTCGCCGTCAACTTTCGCTGACACGTCCGTGGACTCGGTCACGGGGCCGGGTCAGCCCACCAGCTGCCGGAGGACGTACTGAAGGATGCCTCCGTTGCGGTAGTAGTCGGCCTCGCCCGGGGTGTCGATGCGCAGGACCGCGTCGAAGGAGACCGGCTTGCCGCCGTCGGCGGGCGTCGCCGTCACCGTGACGGTGCGCGGCGTGCGGCCCTCGTTCAGCTCGGTCACTCCGCTCACCGAGAACGTCTCGGTACCGGTCAGCCCAAGGCTCTCGGCGTTCTCGCCCTGCGGGAACTGAAGCGGGAGCACGCCCATGCCGATGAGGTTGGAGCGGTGGATCCGCTCGTAGCTTTCGGCGATGACCGCCCGAACGCCCAGCAGCGCGGTGCCCTTTGCCGCCCAGTCACGGGAGGACCCGGAGCCGTATTCCTTGCCGGCCAGGACGACCAGGGGAATCCCCGCCGCCCTGTAGTTCTCCGCGGCGTCGTAGACGGCTGCCTGCGGCGCATCGGGCTGGCTGAAGTCGCGGGTGAAGCCGCCCTCCACACCGTCCAGCAGTTGGTTCTTGATGCGGATGTTCGCGAACGTGCCGCGGATCATCACCTCGTGGTTGCCGCGGCGGGAGCCGTAGGAGTTGAAGTCCTTGCGCTGCACGCCGTGCTCGAGCAGGTATCGTCCGGCCGGGGTGTCCGACTTGAAGGAACCCGCCGGGCTGATGTGGTCGGTGGTCACCGAGTCGCCGAGCTTGAGCAGGACGCGGGCGCCGTCGATGTCGGAGACCGGCTCGGCCTCGAGGGTCATGCCCTCGAAGTATGGCGGCTTCCGCACGTAGGTGGACTCGGGATCCCACGCGAAAGTGGCGCCGGCGGGCGTCGGCAGGGACTGCCAGCGCTCGTCGCCCTCGAAGATGGCCCCGTAGCTCGAGGTGAACATCTCCTCATTGATCGAGGAGTCGATGACTGACTGCACCTCGACGGGGTTGGGCCAGATGTCCTTGAGGAAAACGTCGTTGCCGTCACTGTCGGAGCCCAGGGGCTGGTTGTCGAAGTCGAAGTCCATGGTGCCGGCCAGGGCGTAGGCGACCACCAGCGGCGGGGAGGCCAGGTAGTTCATCTTCACGTCCGGGTTGATCCGGCCCTCGAAGTTCCGGTTGCCCGAAAGCACTGCCGTCACGGCGAGATCGTTGTCCTGGATGGCCTGAGAGATCTCATCCTCGAGCGGCCCGGAGTTGCCGATGCAGGTGGCGCAGCCGTACCCGACGATGAAGAAGCCGAGCTTCTCGAGGTAGGGAATAAGGCCTGACTTCTCGTAGTAGTCGGTGACGACCTTCGAGCCCGGGGCGACGGAGGTCTTCACCCACGGCTTGGAGCTCAGGCCCTTCTCCACGGCGTTGCGTGCCAGCACGGCGGCGGCGAGCATGACCGAGGGGTTGGAGGTGTTCGTGCAGGAGGTGATCGACGCAATGCTGACGGCACCGTGGTCAAGCTCGAACTCGCGCCCGTCCTTCATGCTGACGCTGACCTTCTTCGAAGGCCGGCTCTCAGGGTCGGCCTGTGCAGGCACCGTCTCGCGCGGCTGGGCGTTCTCGTCGACGGTGGTGCCACTGTCGGCGCTGTAGCTCGGAGCGTCGGAGGCCGGGAAGCTGAGCTCCGAGGCTTCGTCGACTGTTCCAGCGGCCGACTTGTGCATCTCGAGGTCGGGGTCGTTGGAGTAGGTGCGCAGATCCTCACGGAACTGGCTCTTGGATTCGGTCAGGGCGACCCGGTCCTGGGGGCGCTTGGGCCCGGCGATGGAGGGCACCACCGTGGACAGGTCCAGCTCCAGGTATTCGGAGAACCGGATCTCGGTGGACGGATCGTGCCACAGGCCCTGTTCCTTGGCGTAGGCCTCCACCAGGGCCACGTTCTCCGCCGGGCGCCCGGTCAGGCGCA
>NZ_WIAE01000017.1:0-55754 GCF_009828605.1 Arthrobacter zhaoguopingii | reverse complement strand
GTGCCCCGCCGGCCCCGGCGGGGCACGGACAGCGGATCAGCGACAATGGAGTGTGCCAGTTCTTACCGAAGCCCCCCTCACCGATCCCGCGGCCGTCCGGCGCGAAGCCTCCCGGCGCCGCACCTTCGCCGTGATCTCCCACCCCGACGCCGGCAAGTCGACCCTGACCGAGGCCCTGGCCCTGCTGGCCCGCGCCATCCAGGACGCCGGGGTAACCCACGGCAAGTCCAGCCGCCACGCCACGGTCTCCGACTGGATGGGCATCGAGCAGGAGCGTGGAATTTCGATCAGCTCGGCCGCCCTTCAGCTCACGTACCGGGACACGATCCTCAATGTCGTCGACACCCCCGGCCACGCGGACTTTTCCGAGGACACCTACCGGGTGCTCGCCGCCGTCGACTCCGCCGTGATGCTCATCGACGCCGCCAAGGGCTTCGAGCCGCAGACGGTGAAGCTGCTGGCCGTCTGCAAGGCCCGGAACATCCCCATCATTACGGTGATCAACAAGTGGGACCGTCCCGGCCTCGACGCACTGGGCCTGATCGACGACATCGGCGAGCGGACCGGCATGACGCCGGTGCCTCTCACCTGGCCCGCGGGGATCGCCGGGGACTTCCACGGGCTGCTCGACATTCCGGGTAAGCGGGCGTTCCGGCTCGAGGCCGTCGACGGCGGTGCCCAGGCGGCGACGGAGACCGAAGTGCGGCCCGCGGAGCTCGACCCGATCGAGGCGGCGCGCTGGGTGGACGCCGAGGAGGAGGCCGGGCTCGTCGAATCCTCGAACGGCGCCTTCGACACCGCCGAGTTCGCCGCGGCCAGGCAGACCCCGGTCCTGTTCGCCGCCGCCGCGAAGAACTTCGGCGTCTCCCAGCTGCTCGACACCCTCGTCGACCTGGGCCCGGCGCCCTCGCCGCGGGAGACACTCAGCGATGCGCCCCGCCCGCTGGAATCTCCGTTCTCCGGGTTCGTCTTCAAGGTCCAGGCCGGCCAGGACAGCTCCCACCGTGACCATATCGCCTACCTGCGGATCTGTTCCGGCAGCTTCGAACGCGGCATGGTCATCACCAATCAGCGCACCGGCAAGCCCTTCGCCACCAAGTACGCCCACCGCGTCCTGGGCCGCAGCCGCGAGGTCGTCGACACCGCCTGGCCGGGCGACGTCGTCGGGCTGGTCAATGCCACCAGCCTGCGCGTCGGGGACAGCCTCTTCGCCGAGGAACCGGTGCGTTTCCCCGACATCCCCCGGTTCTCCCCCGAGCTGTTCGCCGTCGCCCGGGCCAAGGATCCGGGCCGGTACAAGCAGTTCCGCCGCGGGATTGAGCAGCTTGAGCACGAGGGCGTGGTGCAGGTGCTGCGCTCGGACCTGCGTGGCGACCAGGCGCCCGTGCTGGCCGCGGTGGGCGCGCTGCAGTTCGAGGTCGCCGCGCAGCGGCTGGGCACGGAGTTCAACGCGCCCACCTCGCTCGACCACATCTCCTACACCCTGGCCATGGCCGTGGCCCCCGAAAGCACCGGGGTCCCGGAAACCTTCCGCGGCGGGGAGATCCTGCACCGCGCCGACGGCGAAATCATCGCCGTCTTTGGCGACAAGTGGAAGGTCGGACACTTCCGCAAGGACTACCCGGGCGTGGTGCTTGAACCGATCGGCGCCGCAATCGACTAGGCCGGCATCGAGAAAGTCGGCATCGAGAAAGACGGCCGCAAACACATCGGCTTCACGGAAAACGGCGGGCCCGGTTGTACCGGGCCCGCCGTTCTATGTGTTGCTCGTAGGCGCTGTTACGGGGTGATGCCGCCGGAGCAGGACGCGCCGGGCTCGGGGGTCTGCTCGCCCTGGATGTACTTCTCCATGAACGCCGCCAGCCGGGGATCGTCGGCGGAGTCGACCTCGAGCTGCAGGCCCCAGGCGCTGGCCGCGATCGGGGATTCCTGATCGGGGTGGGGGCTCAGGACCACGTAGCTGCGGGTGCCGACGAGGTCGGTGAGCGCAGCGATTTCGGCCGAATCCAGCCCGGGCTGGTAGCTGATCCAGACGGCGCCGTGCTCGAGGGAGTGGACGGCGTTCGTGTCGGGCACCGGCTCGGTGTAGACCCCGCAGTTGAGCCAGATGGGACTGTGATCCCCGCCGACCGGAGGCGACTGCTCGTAGGTGACCTCCTCCTCGGTGTGCTCCCGGCCCAGGTCCTCGAAGGTTGCCACGCCCTCGATCGGCTTGGCGGCGGCCTCCCTGGCGGCGTTGTTGGCCTGGACCTGATTGACGATCACCAGGGTCACGGCGATGATGATCGCGAGGATGACAGCGCCGATGCCGCCGAAAATCAGAGCGCTGCGCTTGCGTTCACTGGCCCGCTGCTGGGCCTGGATGGCGGCAAGCCGTGCCTGGCGGTCCGAGTTCTGCTGGGCTCTCTTCTTATTCAACGGTTATCTGTCCTTCGTGGCGGGATGGGGAGCGCCCTGCACAGGGCGTACCGGCTGTAGTCCAATCTACCGCCGGTGCCGGCTATCGCCGGTCAAGCAGGTCCTGCAGGGCACCGATTTCCGACTGCTGCGCCGTGGCCATCTTGGTGGCCAGCGAGCGCACCTGTTCGGTCTCGGCCAGTTCCGCGCCGGCCTCGGCCATGTCGGCCCCGGCGGTGTGATGGTCGATCATGAGTTCAAGGAAAAGGCGTTCGGCCTCGACGCCGGAGGAGGCCTCCAGCTGGGCCAACTGCTCCGGCGTGGCCATCCCCGGCATGAGTGCTCCGGCGGTGTGTGCCGGGGCGCCGTCCTTCCCACCGTGGTGGCCGTCGGCGGAGGAGTCAAGCCATGCCATCGCCGGCGCGGAGCTGCTCTGGGGCAGGCCCCACTCCTGAAGCCATGCGTACATCTGCCCGATCTGGTGCTGCTGGGTGAGCGCGATGTCGTAGGCGACGGCCCGCAGGTCCTCGTCGGTGCTGCGGTCGCGGATCAGCAGGGACATCTCGACGGCCTGCGCGTGGTGTACCTGCATATCGCGGGCGAACCCGGCGTCCGCGCTGGCCCCGTTCGGGTGGTCCTGTCCGGCAGAGATGCGCCCCGCGGTGAAGACCAAGCCCAGCAGCGCCAGCACCGCGACTCCGGCCAGGATGAGCAGCAGCCGTTTTTGCCAGGAGAGCAGGGAGTTCGTCATGGGTTTCCTCGGTGGAAGGTGGGGTTCAGCCTTCCACCGTAGGCCATCAGGCTGGAAGTTCCCTTGATGCCCCTGCTCCAGGAGTGCACGTGGTTTGGGATTGCAAGTGGTTCGGGAGTGCAGGCAGGAGTGCAGCCTGCACGGAGTGGCCGGCGGTGCCGGGCCTCCGGCACCGCCGGCCGTGGGGAGGGCGGGCGTCCTCCTATCCGGCCTGGCCGGGGACCAGCCGCAGGGTGCGCTGGGCGAGTTCGTCGATGGTGATGTGGTCGTAGCCGCGCACGTCGCTGCGTACGTGCTCGTGCGTGGTGCCCACGAGGTCGGCGGGAACCGCGTTGGCCCCGTGCAGGGCACCGTAGGCGCTGCCCACCGTGGCCGCCGTTGAGTCGGTGTCACGCCCGCCGGAGATCGCGATGGCGACGGCGCCGGCGAAGTCCCTGCCCCACAGCAGGCCGATCGAGATCAGGGCGGCGTTGTGGATGGTGTGGACCCAGCTGTAGTGGCCGAGCGTCTCGTCCACCCAGTTCAGGGCCTCCTCGGAGGACGCACCGCCGTCGAAGAGCCCAAGGACCCCGCGGAGGGCCTCGGCCAGCCGGGAGCGGTCGGGGACAACACGCAGTGCGGTGCCCAGGGCGTCCCGCGCCGAGTCGGTGGTGAAGGCGGCCGCCAGGAGGGCTGCGGCCCACATCTCTCCGTAGGCGCCGTTGGCGGTGTGGCTCAGGCGGGCGTCGACCAGGGCCAGGCGAGCGGCCTCCGCCGGGTCTCCGGGGTTCACGTAGCCGAAGATGTCCCCGCGGATGAGTGCGCCGATCCACTCCCGGTAGGGGTTGGCCTCGGTGGCGGTCGCCGGTGCCTGCAGGCCGGCGATCAGGTTGCGGTAGGCGGCGCGTTCGGCCGTGTAGATCTGGGTGAACGGGAGCCGGCCCAGCCACTCCGCGGCGATGTGTTCGGTGGTGAGGCCGCGCCCGTACGTTTCGAGCAGGTTCAGCCCAAGGATGGTCCAGTCGATGTCGTCGTCGCGCGGCACCTCGGTGAAGGTTCCCTCTGAGGCCGTCGGGGCCGACGGGTGGAGCCGGTCCACCCCGGCCGGCAGTGGGTCGAGCAGCCGGACGAAACCGGTCTGGGGCCACTGGTCGGCGGCCCGCAGGTAGGTCTCGACCTCGCCCCGGGTCAACCCTTCGATCGGCTTACCCATGGTATTGCCCACCGCCCGGCCCAGCCAGGCACCCCGGACCCTGCCGGGGAGTTCGGATGGCTCGTACGCCGTCTTCTCCACCTGGCGGGCCAGTTCGAGCAGGACGGCCTCGTCCCCGGGCTCCTCGTAGGCCCAGTCCGGGTCGCGCTGCAGTCCGGCGAGGGTCTGCCCGATGGCGGCCAGGCGGAGCAGGTCGGAGGCCTCCGCCGCTTCCCGGGCCTGCTGTTCGAGGTCGCCGACGGCGTAGCCGGAGTGCGCCAGCTGTTCGGCCTCGTCGGGAATGATGTCGCGGGGATCGAGTACGTCGTGCATGGTTTTCCTCGTTGCTGGTCAGGAGTGGGGAGATTTGGCGGGGAGTTTGGGAGCGGGGCCCGGGATGGAGCCCCAGGGGGTCCTGGGGGACGGCCCGGGCCGTCCTCCGAGCGTGTTACTGCTGAAAGGCGGCGTCAAGATCGGCGGCGACGTCTTTCGCGCTCTTCTGGTTGGTCAGCATGGCCTGCACGCCCTTCCACATGGCGTCGTTGAAGACGTCGGTGGACAGCACGTCGACGTTGGAGCCGAACTCGCCGGTTCCGTCCGAGATCTTCGAGGCGTCCTCGATGACCTGCGCGAACAGGGGGTCGGCGTCGATGCCCTCGGTGTCCACCGGGAACGGCGGGATGGTGTTGAAGTTCTCAACGGTCCACCGTCCGTGCTCCGGGCTGACCAGGTAGTCGAGGAACTTCTCGGCCGCCTCGGTGTTCTTCGAGGATGCGGAGATGTACGGGCCGGAGCCGAGGCCGCCGCTGAAGATGCCCGGGCCGTCCTCGGCCGGGAAGGGGATGAAGCCGACCTCGAAGTCGGTGTTCTTGGCGATCTCGTCGGTGGCCCAGCTGCCGGTGGGCAGGATGGCGGCCTCACCGGAGTAGAACAGGGCGTTCCCGCCGTCGTAGGTTAGGGACGTGGGGTAGTCGGGCAGGTACCCGGCCGCGTTGAAGGACTTCCACGTGTCCAGGGCCGCTACGACCTCCGGGGAGGTCCAGGGCATCTCACCGCCCAGCAGCTTGTCCACTCCGTCGGCACCGACCCGGCTGGACAGGGCCATGCTCAGCAGGTGACCGCCCTGCCAGCCTTCCTTGTCGCTGGCCGCGATCGGGGTCTGCCCCTCCTTGGCGATGGCGGCTGCAGCGGCCTCGAGTTCGCCGAGGTTCGTCGGTTCGCTGATGCCGAGGTCCTCGAAGACCTGCTTGTTGTAGAACAGGCCGATGGTCTCGATGTCCCCGGGCACCCCGTAGACCTTGCCGTCGAAGGTCACGCCCTCCTTGGCGAACTCGTAGACGGGCCAGTCGTGCTCCTCGTAGGCGTCCGTCAGGTCGTGGAGCAGCCCGGCGTCGGCGAGCGCGCCGGCGTAGCCGGGGCCGGATCCCCAGCTGAAGATGTCGGGGCCCTCGCCGGAGCGCAGCTGGGTCTGGAGCACGGTGCGCATGTTGTCGGTGGGCAGGACCTCGAGTTCGACGTCGATGTCGGGGTTCTGCTTTTCGAAGACGGCGATGTCCTCGTTGATCAGGTCGACGGCGGCCGGGTCCTCGGGCTGCTCGATGAGATAACGGATCTGCTCACCATTCCCGCTGTCGTTCTCTGCGGCCGACGAGGTGCCGGTGCATCCCGTGACGGCGAAGGCGAACGCGGCGGTGACCGCGGGGATCCGGAGAGCTGCAAGGCGTTTCATAGGGTGCTTTCTGGTCGAATCGGTGGGGTGCGTACGGGTGTGCCTGGGGTGCTGCCCGGTCAGGCCGGGGGGTCCTGGAACCAGCCGCGGGCCGGGTTGGTGACCGCGGGCGGTGTCCGCCCGGCGGAGGGCTGCGCCGCCCAGCGGACGCCGTTGGCCAGGACCGTCCGGATCTGGGGATGGTGGTAGACGGGATACGCCTGGTCTCCGGGGCTGAAATAAAAGATGCGTCCGCGCCCCCGGGTGAAGGTCACTCCCGAGCGGAAGACCTCGCCGCCGCTAAAGGAGCTGATGAACACCAGGTCATCCGGGGTGGGGATGTCGAAGAACTCCCCGTAGGTTTCCTGTTTCTCGATCACCAGCGGACCCTCGATCCCCGCCGTGATGGGGTGGGTGGGGTTCACATTCCAGACGAGTTCCCGCTCCGCCCCGTTGCGCCACAGCAGGGAGCAGGTGGTGCCCATCAGGCGGGTGAAGATCTTGGAGAAGTGGCCCGAATGCAGCACGAGCAGGCCCATCCCGCCCAGGACGTGCCGCTGGACCCGGTCAACCACGTCGTCGGACACCTGGTCGTGGGCGATGTGGCCCCACCACAGGAGGACGTCGGTCTCCGCGAGGACCTCTTCGCTGAGCCCGTGGTCGGGATCGGCCAGGACGGCCGTCCGGATCACCGGGTCCCCGTCGAGGAGGAGCCGGAGGCCTTCGGCGATGGCGCCGTGGATGCCGTCCGGGTAGATGGCGGCGACCTCCGGTTCGGTTCTCTCGTGGATGCCCTCGTTCCAGACGGTGATCCGCAGGGGCGGGATGGTGTTGTGCTGCATGAGAATCCGTTCGTCGCGGCTTTCGCCTAGTTCTTCAGCAGGCCTAGTTCGCCAGCAGGGCCGGGCTCTTCAGCAGGGCCGAGACCTTCGGGAGGACGTCGCGGACCGGGCCGCTGAGGCGGCACTCCATGGCGAGCCACCCGTCGTAGCCGATCTCCTCCAGCGCGGCGAGCGTCGCGGGCCAGTCGTAGTGGCCGGCGCCCGGCTCAAGCCGGTTGCTGTCGCCGAGCTGGACGTGGCGGATATGCTTCCCGGCGGCCCGGATGGAGGCGGGGATGTCCGCCTCCTCGATGGACATGTGGAAGGTGTCGGCGATGACGGCGACGCCCGGGGAGGCCACCTCCTCGACGATGGAGACGGCGTCGGCGAGGGTGTTGACCATGAAGTCCTCGTACCGGTTCAGGGGTTCGAGCAGGACCAGGGCGCCTTCGGCCTCGGCGTGGGCGCCGAGCTCCGCCAGGGCCTCGACGAGGACTGCACGCGATTCCTCGTCGCTGCGGGGCGGCTCGAACGGGGGAAGCCGGCGGCTGAACAGGGCGTAGGCGTTGGGCGTGACGGCGCCGAACCCTCCGGCCTCGGCGATGCCTGAGAGCAGGTGCTTCATCTGTTCGCGTGCGTCCTTGGCCCGGGCGGGATCGAAGTCACCGATGAAGTGGTCCATGTTGACGCAGACGCTGGGCAGGACGACCCCGGCGGCCCGGGCCTCACGGAGTTCCGCGGAGCGTCCGGCGAAGATCCCGTCGCCCTTGCCCAGCAGCTCGATGCCGTCGAAGCCGCGTTCCTGCGCGAACTCGAACTTGTCCATGAGGTTCCTGCCCTCGAGGAAGTGTTCCTGGATTGCCAACCGGAAAGTCACTGGTTCTCCTCAAAGCTGAGGACGACCTGGAGGGCGTCCTGAGGGTTTTCGTCGAGCATGCTGAAGGCGGCTGCGGCGTCGGCCAGCGGGACGGTGTGGGAGATCAGGTCCACGAGGTTCAGCTTCCCGGCGACGGCCAGGTCGATGGCGGTGGTGTTGAGCCGGTAGGTGTCCCACCGGTGCTGCAGGGCCGGGGACACGCCGGAGATCTGCGAGGAGATGACCTGGATGCGGTTGTGGTGGAACTCCTCGCCGAGGCGCAGGCCCATGCCGTCGCCCTGCAGGAAGCCCGCGGCGCAGACGCGGGAGCTGTAGGCCACCGAGCGGATGGCCTCGTGGAGGGCCCGGTAGTTGCCGGTCACCTCGAGGGCGGCGTCGGCGCCGCGGCCTCCGGTGAGCTCGCGGATGCGCTCGGCGACGTTCCCGTCGGCCGGGTCGAGGACGATGTCCGCGCCGAGTTCCTCGGCGAGCTTTCGCCGGCCGGCGATGCCGTCGACGGCGATCACGCGGGCGCCGTTGAGCCGGGCCAGCTGCGCGACGATCTGGCCGGGAACTCCAAGGCCGAAGACGGCGACCGTCTCGCCGACGTGGATGTCGGCGTCGAGGACGACGTTCAGGGCGATGGCGCCGATCTGGGAGAAGATGCCGATGCGGGGGTCCGCGGAGGGGTCGAGGATGCGCGCGGCGGCGTACTCCTCGGTCTTCACGGTGGAGGACCGGTGGCCCCAGGTGCCCCAGATGCGGTCGCCGAGGGCGACGGTGGTCACGTCGGAGCCGATCTCGACGACCTCGCCGACCTCCTCGTAGCCCCAGCCGTGGACCGGGTAGGAGAGGGTGGATTCGCCGTCGACGAACAGCCGCCGCTCGGGGCTCCACTGCTTCTGCAGGTAGGGGTTGCTGCCGCGGTAGGCGGTGAGCTCGGTGCCGGCGGAGATGCCGGAGTAGAGGGTCCGGATGCGGACCTCGTTGCCGGCGAGTGCTGCTTCGGACTCGTCGGTGATTTCCGCGACGCGGGGGGAGGTGAAACTGACAACGGATGCCATGGGGGCGGTGTCCTTCGTGTGTTGGTGATTCTCGATCTGGTGGGGAAGATGTGTCCTGGTCAGCCCTTGACGGCGCCGGAGATGAAGCCCTCGGCCACCTGGCGCTGCATGAGCAGGAACAGGACGACGACGGGGATGATCGTGATGAGGGTTCCGGCGGCCAGCGGACCGATGTCCAGGGAGCGTCCGCCGGTGAACTGGTACAGCCCGGTGGTGAGGGGCCGGAACTCCCCGCCCGGCAGGTACAGCAGGGGCACCAGGAAGTTGTTCCAGTTCTGGATGAAGGTGAACACGCCCAGCGCGCCGGCACCGGAGGAGACCAGGGGGAGCATGACCTTGATGAAGATCTGCCACTCCGAGGCCCCGTCCACCCGGGCCGCCTGCTCCAGTTCCAGGGGGAGGTCCGAGAAGAACGCCCGCATGAAGAAGGTTCCGAAGGATACGCCGGTGGAGGTCAGCACCAGGATCGCGCCGGGGAGGGTGTCGAGGAGGCCGAGCCCGCGGAGCTGGAAGTACAGCGGGATCATATAGGCGAAGAACGGAACGAGCAGGCCAAGGACCACGAGGTAGAAGGCCGCGGTGCGCCCCCGGAACGGAACGCGGGCGAAGGTGTAGCCGGCCATGGTGGAGAGCAGGACGACGAGCAGGGTGCTGGGCACGCTCAGCAGGATGCTGTTGAGCAGGTAGCTGCCGAAGTCGCCCACGACCCAGGCGTTCTGGAGGTTCTCCAGGGAGAACGAGGTGAACAGCCCGAAGGGATTGGTGCGCACGTCCTCCTCGGACTTCAGCGCCGTGGAGATCACCAGGATCACCGGGAAGAGGGAGACCGCGGAGAGCACGATCAGCAGGAGGTGTTTCCCGGTCAGGGCCGTGCGGCGGCGGGCCGACATGGTGTTGTCCTGCCGGGCATCCCGTGCCTGGCGTCGGGGGGTGGGATCCGTTTCGGGGGTGGTCGGTGCCGTTGTGGTGGTCATGCGCCTGTTCCTTGGAGAGAGAGCCGCCGCTGCAGCCGGTTGAGCGCCACGGCGAAGGGTACCGAGAGCGCGGTGATCAGCAGGGCCAGGGTGGTGCCGTAGCTGATCTGGCTGAGCTGGAAGGCGTTGGTGTAGGCGTAGGTGCCAATGACGTTGGTGGCATTGGCGGGGCCGCCGCCGGTCATGATGAAGATGATGTCGAAGACGCTGAACCCGCCCACGAGGGTGACGGTGGTGACCATGAGGAAGACGGGCATGATCTGGGGCAGGATGATGTACACCAGCTGCTGCACGGCGTTGACGCCGTCGAGCCGGGAAGCGTCCATGAGCGCTCCGTCGACGTTGCGCAGCGCGGACAGGAAGATGATCAGCACGAAGCCGGTCGTGGCCCAGATCGCGGTGACCAGGACCGCGTAGAGCGCCGTGTTCGGGTTGCCCAGCCAGCCGGTGGCGAGCTGATCCAGACCCACCACCTGCAGCGCCTTGTTGACCCAGCCGCTCACCGGGTCATAGATCCAGCCCCACACAATGCCGATGGCCACCTGGGGAAGGACGTACGGGAGGAAGAACGCGAGCCGGTAGAAGATGCCGGCGTTGCGGACCTTCCACAGCAGCAGCGCCTGCGCGAGTCCGATCAGCAGGGGTGCGGCGGTGCCGATCACGATCCAGATGGCGTTGTTGCCCAGGGCGTGCCACACCTCGGGGTCCGTGAGCAGCCGGGTGTAGTTCTGCAGGCCCACGAAGGCAGGCGTCGGGTCGATTCCGTCGAAGTCGACGAAGGAATAGTAGATCGCGTTCCCGAGCGGGAAGAGGAAAAACACGATCACCAGCAGCATCAGCGGGCTGATGAGCGCGATGCCCAGGCGGGTCTGGGCCCGCCGGGTGACCTTGGGGGTCGTCAGAGAAATAGGTGTGCTCATGTCACTTGTCCTCGGCAGCTTGCTTGCTTGCGGTCTGGAGGTCCTGGGCGACGGCCTCGGCGGTCTTCTGGCCCGTGAGGATGCCCTGGAAGCCGTCCCACATGGTCTTGTTGAAGGTGTCGGTGGTCAGGACGTCGATGTTGTAGCCGAACTCGCCCGTGCCTTCGGCGATCTTCGCCGTGTCCTCGATGACCTGGGCGAACAGCGGGGAGACTTCGAGTCCTTCGGTGTCCACCGGGAAGGCCGGGATGGTGCCGATTTTTTCGACCTGCCAGCGCCCGTGCTCTTCGGACTGGAGGTAGTCCAGGAGCTCGACGGCTCCTTCGGGGTTCTCCGTGTCGGCCGAGATGAAGCTTCCGCCGCCGAGGCCGCCGGTGAAGATACCGGGGCCGTCCTCGGCAGGGAAGGGCAGGAACCCGACCTCGAAGTCCACCGTCTCCTGCAGTGAGGAGATGAGCCAGCTTCCGGTGGGGTTCATGGCGGCGTCGCCCTTGTAGAACAGGGCGTTGCCGTTGTCGTAGGTCAGGGCGTTGGGAGAATCGGGCAGGTGTCCATCCTTGGCGAAGCCGCTCCAGGTCTCCAGGGCGGCAACCACCTCGGGCGAGGTCCACGGCATGCTGCCGTCGAGCAGCTTCTCCATGCCGTCCGGACCGACGCGGCTGGACAGGGCCATGCTGAACAGGTGGCCGCCCTGCCAGCCTTCCTTGTCGTTGACGGCGAAGGGGGTCACGCCCGCCGCGGTGAAGGTTTCCGCCGCCCGCTGGAGGTCGGAGAGGTCCTTCGGCTCCTGCACACCGTGCTTCTTGAACAGGTCCTTGTTGTAGAAGATGCCGACCTCCTCCAGCTGGGTCGGCACGCCGGAGATCTTCCCGTCGAAGGTGACCCGCTCACGGGCGAAGTCGTAGATTCTCCAGTCGTTTTCCTTGTACGCGTCGGTGAGGTCGTACAGGAGGCCCGCTTCGGCGAGGGTGCCGGCGAAGCCGGGGCCCGTGTCGTAGTTGAAGACGTCCGGGCCTTCGCCGGAGCGCAGCTGCGTCTGCAGGACGGTGCGGAGGTTCTCCAGCGGCAGGACGTCGAGGGTGACCTCGATTCCGGATTCCTTCTCGAACTCCTCCAGATCGGACCGGATCGCATCAAGTTCCGAGGGGCGTTCGGGCTGGCTGATGAGGTAGCGCAGGCCGTCGGATCCCTTCCCCGCGGCATCCGGCGCGGCTCCGGTGCATCCCGTCACTGCCAGAGCCAGGATTGCTGCGGCGGCTGCCGCCGCCCGGGTCGAAGCTGGTTTCTTCATCGTTGACTTCCTTGTCGTGGTGTTGTGCATGGAGGAACGCTGAGGGAGCTGCGGACGGCTAGCTTTCCGGCAGGGAAGCCCCGGCCGTCGACGCGGTGACCAGCACCGGGGAGAAGTCCCCGACCCGCACCCAGGTTCCGCGCTCGGCGGAGGCAAGAACCGCCTCGGTGATCGCCACCGTCCGGAGTCCGTCCTCGAAGGTCGGCATCCGGTCCACGGCAGCGCCGCCGGAGACACTGGCATAGACATCGGCGACGAAGGCCCGGAAGGCGTCGTGGTAGCCCTGGGGATGCCCGGCCGGAAGCGTCGACAGTTCGGCCGCCTCCGGGGAGAGCGTGTTCGGGTCGCGGGTGAGAACCTGGTTCCCTTCGCGTCCACCCACCCACAGGGTCTCGGGCTGTTCCTGGTCGAATCCAACGCTCACGTTGGCCGTACTGATCTCGAACCACAGCCTGTTCTTGCGCCCCGGCGACACCTGGCTGATCACGACCGAGCCGACGGCGCCCCGATCGGTGCGGAAGGCGACGCTTGCGATGTCTTCGGTGGATACCGTTCCGGCCGCACCGGGCCGGTCCGCGTAGGCAGTCTTGGTGAGTGCGGAGACCTCCTGGATGCGGTGGCCGCTGACCCACTCGACGAGGTCGCACCAGTGGGACCCGATGTCGGCGAAGGCCCGCGATGCGCCGCCCTTCCCGGCATCCACGCGCCAGTTGGTGTCCTCCGGGTTGGAGAGCCAGTCCTGGAGGTAGGAGCCGTGGATGAGGTGGATGCTGCCCGCCGAACCGGCCTGGACCCGCGCCCGGGCCTCGGCGACGAGCGGGTGGTAGCGGTAGATGAACGGAACGGCCGCGGTCAGCCCCGATGTGCGGGCGCTGCCGGTCAGGGCGCGGGCCCCGGCGAGGTCCAGGGCGAGGGGCTTCTCGCAGACAACGTGCTTGCCGGCCTCGAGGGCCCGCGCGGCGAGCGGCTCATGGAGGTGGTTGGGCACGCAGAGGTGCACAACATCGACATCAGGGTGGGTGATCAGGTTCTCCACTCCGAGGGCGGCGCTGCCCCCGGCCCATTCCCGCACGGCCCGCTCGGCCGAGGTGCGTGAGGATCCCGCGACGGCAACGACGCGTGCACCGACCCGGCGCGCGGCGTCTGCGTGGATCCGGCCCATCATGCCCGTTCCCACAATGCCAATACCCAGCTGTGTCACATGGCTCCCAAAGTTGAATGGATGACCGAAGTATCACTGGGATCACCAGCAACATTCTGAGCATATGTTCTGTTTGATATGTAGACAAATGGTGGAAGTTATCCAAATCTTGGCTAAACAATGGGAGGATACTTGCATGACCTCCCCTTCCGGACGATCCCGCCCCGAGGCCCTCCCGTCGGTGCACGCCGACCTCAGCGCCCTCCTGCACGCCATCGCCCGGCGGCCCCGGTGCACCCGGGCCTACCTGACCCGGCTCACGGGCCTGTCCCGGGGAACGGTGGCGACCCGGATCGAGGAGCTGATTGCCACGGGCCTCGTGGTCGAGGAGGCGGGCGCCTCCAAGGGCGGCAGGCCCCCGGGGGAACTGAGGCTCAACGGGGCGGCCGGGGTGATCCTGGGGGCGGATCTGGGATCCTCGCACTGCCGGGTCTCGGCGAGCGACCTCGCAGGTGTCCCCCTCGCATCCGCTTCCTACGACCTGCGGATCGCCGACGGCCCCGCCGCGGTCCTCGGGGGCCTTGATGAGGCATTCCAGGGGCTGCTGTCCTCCGCCGGAAAGCGTCCCTCGGACGTCCGCGCCATCGGGATCGGCGTCCCGGGCCCGGTCGAGCACAGCACCGGCACCGTGGTGCGCCCGCCGATCATGCCGGGCTGGGACGGATTCGCCATCCCTGAGTTCTTCGCGGACCGGTACGCCGTCCCGACGCTTGTGGACAACGACGCCAACCTCGCGGCGCTGGGTGAGTACTGGGCGCGCAAGGAGGACTCCGAACACATCCTGTACGTCAAAATCAGCACCGGCATCGGCTGCGGCATCGTCAGCGGAGGCGCCCTGCACCGGGGCGCCCAGGGCGCGGCCGGGGACATCGGCCACATCCGGGTGCCCGGCGGAGAGGACCTGCTGTGCTCGTGCGGGAACATGGGCTGCCTCGAGGCCGTCGCGGGAGGAGACGCCCTGGCGCGCCGGCTGCGCGACCAGGGGGTGGCGGAGGCGCGGACCAGCCGGGACGTGACCCGGCTGGCCGCCGAAGGCAACCCCTTCGCGCGGCGGGCCGTGCGCGAGGCCTCCGAAAGCATCGGAAGGGTGCTCGCGACTCTCGTGAGTTTCTACAACCCGAACGCGATCGTGGTCGGCGGGCCGTTCGCTGAGCTGAACGAGGAACTCCTGGCCGGGATCCGCTCGGCCATCTACCACCGCGCGCTGCCCCTGGCCACCCGGTCGCTGCGCGTTGAGTCGAGTTCCCGTGCCGAGACGGTGGGCGTCCGGGGCGCCGAGGTACTGGCGCTACAGCAGGCGCTGTCCCCGGCGGGCCTGCAGCAGCTGCTGGCGGCGCGCGTCGGCTCCTGAACGGCGCCAGGTGAAGGCCCCGCAGCCCGCGCCCCGCGGATCGGCCGGCCGACACCTGCGCACGCTTTCCCTCCGATACCCCCTCGGGGTATGATTGAGCGGAGGAGGCACCCATGACCCAGGAAATCACCACAGCATCAACCGCTGCGCCGGCCGGCGCACCGACCACGCACGGCTACAGCGGCGAGAAGGACGCGTACCTCAAGCGTCTGAAGCGCATCGAGGGACAGGTCCGCGGCATCGCCCGCATGGTCGACGAGGAAAAGTACTGCATCGATATCCTCACCCAGGTGGCGGCGATCAACAAGGCCCTCCACGCGGTCAGTCTGGGCCTGCTCGAGGACCATATCGCCCACTGCGTCGTGGACGCGGCCCAGGAATCCCAGGCCACGGGAAACCCCGATCTCGTCCAGGACAAGGTCCAGGAGGCTGCTGCGGCCATCGGCCGCCTGCTGCGCTGAGTCCCACCCATCACCCGCTAAGGAGCACACACCATGACAACCACCACGGTCAGCATCTCCGGCATGACCTGCGGCCACTGCGTCGACGCGGTCACCAGCGAACTGCAGTCCCTCGACGGCGTCCAGGGCGTTGAGATCGACCTGAACAAGGAGGGCATCTCCACGGCCACTGTCACCTCCGCGGGCCCGCTGGCCCCGGCCTCCATCGGCGAAGCCGTCGCCGAGGCCGGCTACCTCGTGGTCTCCAACGACGCATGACAACCCGCGCTGACAGGCCGGCGCCGGCCGCGGAGACCCGGGTCGTCGAACTGGCGATCCAGGGAATGACCTGCGCCTCCTGCGTCAGCCGTGTCGAGCGCAAACTGGGCAAGCTCGAGGGCGTCGAGGCCAGCGTCAACCTCCCACTCGAGTCGGCCGTGGTGCGGGTTTCGGCCGGCGTGCCGGACCAGGTGCTGCTCGACACGGTCAAGGCCACCGGCTACTCGGCCCGCCTCAAGGACCCCGAGGGGCCGGGAGTCCAGGACGGCGGCGACGGAGCTCCTCCGGCCGCCCGGCTGCGCCCCCGCCTGCTCACCGCCGCCGTCCTGACAGTGCCCGTCCTGCTGGTCTCGATGGTTCCCGCACTGCAGTTCCCGGGGTGGGGCTGGCTCGTGTTCGCCATGTCGGCACCGGTGGCCACCTGGGCCGCCTGGCCCTTCCACCGCGCCGCCCTCGTCAACGCCCGCCACGGCGCCTCCACCATGGACACCCTGGTGTCCATCGGGGTGGCCGCAGCGTTCGGTTTCTCGGCGTGGCAGCTCCTCTCGGTGCCGGACCTGACCGCGCACCCCGGCATGGACATGGGGGCACACGCCCTCTACTTCGAGGTGGCTGCGGTTATTGTGACCTTCCTCCTGCTCGGCCGCTACCTCGAGGCCAACGCCAAGCAGCGGGCCGGGAGCGCCCTGACGTCGTTGCTGAACCTCGGGGCGAAGGACGCCCGCGTGCTGCGCACCGTGGACGGCGAACGCATCGAGCTCGGCATTCCGGCCTCCCAGCTCATCCCGGGGGACGAGATCGTGGTGCGCCCTGGGGAGAAGATCCCCACCGACGGCGTGGTGGCGCACGGGCACAGCGCCGTCGACACCTCCCTGCTGACCGGTGAGTCGGTCCCGGTGGAGGTCGGACCCGGTGACCGCGTCACCGGCGCCACGATGAACACTTCGGGCCGCCTCGTCGTTCAGGCCACCCGGGTCGGCAGCGAGACGACACTGGCGCAGATGGGCCGGCTGGTCAGCCAGGCCCAGAGCGGCAAGGCCCGGATTGCACGCCTTGCCGACCGCATCAGCGCCGTCTTCGTGCCGGTCGTCCTCGGCATCGCCGTCGTCACCTTCGCCGCCTGGATGCTCCTCACCGGGGACCTCCAGGGCGCCTTCACCGCAGCGGTGGCCGTGCTGGTCATCGCCTGCCCCTGCGCGCTCGGCCTCGCCACCCCGACGGCCCTGCTGACCGGGTCCGGGCGGGGCGCGCAGCTCGGCATCCTGATCCGCGGCCCCCAGGTGCTCGAGGACACCCGCACCATCGACACCATCGTGCTGGACAAGACGGGCACCGTCACCAGCGGCCGGCTGTCGGTCAGCGGCGTCGAGGTTCTCGGCCGCTACGGATCCGACGAACTGCTGCGCCTCGCCGGAGCGGTCGAAGCCGCCAGTGAACACCCCATCGGCACGGCCATCGCCGCCCGGACCGCGGCCCTGCCCGCGGTCACCGCATTCACCAGCGCCCCCGGCGGTGGCGTCCGCGGCACCGTCGAGGGGCAGAACGTGGTCGTGGGCCGGTCCGGCTGGCTTCAGGAGCACGGCATTCTCCCCGGAGCCGCCGAGGCCGAGGTGTTCGGGGCGGCCGAGGGCGCGGGCGCCACGGCCGTCTGGGTCGCCGTGGACGGCGCCGTGGCGGGGGTGATCTCCCTGACCGACACCGTGAAGGACGGGTCGGCACGGGCTGTCCGGCAGCTGAAGGAACTGGGCCTGCGGCCGATCCTGCTCACCGGGGACAATGCGGCCGCCGCGGCCCGCGTGGCCGCAGAGGTCGGCATCCCCCCGGCCGATGTGCGTGCCGGTGTGCTGCCGGAAGGCAAGGTGGCGGTGGTCCGTGCGCTCCAGCAGGAAGGTGCGACAGTCGCCATGGCCGGAGACGGCGTGAACGACGCCCCGGCGCTCGCCCAGGCCGACCTCGGGATCGCGATGGGCTCGGGCACCGACGTGGCCATCGAGGCCGCGGACATCACCGTGATGGGAAGCAGCCTCGAACAGGTGGCCCAGGCCGTTCGGCTGTCCCGCCGCACCCTGGCCACCATCAAGACGAACCTGTTCTGGGCCTTCTTCTATAACGTGATCGGAATACCTGTTGCCGCGCTGGGCCTGCTGAACCCCATCCTGGCCGGCGCCGCCATGGCGGCAAGTTCGGTGCTGGTGGTGGCCAACTCCCTGCGCCTGCGCCGCTTCGGCCGCTGAACCGCTGACCGCACGCACCCCGGCCGGCCGCCGGGGTGCGCGGCCGGCTCCTGGTATTCACTGGAGCTTCCCCCACCAGCCACCTTCCGGACCCGGCCTATCACCGTAGGAGTGCGACGGTGATCCGGTGAGGATCGTGGTCGTCGCCGAAACATTCCTGCCCGCCGTCAATGGGGTCACCCACTCCGTACAGAAGATGCTCGAGCATTTCGCCGTGCGCGGAGACGAGGTCCTGGTCATCGCGCCCTCCGCCGGCGGCCCTCCGGGGCCGTTGCCGGGAGCCGCCGCCCGGGTCGTGCTGCTTCCGTCGGTTCCCCTGGCCCGCTACGCCAGCGTCCGCATCGCGGTCGGCGGCGTCGCTCGAATCCGCCGGATCCTCGCCGAATTCGCTCCGGACGTGGTCCACCTCGCGTCCCCCTTCGAACTGGGCTGGCGGGCCGCCCGCGCCGCCGAGCAGCTGGGACTGCCGGTCATCGCGGTCTACCAGACCGATATTCCCGGCTACGCGGCCAGGTACGGCGTGCCGTTCCTTGAGAACTGGGCCTGGCAGCGGGTCGAGAACATCCACGGCGGTGCCGCACGCACCCTCGCACCGTCGGGCCCGGCCGTTGCCCAGCTGCACGACCGGGGCATTCCGAGGGTCCGCCTGTGGCGGCGCGGCGTCGACACGCACCGGTTCCACCCCTCTCGACGCAGCACCACACTGCGGGCCGGCATCGCTCGGGACGGGGCCCGGCTCATCGGCTATGTGGGACGGCTCGCCGCCGAGAAACAGGTGGAGGACCTGCGGGCCCTGGCCGGTATCGACAACACCCGCCTCGTCATCATCGGCGACGGGCCCCAGCGGCCGGCCCTTGAGGCAATGCTTCCCGACGCCGCGTTCCTGGGGTTCCTGGGCGGGAATGCGCTGGCCGCGGCGATGGCCAGTCTCGACCTCTTCGTCCACCCGGGTGAGCTTGAGACGTTCTGCCAGACCATCCAGGAAGCGATGGCCTCGGGCGTCCCGGTCGTCGCCACCGCCCGGGGCGGTCCGCTGGACCTGGTCGACAATTCCCGGACGGGCTGGCTCTACGAACCGGGCAACCTTGA
The DNA here is from genome assembly GCF_009828605.1 of Arthrobacter zhaoguopingii. Classification (NCBI taxonomy): domain Bacteria; kingdom Bacillati; phylum Actinomycetota; class Actinomycetes; order Micrococcales; family Micrococcaceae; genus Arthrobacter; species Arthrobacter zhaoguopingii. The sequence continues at coordinate 37,207 of NZ_WIAE01000017.1, read as the reverse complement.
CGAATTCCGGCGCTACGTGGAGGACCTGGTCGGAGACGACGCGAAACGCGCGGCCTTTTCCGCCGCTGCCTTCGCAGGCGTCCAGGGGCGCACCTGGCCGGTCGTGTGCGAGCTCCTGGTCCAGCACTACGAAGAAGCCATCAACGATCATGCCCTCCTTCACCTCTGAGCTTGGGGAAACACCATGAAGATCTCCGTCATCGGATGCGGCTACCTGGGTGCCGTCCACGCCGCCGCACTGTCCTCGCTGGGTCACACCGTCACCGGCATCGACACCGACCCGGCCCGGGCCGCGCAGCTGGCGGCCGGTTCGGTGCCCTTCCACGAGCCCGGGCTTGAGCCGCTGCTTCAGGCAGGACTCCGGGGCGGTACGCTGCACTTCACCACGGACCCCGCCGCCGCGGCCGCCGCCGACGTCCACTTTCTCTGCGTCGGCACCCCGCAGGAGAAGACAACCCGGCGCGCCGATCTGGGCTACGTCACCTCGGCGGTCGAGGACCTCGCTGCCCACCTGAGCCCCGGGTCGACCGTGGTGGGCAAGTCGACAGTCCCCGCCGGGACCGGCGCCATCCTCACCCGCCTCCTCGCCGGAACCGGGGCGGACCTGGGCTGGAACCCCGAGTTCCTCCGCCAGGGCACCGCGGTCGCCGACTCCCTGCAGCCGGACCGGCTGGTCTACGGCGTGCCCGACGGCGCGGCGGGAGCGCGGGTGGCCCGCGTCCTGGACGAGGTCTACGCTCCCCTGCTCCACGACGGTGTGCCCCGCATCATCACCGGCCTCGCGACGGCCGAACTCACCAAGTCGGCGGCCAACGCGTTCCTGGCCCTGAAGATCTCCTACCTGAACGGCATCGCCGAGCTGTGCGAGAACGCGGGCGGCGACGTCGTCCACCTGGCCCGGGCCCTCGGCCTCGATGCCCGGATCGGTCCGAAATACCTGCAGGCCGGCGCCGGCTTCGGCGGCGGATGCCTCCCGAAGGACATCCGCTCACTGCAGGCCCAGGCCGAGGATGCCGGTGCGGGCTCCCTCGGGCGGCTGCTGGCCCTGGTCGACACACTGAACACCGAAACCCGGCACCGGATCCACGAGACGGCCCGCCGGATGTGCGGAGGGCAGCTGGCCGGGCGCCGCGTCACGGTGCTGGGGGCCGCCTTCAAGCCCGACACCGATGACATCCGCGACTCCCCTGCCCTCGACATCGCCCTTCGGCTCGCCGGCTCCGGCGCGGTGGTCACGGTCACGGATCCCCGGGCGGCAGGCCAGCCGTGGTTCCGCTACCCGGAGCTTCGCTTCGAGCCGGACACGGCAGCGGCACTGCGCGGTGCCGAACTGACGGTCCTGCTCACCGAATGGGCCGAGTACCTCGCGCTCGACCCGCGCGAGGCCTCGTCCCTGGTGGACCGGTGCGCGGTCCTGGACGGACGCAATGCGCTCGATGCCGCCGCGTGGCGGTCTGCGGGGTGGTTCCACCGGGGTATCGGACGCGGCCGACGTGCTGGACTCTCCACCGTCGACGCGGCCCACTCGGGCGTGGGGTCCTGAGGCCGGGGCCGCTCATGCACCTCCAGCCGCCGGGGCTCCCGGGGCGCTACGTCGCTCTCGGCGATTCATTCACCGAAGGAGTGGGGGATCCGAGCAGGGTCCTCCCCAACGGCGTCCGCGGCTGGGCAGACCGGGTGGCCGAGCGGCTCGCGAAGTCCGCGCCCGGATGGGAATACGCAAACCTCGCCATCCGAAGCAAACGCCTGCGCCACATCGCCGCCGAACAGCTCGGCCCAGCCCTGGCCATGGAACCCACCCTGATCACGCTGTACGCCGGAGGGAACGACATCATGGATGCGGGGACCAATATCATCGAACTCCTCTCTTCCTATGAGCGGCTCGTTGCCCCCCTTTCGGCGACGGGGGCCCGGCTCCTGCTCTTCACCGGATACGACGTCGAGGTCTCCCCGGCGCTGCGCCTGCTCCGGAAACGCAACCATGCCTACAACGACGGGGTCCGCGCCATCGCCGACCGGCATGGTGCGGTCCTCGTGGACTTCTGGGCCATGGATGCCTACCGGGACCGGAGGATGTGGGCGGCCGACCGCCTCCACATGTCGAAGGCAGGACACAAATACATGGCCGCGCAGGTCCTGAACCTGCTGGGCGTGCGGCACTCACTCACGCCCAAGGAATGGGACCCGGTACCCCCGCGGACGCTCCGCGAATGGGAGTATGCCCAGCGCCGGTGGGTGCATGACTGGGTCCTCCCACTGGCGCACCGGAAGCTCCGCCGGATCACCCTTGGCGATCACCTCCAGCCCCGCTGGCCCGAGCCGGTCCGGGTGCCCCCGAAGGGCGGCCTCCGCAGGCTGGCCAAGGCCGCGCGGTGACACCGCGCCGGTCGGCCTGCACACCAGAAGAGGTGTGCTGTTCAGGTACCTGTCACGCCGCCGTCCGGCCCTGTTGGCCCCGGCTTGGAACCCTGAAGGTGCCCGCCCCGCAGCGCCGCAGCGACGGAAAGACCCTGCCCGCCCCGCCAGGAGACCGCTGATGAATTTCGTCCTGACCGCACCGCCCGGCCCGCCGGCCCCCGCAGCGGCGCCGCCGACCGCACCACCCCGGCAGGACCTCCCGCCGCGCATCGACAGCGGGATGTGGCGCGCCGGGCACGTCCAGGGCATCGCGGTCGACACGGCCCAGGGCTTCGTCTACTTCTCCTTCACCACCCTGCTGGTGAAGACCGACCTTTCCGGCACCGTCATCGGTTCAGTCACGGGGTTCACGGGCCACCTGGGCGATGTGGCCCTCAACCCGCACGACGGCCGGGTCTACGCTTCCCTTGAGTACAAGGCTGCGGCGTCGTTCTACGTGGCCATCTTCGAGGTGGACCGGGTGACCCGCCGGGGAATGGACGCGGAATCCGACGGGGTGGTCACCACCGTGTACCTGAAGGAAGTCGCCGACGATTTCACGGCGACCGTCCGGACCGACGACGGACGGCACCTGCCGCACCGGTACGGCTGCAGCGGGATCGACGGCATCTCCTTCGGCCCCGCCCCGGGCGATCCCGGCGGCCCGTGGCACCTCATGGTGGCCTACGGCATCTACTCGGACACCAGTCGAAACGACAACGACCATCAGGTGCTCCTGCAGTACAACCCGGCGGCATTGAGGCCCCACGAGCGGACCCTGCAGCAGGACCATCCCCACCGGAACGGCCCGGACAGACCACAGGACAAATTCTTCGTCCGCACCGGAAACACCCGCTTCGGGGTGCAGAACCTGAAGTACGACCCGCACACCGGGCACTGGTTCCTCGGTGTGTACCAGGGGGCCAAGGACGCCTTTCCCAACTACCGCCTGTTTATGGTCGATGGAACGGTCCCGCCGGTGCGGGCTCCGCTCCGGACGGACGCCGGGCCGGCGCACGGCCGGATGCTGCAACTGCACCCGTCCGGGCTCCACGATCCCGCCTCGGGCATCAGCGGCTGGGATTTCCGCGCCGACGTCGGATTCGAGGCGCTCGGGAACGGCTACTACTACGTCTCGGAGCAGCGCACGGGCCCGGCGGGCAGCGGAAGCCTCCTGCGCCTCCACAGGTGGACGGGGAACGCACCGGCACCCTTCGACCCGGCGCCTCCCGGTCCGTTGGACCGGACGGCCCGACCAGCGCCGGTGCCGGTTCGGCCTTCGGCCCCCATGCCGGCCCGGCCGCCGGTCCGGTCCTCGGTTCAGGTCCGGTCCGCGGTGCCCGTCGACGGCGGGCTCAGGCGCGCGGCAGCGGCTCCACAACATTCGGCTGGTTGAGCGGATCGCGCGCCGCCCTCCCGGCGGCACGCAGTTCATCCACCCGCACACACACCACGCCCGCGACGATCAGGGCGCCGCCGGCCAGCTGGATCAGCCCCGGGAGCTCCCCCAGGATCAGCCAGGCCGCGAGGACGGCGAAGACCACCTCGGTGAGCGCGGCGAAGGACGCCACCTTGGAGCCAAGCCGCTGGGCGGCGATGATGCCCGCGACGTACGCGGCAACCGTGGAGATGAGGACCAGACCGGCCACCGGCACCAGCCAGGATGTCTGCCAGCCCGCCAGCACCACGTCGGTGAACACGAAACGGAACGGCATCAGGCCGGTCAGGCCCAGGACCATGATGGTGAGTGCCCCGGCCACCATGCCGCCGCCGGCCATGACCAGCGGCGGGAGGGAGTCCTGCACCCGGGCCGACATCAGGAAGAAGACGACGAGGCACACCGCCGCGGCGAGTCCGAAGAGCACCCCGACGGGGTCGAGCCGTTCCTCGGCGCCCAGGTCGAGCACCAGCAGCAGGCCGAGGACGGCGACAACGGAGCCCGCGGCGGTCAGCCGGTGCGGTGCCCGCCGCGAACGGATCCACAGCCAGCCCACCAGCAGCACCGGAGCCAGGTATTCGAGCAGCAGTGACACGCCGACCGACATCCGGGCCACCGCGTTGAAGTAGAAGAGCTGGCACAGGGCGATCGCCGTGACGCCGTAGATGGTCAGGGTCAGGGCGTTGCCGCGCAGTGTCGACCAGCGCCCCCGCAGGGACACGAGCACCGGCACCAGGAGCACCAGGGCCGCACCGCCGATGCGCACACCGACCGCCGCACCCGGGCTCCAGCCGATCTCAAGCAGGGACTTCGCGAATGGTCCGGAGACCCCGAAGGTTGCAGCGGACAGCAGCGCCACCCAGATGCCGGACGGTGGACGCTGTGCCATACGCTTGCCTCTCAGGTGACGATCCGCGGGTTGCCCCCGCCTACCGTGGTGTAATGACCAAAATATGGTTATGGTCGTGACACTAGTGGGCCGATTTGTCAGGAGTCAAGATGTCTTTCGCCTATGACACGGAAGTTGCGCTGGTGTCCGCTGCGGCGCTGATCAACACCGCCGCGGAGGACCCGGACGGGCTTTCCACGCTGGCCGACCTCGACGCATTCCTTGCCGCCCAGCAGTTCTCCGGATCCCGGACCCACACGCAGGCCGAGCTCGACGACGTGCGCGCGCTCCGCACCGAACTTGAGGCCATCTGGCATTCCCCCGAGGACGAGGCCGTTGAGCGCGTCAACCGCATCCTCCGCGCGGCGCACGCGCTGCCGCAGCTGGTGCGCCACGACCATTGGGACTGGCATCTTCACGCCACGGGGCCGGAGGCGCCCCTCGCGGACCGGATGGCCACCGAGGCAGCGATGGCCCTCGCCGACGTCATCCGCGGGCACGAGCTTGAGCGGCTGCGCACCTGCGCGGCGGAGGACTGCGCGGCCGTCGTCCTTGATCTCAGCCGCAACCGTTCCAAGCGCTTCTGCGACACCGGAAACTGCGCCAACCGGACGCATGTGAAGGCCTACCGGGCCCGCCGGGCGGGGGCCTGAACCGCGGGCAGGACCGAAGGCACCGCCGCCGGAGTCCGGCGACCGACGGGCCACATGAACCCGACCGGCCGCCCGAAACCGGTTGGCCGGCGAACCATTCCTAGGGAGCGGGCGGCACGGGACTCCCGGTGGTCGACGGCGTCAGGACAGAAGTTGTGCTGCGCCGAAGGAGACGCCGAACTGAACGCACCACAGGTCGACGGCCACATATCGGGAGAGGTCGACGTCAGGCGGGATGTTGTAGAGCTGGTCACCCTGGTTGCCCTTGATCGGGCCCAGATCAACGAAATCAGCACCGCCTGCGGTGTACCAGCCGTCGCGCCCCTCGACGACGTCCGCGGCGCTGAGCCAGACATGGATGTCGGGACCGGTCGTGGTGTCGAGGCCGGTGATGGCCAGGAGACGGCTGCCGTCGGGTTGCTCGATAATCCTCACGCCGCCCGTCGTGGGGTGCTCATGGCTGATGAAGGTGCCGGCGCTGAGTTGACGTGGCTGCGCCTCAGCGGTCGCAGTCTCCGGGCGTCGGAGGGCATCCGGGGTGCCGGGCTGCAACGGTGCCGCGGAAGCCGGCCCGGGCCGCGCTTCGCCCGAGCCGAGGGGCTGGGCGACCTGCGGGATGGTGTCGTTGACCCGCGAGTCGACGAACAGCAGCCAGGGCTTGAAGACTAGACCTGCCGCCGCCACAGCGAGGACGCCAACCAGGACCACCAGCATGGTGAGGCGGCGGCGCGTCACCTCTGGGCCCCGTCCGGCCCAGAGGCGGTGGGCGGGGCAATCAGCAAGGGGACGGCGGTACCGGGGGCCGGGCGCAGCACCCGTGCTGAATACTGACCCCGAGAGCATGAATCCGTCCGCATGAGCGCAGGGGAAAGTCTTGGGCGGGGACTGGGCAACGGATGTGCGGGGCTGGCTGCTCTCACAGCGGTCCTATCGGTGGATGGGCCCGCCAGGAGCGACGCGGCGGTCGGTGTCGGTGGGCTGCACCGGTCGGTAGATTAGCAGTGGATCCAGATTTCCGACAGAGCCGTCGCATGGCACTCAACGACCGACCGCGTCGGTGACGCCTTGGTTTTCAGGCGTCGGGGCTGCGCTGCCCGTAGCGCGGCTCGTCCGTTCCGCCTTCCGGCGCCGTCGGCGTGCCCGCGGCGCCCGACATTCCGGGCCCGCCGGCCCCGGCCGAGGACCGGTTGACCCCGGAACCTTTGCCCATGTGTTCAGGGTTGGGCTTGGCGGAGATCATGAGCATCGCACAGATGACCAGGGACACGATGAAGGCGATGCCTGCTGCCGTGATGCCGAGATCAACGCGCAGGGCCCTGCCTCCCCCACCGGTCGCGAAAACCGTGGTGGCGACGCCGGCCACGACCGCAAGGACCGCCGAAAAGACGAGGGGCCCCTTCACGCCGAGGCGCTCGCTGCCCTGGCCGGGCTGCCCCGGTTGGCTCTTAGCCACTGTCAATCCTTCCGGTGGAGCATAGATGGTCGGGGCTTCTACGACCAGTAGAAGCACCGCTCCTAGTTTACGGCGTTCCCGGAGGGGCGCGCACCGCCCTCCCCGGTGCCGGCCGGCCGGCCTCCTGCCGGTAACTCAGGGCGGCGATGCCCAGCACGACGGCGGTCAGCAGCGCTCCCCCACCGGCCACGCCGAGGAGCGCATGGGCACCAAGCAGCACGACGAAGGGCAGGACGTAGACGGACGGCTCCTGCCAGAAGATGGTGAGCAGGCCGAAGACCGCGGCCGTGGCGGCCCGGAGCAGGAAGGGCTTCTAGATAGAGGAACCGTCCCGGCTGTCCGGCCCGGAGGCGCCGTCGGCACGGGAAGTCGTGGTCATCCCGCTCTACCTTTGGGGGGAACCGGGCCGCAAAAACCACCTCCGGCACCGACAAGTGGAGGCGGCCGCACGGGCCTGTTCACGCCGGACGGCCGCCGGGGCCGGTGACCATCCACCGGTCATCGCGCACGCGCCAGCCCAGGGTGGCGGCCCGTGCCGCCATGTAGCCGAGGGCGAAGGCGGCCCACAGCCAGACCAGGCCGGCAGCGCCGGTGAGCCCGGTGCTGTGCAGCCAGGCGAGCAGTGGAAGATAGACGATCAGGTTGAGGACTCCGGCGAGGGCGAGGTAACGCGCGTCGCCGGCTCCGATCAGCACGCCGTCGAGCACGAACACGAATCCGCACACCGGTTGGGCGGCGGCGAGCACCCAGAGGCCCGCGGCGAAGGCCGCCTGGACCGATTCGTCGGGGGTGAAGATCCAGCCGGCGAAGGGCGCGGCCAGGGCCAGCAGGGCGCCGGTGAGCACGCCGAAGCCGATGCCCCACACGATCATGCGCCGGGTCAGGGCACCGGCAAGGGTTTTGTTTGCCGCGCCGAGTTCCTTCCCGATCAGCGCCTGGGCCGCAATGGCCAGAGCGTCGAGCGCGAAGGCGAGGAATGTGAACACCGTCATGACCAGCTGGTGGGCCGCGAGGGACACCGGACCCTGCGCGGTGGCGACGAAGACCGTGGCCAGGATGGCCAGGCGCAGGCTGAGCGTCCGCAGCATCAGCCACGAGCCGACAGTGGCGGTGGACCGCACCCCGCGCCAGGACGGCCGCAGCGGCACCGCGCCGGCGCGTGTGGACCGGAAGATGATCGTCAGGAAGGCCGCTGCCATGCCGCACTGGGTGATGCTGGTCCCGAGGGCGGATCCGGCGACTGACAGTCCCGCTCCGTACACGAGCAGCAGGTTAAGCACGATATTGACTCCGAAGCCCACCGCGGCGACGATCAGCGGTGTTCGGGTGTCCTGCAGGCCGCGCAGCACCCCGGTGGCGGCCAGGACCACGAGGATCGCGGTGAGCCCGGGCATGGACCAGCGGAGGTAGTCGACGGCGAAGGCGTGCACCTCGCCCCGGGCACCTAGGCCCGCGGTGAGCGCCGGGGCAAAGATCCAGCCGGCCGCGGAGAGCACAACGCCCAGGAGCACCGCCAGGCCGATGCCGTCGCGCCCGGCGGCCAGGGCCTCCTCGCGTCGGCCAGCCCCGAGGAGGCGCGCCACGGCCGGGGTGGTCGAGTAGGCGAGGAAGATCATCAGGCCCACCCCAGTCTGCAGGACCGTGGAGGCGAGGCCGACGCCGGCGAGCTCGGCGACGCCCAGGTGCCCGACGATGGCGGAGTCGGCCAGCAGGAACAGCGGTTCGGCGATGAGCGCGCCCAGCGCGGGCACGGCCAGCCGGAGGATGCTGCGGCTGAGCTGCCGGTTTCCGGGGAGGGTTTCACTCACCGGCTCAGCCTATAAGCCCGGCTCGTTCCTTACCGTCCCGCTACCACCCGGACAGCTCTCCTCCGACAGCGGTTGGACCGATACACTCAATTTGCCGCGTTCTGGGGTGAGAGTGCGCCGCGAGCGCGTATCAGCCCCCCCACACGCCGGCGGAGGCCGAATCGGTGCAGCCAGTTGACACGAATAATGAAAATCATGGGGGTAGAGCAGTGGTGTATCCGGTCGGCCGGCGCAGGCTTTTCGTAGCGGGAGTAGTCTCCGCGGCCTTGGTGGGAGGACTGACCGGTTGTTCCGACTCTCCCGATGCGGAAGCCGGCAATGTTGTTCGCGTCGTCGATGGAGACACGCTGGTCATCGAGATGGGCGGTGATGAAAAAACCGTCCGCCTCCTCAATATCGACACTCCCGAGACGAAGCACCCGGACAAGCCGATAGAGTGCCTTGGCCCCGAGGCGACGGAATTCCTCAAGGAGTTGACACCGCCAGGCACGCAGGTCGGCCTCGACTTCGATGTGGAGCGGGAGGACAAGTACGGCCGGACCCTGGCAGCAGTGTTTCTGACGGACCGGACCTTGGTTAACGCCGAAATTGCCCGCCAGGGGCTCGGCGTGCCCGTGGTGTTCGAGCCCAACAGGAAGTACCTCGACGAGGTTCAAGCCGCGCACAGTGAAGCCAAGGCAGACCGTGCAGGACTCCACAGCCCGCAAACCGAATGTTCACTCTCCACCCAGGTGGAAGATGCTACCCAGGCTCTGGCCGAAGCTTCAGCGGTGCCAGTGGGCGGAACCGCGGCGACAGCGGCAGCAGCGGCAGCAGGTCTCGCTGCCGCTCTAGCCACCGCCAAGGCTGTGCAGGACGCTCTTGCGCTGCAGAAGAAATCTGCGCTCCGGCTCGCCCTCGGCAGTGCAAAGGCGAGTTCCCTAACCTCCGACCTGACCGCTGCAATCAGTACCGGGGAGTCGGAACTGCGCGCCAGAGAGGAGGCCGGAAGGGAGTTCGCCCGGACGGAGGCCCGGGCTGCTCAGAAGGCCAAGGAGGCAGCTGAAGCCAAAGCCGCGGCGAAGCGCCAGCAGGAGGCCGACCGGATCGCGGAGGCGGAACGAGTTGCGGCCGTAGCAGCCGCAGCAGAGGCCGACCGCATCGCGGCTGAGGCGGCGGCCGCCGCGGAACGTGACCGGATCGCGAATCTTCCACCGACCCCAGATCCATATGTTCCGCCGGTTCCAGCGCCCTATGTTCCCGCACCCGCTCCGGCGCCGGCTCCCGCACCTGCCAACCCGTACCCCGGATACAACGGCCCTCGCTGCTATGCGCCCGGAGGCCTCACCTGGAAGCCTTGCTGATCTGCCACAACCGCCCCAGCCAAGTGAATCGACGTCGTGCAGACCCGGCCAGGACCTCGGCCAGGAGCGCCGGACGGTTGGTGATGACGCCGTCGACTCCCATGGCGATCAGTTCGCGCATGCGGCGCGGGTTGTCGACCGTGTAGGGCCACAGAACCATCCCGCCGCCATGGACGCGGCGGACCAGCCCAGCGGTTACCTTGGTGTTCTTCGGGTTGATGCAGTACGCCCAGCCCGCAGCGCCGTCGATCTCCTGCGGGGGCGGCGGCCCGCCCAGCAGTCCGACGGGGACCTCCGGCAGGAGGAAGTGGAACTCCTTCACGAAGGTCCAGTCGGCTGACTGCACCACCAGCCGCCCGGCCGGGGCGTCCTCCAGCCAGTCTGCGGCGTCGAGCACCGACCGAAGGTCGGCGGCGATGCCCGGGGCGGACCCGGGGTCCTTGACCTCAAGCAGCAGGCCCGCCCGGCCGGCCAAGGCGGCGAGGACCTCCCGGAGGGTCGGCACGCGCTCCCCCGCGAAGGCGGGCCCGAACCAGCTTCCCGCATCGAGGGACCGGATCTCGGCCAGGGTGAACCCGGCGACGTCGTACCGGGCGCGGCCGGGATACAGCCGGAGCACATCGGTGGTCCGCTGCAGGGTGGAATCGTGGATGACGACCAGCTCCCCGTCCAGGGTCCGGCGCACGTCGATCTCCACGAAGTCCGCGCCGTGGTCGACGGCGAGGTCGATCGCCGGCAAGGTGTTCTCCGGGGCGTCGGCGGACGCGCCGCGGTGCGCGATGACGTGGATTTTCCCCACGGGGCTCACTCCCTTCGGCCGGACCGGAACTGTTTGGCGCCGGCGCGGCGCCCACCGGCGGACAGGGCACAGCCTAACCCGTCCGCCGGCGGAGGGCGGACGGCGGCCCCGGGACGCCCTGCGCGGGCGGCCCAGGGCCGGAACGGGTGTCTCAGGAACTGACCGCGGACGCCTTCCGGGGAGCGCGCAGCAACACGAAGACGGCGCCGGCAAGGACCACGGCCGCGCCGGCCAGGGTCGCGGCCGAGACACCCTCGACGAAGGCCCTGGCGGCGGCGTCAATGAGCGGCTGCGCTGCCGGGCCGAGGTCCCTCACCCTCTCGGACTGGACGAAGGCGATCGACGCGGACGCCCCTTCGGCGACCCGGGCGGGAAGGCCCTCGACGGCCGGTGCGAGGGCGTCGCGGTAGGTGGAGGTGAGCAGGCTGCCCAGGAGCGCGATGCCGAGGGCGCTGCCGAACTCCCGGGAGACGTCGTTGACCGCCGAGGCGACGCCCTGGCGGGACTCGGGGAGGGACCGGGTGATCGCGGTGGTGGCCGGGGTGCCGGCCAGTCCCATGCCGACGGCGAAGAAGAAGAGCCCGGAGTAGAAGGTCACTGCGGAGAAGGACACCGTCAGGGTGGAGATGATCGCCAGTCCCGCGGCGATCGATCCCAGGCCGAGCGCACCGGTGATGTTGATTCCGATCCGGTCGGCTAGCCGGGGCGCCAGCCGCGCCGTGGGAATAAGGAGGAACGGCAGAGGGAGGATGGTGAGGGCCGCCTCCAGCGGCGTGCGCCCGAGAACGAACTGGAGGTACTGCAGAATGAGAAAGAAGAACCCGAAGGCGGCGAAGAACTGGATGGTGATCGACACCGATCCCGCGCTGAACCCGCGGGAGCGGAAGAGCCGCACATCCAGCAGTGGTGCCGCCGCGGTGAGCTCCCGGGCCACGAAGCCGGCCAGGCTGAGCACCGCGGTCGCGGCGGCTACGAGGGTCAGGGGTTCGGCCCAGCCCTGGTCCGAACCCTCGATGATGGCGAAAACCAGCGAGGACACGGCCACGAGGGCCAGCACGGCACCGGCTGTGTCGAAGCGGCCCGGCCCGCTGCTCCGGCTTTCGGGAATGAGGACGATGGTTCCCAGGAGGGCCGTGGCGGCCAGGGTGACATTCAGGCCGAAGAAGGAGTTCCAGGCGAAGTACTCGAGCAGGATGCCGGAGGCGAAGAGCCCGAGCACGGCCCCGCCGCCTGCCACCCCGACCCACAGGCCGATCGCCCTGCCCCGCTCAGCCTCCGGGAAGGAGGTGGTGATGACCGCCAGGGTGGTCGGCATCACCGCCGCCGCGCCGATGCCCATCACCGCGCGGATGACGATCAGCGCGGACGGGTCGTCAAGCGTCATGGCCCAGCCGGCGCCGGCACCAAAAACGACCAGCCCGGCGACCAGCATCCGCTTCCGGCCGTACCGGTCACCGAGGGCGCCGGCGCCAAGCAGCATGCCGGCGAACACCACCGTGTAGGCGTCAACGATCCAGGTCAACTGGGTCTGGCTGGCACCGGTGTCCCGGGCCAGCTCCGGCAGCGCGACGTTAAGGCCGCTGACCGCCGAGACCACCATCATCAGGGCCACCGCAACGACCGCCAGGATTCCGCGCCGGCGCCGTGGAGAAAGCTCCACCGCGCCGTCGTCCGGCTGCACCGTCGCCTGCCTGCCATAATTCCTCATGTGAGGAATTCTTCACCTGGGGAATTCTTCTGTCAAGTGCCAGAATGGGACCATGCCGACTCCGCCCCGTCCGCCGCTCAATCCCTCCCCGCCGGCCCGCCCGGGCCGCCGGCCGGGGGTCAGCGAGACGCGCGAATCGATCCTCGCCGCGGCGCGGCGCCAGTTCGCCGAAGGGGGCTTCGCCAAAACCTCGGTGCGGGGCGTGGCCAAGGAGGCAGGGGTGGATCCGGGCCTGGTGCGGCACTACTTCGGCTCGAAGGAAGACCTCCTGCGGGAGGTGATCAGCATCCCCGTCGATGCATCCGCACTCATCCGGCAGATCGTTGAGGGACCGCGCGACGCCGCGGGCAGCGTCCTGGCCGCCGCGATTGCGGGGATCCTCGCCGACGATGAGAAATCGGCGGTCATCACTGCACTGGTCCGCACCGCCGCGACGGAGCCCGAGGGGGCACGGATGGTGAGGGACGCCGTCAGCAGAACCGTCATCACCCCCCTGGCCATGGCCCTCCAGTCGGATCAGGCCGAACTCCGGGGAGCCCTGACTGCCTCGCAGACGATCGGATTTTTCGTGGCACACCGGATCGTGCGGCTGGAACCCCTGCAGGGCCTGGACCGGCAGACGGTCGTCGCCCTGCTCGGACCGACACTGCAGCGCTACCTCACCGGGCCCCTGCCCTAGCCCGCCGGGTGCCAAGATCGGTTCGACGGGATGAGCCGGGACGGGGCCCGGGCCGGGCAGGGTGCCCCGGGGGTCAGGGCAGCCGGGTGGCCCGGCGCAGGGCCGGAACATGCGCCTGCCCGGGCTCCAGCGGAACGGGGCTGACCAGCACGGCCGGCCCGCGGTGCAGCACGCCGTCCGAAAGCACCTGGCAGCGGATCCCCCCGCGCCCGCGCATCGCGGAGTGCACGCCGGGGGCCATCACCCGGTCCATCCAGACACAGGGGTGGGCCGGACGCCCGCCGCGAAGCGTCACGGTGTCGCCCCCGGATTCGAGCGCGAACTCCTCCCCGACCAGGGGTGCGAGCTGAGCGCCCCGGAGGATCACATTCCGCCGGGGAAGCAGCGGGTCGAAGTGCTCGACCCCCAGTTCATCGGCGATCGCATCGAGTGCCTCGACCGCCATCAGCGTCACCGCCGCATCCATGTGCGCCGCCTTGCCGAAGAACCGGTCGCCGACGATCCCCTTGCCCGCCACAAGGTCAACCCTGTCTGCGTCCGTCGTCGGGACGTCCGCCGCCCCGTCGCGTGCGCGGCCGAAGTAAGCGTGCGCCGGTGACACGAGCAGGTGCAGCACCTCCACCTCGTACCGGAACGATGTCGTCATACCGTTCGATTCATCCCCGCGAGCCCGCGGGCACGGCATATGAGGCGTCGCGGCCGAACCTGCCCTGCGGATCCACCCGCCGGCGGACCGCCTCGACCTGCTCCGCCACCGAGTCGTCGAAGGACCGCTGCGGCCCGTCGAAGCGGTCAACGAAGCTTGGAGCGGTTCGGCCGGTGTCCCAGGGCTCAAGCGCCGCACGCAGTGCGGCCAGTTCGGCCTCCACCCCCTCCGCGGCATCAGGGCCGGCCAGGATGCCTACGCTGACCGCGCCGTACGTGCCGGACAGGGAGTTCACGACGCCCCCTCGCGGGTCGGGGGCGGCCAGGGCCCCGCCCAACTGGCGGAGCTCAACGATCGTCAGGTGGGCTCCAGCGGCCGTGCCGGCGATCGAAAGCAGCGCCTGGCGCCCGGCGGCACCGAGGGGTTTCAGCATCTGGTGGTCGCCCACGAACGGCGCCGGGTCCGGCGGGTCCATGTGGGTTGCGGGCACGTCGGTCGGGACCCCGGGGTGCCAGGTGTCGAGGATCGGGTCGACCCGCCGGCGGAGGGGCTCCAGCAGGTCCGCGGCGATCTCCGCCCCGGAGCGCCCCTCCCCGTCGAGTACGGCTCCGTCAATGCATACAACCGGGCCCGCCGTGAGCGCCGGTGGGATCCCGGGCAGGGGCGGCAGGTTCATGACGCGGAACGCCGTGGAGGCCTCGGGCGGGGCGGTTTCGGCCCATTCCTCCCACGCCTGAAGCAGGAACGGGGCCTCGGCGGCCGGCCAGAACGCGGCCCCGGTGAACACCGGGTCGATGGCAAAGAGGGACACGGTCACCGAGACGACGACGCCGAAGCCGCCGCCACCGCCGCGCAGCGCGTCGAACAGTTCACGGTCGTTGTCGTGGTCCACCGTGACCACGGCACCATCCGCGGCAACAAGCGTGATCGAGGTGACCGAGTTCGAGGCAAGGCCGTACCGCCTGCCGTAGAAGCTCAGCCCCGTCCGCAGCAGGTAACCGACCGCCCCCACCGTCGGGGAGGACCCGTGCAGCGGAACCAGGCCGTGGGGGGCGGAGGCGGCCAGCACCTCCCCCCAGGGAGTGCCCGCCGGAATCACCGCCGTCCGGGCCTCCGGGTCGACGGCGACTCCGCCTTCCATCCGCACCCGGATGAGCACGTCATCCGCCCCGTAGGGAAGCGCCGATCCGGAGGCATGCCCGGTGGCATGCACCCGAACCGACAGGTTCTGAGCCGCCGCCTCCCTGAGGATGGCCTGGACTTCTGCGACGGTGGTGGCCGTCGCGGCGAACTGTGGACGGATCTCCACCGCAAGGTTGTAGCTGGAGGTCGCGGCTGCGTAGGCGCTCTCCCCGGCGGCAGCCAGAATGGGGCCGGTGGCGGCTGGATTCGGTTCTGCGGTCACTATGGTCTCCTGAATTTCCTGGGTTTCCTGGGTCCCCTCAGAAGGGCACTCGCGCCCGGGCAGGCCGTCACCGACGCCTGGTCGATGCGCGGCCGTGAGGGGAATGGGTTCAATCGGCCCGGGATGCCGGCTTAGTATCCCGGGACCTCCGACGGAGCAGCCGTCTGGGCGGCCTTCTTGCCGGTTCCGTCGATCGTGAACCAGGTGCCCCCAATGCCCTGGCCAAGCGCCTGACCCGGGGCTGTATCCCCGGCGAAGTAGTAAACGGGCCATCCGCCAAGAGTCACCTGGCAGGTCCCGTCGGACCGTTCGACGTAGCCGATCAGGCTGGCGTCGACGTTCTCAGTGTAGATTTTGGCGGTGCCGTCCACCAGTAGCGGCGGCCAGTTCACCGCGCAGTCATCGACACAGGTGGTCGTGGACGGGCTGGCGGTGTCGTTGTCGAAGCGGTAGAGGGAGAATCCGCCTGCGTCCGTCACGGCGGTGCCGGCCGCCGGCCCCGCCGTAAGCTGGATGGCGTTCTTGGCGCTGTACCTGTCGGCGGTGTCCAGCAGAGTCGGGGCGGCGCCGTCGAAGATCTGAACGGCGCCCTGGGTGCGGACCAGCGTCGGAGCCTTTGCGGGCGCCGGGGATGCTTCGCCCGGTGCGGGGGCAGCCTCCGCCGGGGTGGGCGCGGCCGTGGAGGACGGCGCGGCGGAGGCGGACGAGGCCGGCTCGGCGGCCGTGCTGCAGCCGGCCAGGGTCGCCAGGAGAACGGGAATCAGTGCTGCTTTGAGGGCGGTGCGGTTCAGGGTCATTCGATCATCCTTTGACTGGGGGTGGAGGCGATGGCGGTCCATCACCTCCACCACACGGACCATGGCGCCGAACGGTTCACCGGGGGGCTCCGGCCGATCCGCGGCCGGGAACCGGGTAAAGTAGTGGGGTCCCGGGCACGCAGTTCCCCGCATCATCGCTTCGGGATCTTTGTTCGGAAGGCGCACCACCTGAATTCCAGATTTGTCCGGCGCAACGGAGCAAGAGTTCTACCGTCCGCCGTGGGTCCACTCCGTGTTTCGTAAACCGGGAGGGAAGTTCAAGGCTCCCGCCCTTGCCTTCCTCCTTGCCGTTCTCGCCGCGCTCACCGCGGGTTTGTTGTTCCTCCCGGGGGCCGCAGGGTCGTCGCCGAGCGCCGCCGCGTACGAGCCGATCTCGAAGGCCCCCCGTGCCGCTGCCTCCCCCGAAGCGCAGCCCGGGGCCTCCCTCGGGTCGTTCACCGTCGACTGCGGAGTAAACAGCGGCAAGGTGCGGAACTCCGACAATCTCGTCGTCAGCCCCGGCAAGCGGGGCGCTGCGCACCACGTCCACGATTACGTCGGCAACCTCTCCACCAACGCCTTCTCCACCAAGGAGAGCCTGACGGCTGCTGGGACCACCTGCACAAACGGCGACCGGTCGTCCTACTACTGGCCCGTGCTCCGGGTCGGTCCGGGGGCGGGACTCGGCACGCACGGCTCAGCAGCCGACGACGACGGTATCCTCACCCCGAGCTCGGTCCTCATCGAGTTTCGGGGCAGCCCTGCCGCCAATGTGGTGGCGTTGCCCCCGAACCTGCGTACCGCCGCCGGGAACGCCCACGGGTACACCGAGGCCGGGGCGGGCACGGACCACCTGCGGTGGTCCTGCTCGGGCAGCCCCGACCTCGCCAGCCGCCACTATCCGCTCTGCCCCTCGGGCGAAGACACGGTGCGCATCTTTGATTTCCCCAGCTGCTGGGACGGCCGGTCGACCGACAGCCCCAACCACCGCTCCCACCTCGGGTATCCGGACGGCGCCGGCTTCTGCCCGCCCGGCACGTTCCCGGTGCCGCAGCTCCACCTCGAGGTGGCCTATACCGTGCCCGACGGCGCCCGGTACGTTGTCGACGCGTTCCCAGAGGAACGCTCAAGCCCGGTGAGCGACCATGCCCACTTCATCAACCTGATGTCCGCCGGGCTGATGGAGAGCGTGCTGGCGTGCCTCAACGAGGGGCGGCACTGCGTCCCTGAGTAGCGCCTTTCTGTCCGCGCCGACGCGCAGATCGGGGTGTTTCACGATCCGCCGGCCGTCCATTGAACCGGTTCGGCCCGGGGCACGTGTTCCCCTTTGTACCGCTGAAAAGAAGCAGAGGAGGGACATGCACGCGTCTGCGCGACAGAACGCTGCTCCCGTAATGGGTAGGGGCCGGGCACGGGGGCATTCCGCCTGCCGGTCGATGCCGATGAAGGGACAGGGCGAATGATCCTACGACGGCGGGCGCAGGAGGATCCCGGGGACGAATTCATCCGCACCCTCTTTCAGGAGCACGGCAATGCGATGCTCGCGTACGCCACCCGCCTTACCGGCGACCGGGCCGCCGCCGAGGATATTGTGCAGGAAACTCTCATCCGGGCGTGGAAGCACGAGCAAACCCTCGGCAACGGCAAAGGGTCGGTGCGCGGATGGCTCCTCACGGTGGTCCGCAACATCATCACCGACCGGGTTCGGGCGCGCAACGCCAGGCCGCTCGAGGTTGCGGAGAACGAAATGACGGTGCCGCTGGAGCCCGACCATTCGGCGTCGGTCGTGACCACCATGGTGACCATGGATGCGTTGGCGCAGTTGTCCTCCGACCATCGTGATGTGCTGAGATGCGTCTACCTTGAGGGGCGGACGGTTGGGGAGACGGCGGAGCGGCTCGGCATTCCGCCGGGCACCGTGAAATCCCGAACTTACTATGCCCTGCGCACTCTGCGGGAGCGCTTCAATGATCTGGGACTCAACATAGAAGGAGTAGCCCATGAACATGTTTGATGCCCACCTCGATGTCCAGGCAGTGTGGCTGGACGAGCTGACCGGCGAGGAGGAGAGGCACGCGCGGGACCATCTTGCGTCGTGCCAGGCCTGCCGGGATGAGCTCGCCTCCCTGCGGGCGCTCGAAGGCTCCCTGCGGTCCCTTCCCCCGGAGGCCCTGCTTGATGGACCGCCGCCCGACGCGGATCTGCTGCTGCAGCGCACCCTTCGGCAGCGCCGCACCCTCGAGGCACCGCAGGCACGCGCCGGACGACGGCGGGTGGCCACCTTCGCGTCAGCCGCAGCGCTGGTGGCGCTTGTCGCTGGAGTCAGCGGGACGCTGGGGTACACGATGAACGCCCCGCAGGCGTCCACCCCCGTTCCGCCCGCCCCGCCGGCGGCCACCGCTCCCGCGACCGAGGTGCCGGGAACCCGGTATGCAAGCACCGTCGACGCGGCCACCGGCACCCGGCTCACCGTGAGCGTGCAGCCGGCGGCCGGGTTCGTGAAGGTCAACGCTGCCGTGACCGGCATCCCCGCGGGGGAACGGTGCCGGCTCATCGTTGAGGGCATCGACGGGAACCGGGAGATCGCCGGAAGCTGGGTCATTTCCGAGAAGGGCGCGGCCGAAGGGGCAACGATCAACGGAAGCGCGATCTTCGATCCTTCGAAGGTCCGGGCCGTCATGATCGAGAACTCGGACGGCAAGCGGTTCGCGGCGGCGACCCTCTGACCCTGCTGCGGGCGCCGGTTCACACGGCCTCCGTAACCCGGCGGACACTGGACGTCGCCGGCGCCGGCGGGCACGGAGGGGCCGTACCCGCCGGCGGCGGCTACTCCGTCGGGCGGGTGGTCTGCTCCGCGAGGGTGTCCCAGAAGGACGTGTCGGCGGAACTGATTGACCCGTCGGCGATGGCGCGGGCCGTCGCATCGAGGGTGATAACGGTCTGCCGGATCAGGTAGCCGTTGCTCTTCTGGCCCAGCACCGCGGACTCGGCGGTGTTGTCCGACATTCCGCGCATTTCGAAAAGCAGCGTCGAGATGCCGTACTCCACGGCGATCCCGTTGCGGCTGATCGTCTCCGCCGTGCCGCCGACGTACCGGCCCAGGTGTCCCCACCCGGTGGAGTCGACGGCATCGAACACCACCGATCCGAGCCGCTTGGAGCCCTCAAGGACCGCAGGCTCGACATTGGCGGTGGTCGGATAGAGGATCGAGCCCGAAACCAGCTGCCCGTCGCGTTCGCTACGGGTCCCCTGATGGTGAAGGTCGATCATGTAGTCAATGTCGTAGGCCCGCATGACGTTGTTGTGGAGGGCCTGGGTCTCGGGCTGGAGCTTGGTCACGTGGTCGCGGTTGAGGTCGACCCCGTTCGCGTTGGCCCGCGTCAGCGTCCTTCCGCCGTCGGCGATGTAGCCGTCCAACGGGAAGTTGACGTCCCCCATGGCACCGTCGGGGTTCAGCATGGGCACCACCAGGATGTTCACGCCCGCGAGTGCCCCCCGGGACTTTCCGGTCCCCAGGTGCTTGATGAATTCGAGGGCACCCTCGGTGGTGAGCTGCTCATTGCCGTGCTGCTGCGTCAGGTAGAGGATCGTGGGGTTGTCCGGATTGTTGATGTACTTCGCCAGGTACAGGTCCCGGCCCTTGACCGACTGCCCGATCACCTCCAGCTCAAGCGCGGACTGGCGGGCGTCCTGGTTCTTCAGCTCCGCGACGACCTCGTCGTAGGAGCGCAGGATCGAGGTGTTGATGGTCTCGTGGCCGCCGTAGTTCGGGCCCTCGCCCACTGCGAAGGCCGGGGCCGCCGCCGTTGCGCCGGTGGTGAGCAGCACGGCCAGCGAGAGGGCGGCGAATTTCCTGGATGACGTCATGGTGTTCCTCCCCAAGGAGCGGATGTGGTGTCCTGAGTCAACCGTTACCGGTTGCCCGTGTCAACCTTTTCTACGGAAGCCGAGCCACACCAAGAACTGGTGCCAGATCGTCCTTCCCGTATAAACAACCCACGCGATCACGGGCCACACCGCGGCATTGGTGGCCGAGTACCCCCATGCCATCAGGACCAGGAAAAGCCCGAGCGCGATCAAAGCCGCCACCAGCACACGGGCCCACCACGGCATCCGCCGCAGGCGTGCAAGGCTTGACCAGAAGGGCGGTGTCCGCTGGGGCTGTACGCCGGGGTTCGCATCCTGCAGGGCCCGCCCGAACTCGGCGAGCGCCGCCGCGCGCGCCGGACGGTCCTCCTCGAGCCACCGTTCCAGTTCCTCGCGGGATTCGACAATGCCAAGGGCCCGGGCGGCAACCGGCGGCGACGAATGCCCCCTCTCGTTGTGGACGGCGGCGAGGCTGAGCCAGACATCGTTGTCGTCCGCGCCGCGGGAGAGCGCGAAGGCCTTGTCAACGCCGAAGTCGCTGCGGATCCAGGCGGTGGCCTCCTCCAGAGTGGCCCCTTTCGCAAGATGGTCCCCGAACTCGCGCCGAACGTCCAAAGCGTCGTCGTTGTCGAAAATTTCCGTCCCCCAGGAGCCCATCCGATGAGCCTAAGGGCGCGAAATCCTCCGGCAGCCCCGGTGGGTGAAGATTGCGCAAATACTGCGCCGCGCGCCACCGCCGCGGACGGCCTGCACCCCCGGGGCGGGCGCCCCGAATCGACGGCGGCATGCAAGGGCCGTGTTTGAAGTTGGCTGGCACGCACCGGAAGCGGTGTAATGAGTCAAACGACCAGTCGACGATGCCTGGCGCTATCCCTGCGTCCCATCCGGCTGGATGAGTACGCGCCGGTGCTCCCGGCGCAGTGAGGGACACAGTTGACGCACGACGATCCGACCACGAGCCGCGGGACCTGGATGGACCGGGAGGCGCTCGCCGAAGCGATGATCCCGCTGATCGGCCGCCTGTACCGCACCAACAATGTGGTGACCAGCATCCATGGCCGCAGCCTCATCAATAAGTCGACAATGAACATCCTCAAGGCGCACCGGTTCGCGCGGCGGATCAGCACGGAGGAACTCCGCCTCGAGGACACCCTGCCGATGCTCGAGATCCTCTCGCGCCTCGATCTCGGCGCGGCGGCGATCGACATCGCAAGGCTGCGTCTGAAGTACGACCTCGAGGGTGGGAGCCGCTCACTTGAGGACTTCCTCCGCGACGAACTCGCCGACGTCGTGGGCAAGGGCGGCCGTGACGAGCGGACGAGCACCGACGTCGTCCTCTACGGTTTCGGCCGGATCGGGCGCCTCCTGGCCCGCCTGCTCATCGAAAAGGCCGGTGGCGGCCATGGCCTGCGGCTGCGCGCCGTCGTCGTCCGCCGGGGCTCCGACAACGACCTCGTGAAGCGGGCGAGCCTGCTGCGCCGCGATTCGGTTCACAGCTCCTTCGAAGGCACCATCCAGGTGGACGAGGAAGCGGAGATCATCACCGCGAACGGGATTCCCATCCAGATGATCTACTCGAACGATCCCTCGACCATCGACTACACCCGGTACGGCATCCACGACGCGCTCGTGGTGGACAACACCGGCCGCTGGCGCGACGCCGACGGGCTGTCCCAGCACCTGCTCAGCAAGGGTGCGGCGAAGGTCCTGCTGACCGCGCCGGGCAAGGGCGCGCTGAAGAACATCGTGCACGGCATCAACCACGGCACCATCAGCGGCGATGACACCATCATCACCGCGGCATCGTGCACCACGAACGCCATCACACCCGTCCTGAAGGCCGTCAACGACCGGTTCGGGGTGGTGCACGGGCACGTGGAGACGGTCCATTCCTTCACCAACGACCAGAACCTGATCGACAACTTCCACCGCGGGGACCGGAGGGGGCGGTCGGCAGCCCTGAACATGGTGCTCACGGAGACCGGTGCGGCAAAGGCCGTCGCCAAGGCGCTGCCCGAACTCGAGGGGAAGCTGACCGGCAGTTCCATCCGCGTTCCCACCCCGGATGTCTCCATCGCGATCCTGAACCTCACCCTGCGCACCGGCACGACGAAGGAGGAGGTCAATGCCTACCTGCGGGAGATGTCGCTGCAGTCGGACCTGCGCAAGCAGATCGACTACATCGACTCGCCGGAGGTTGTCTCAACCGACTTCGTCGGCTCGCGGCGCGCGGGAATCGTCGACGGCCTGGCGACCATCGCCGACGACACCTTCCTCGTCCTGTACGTCTGGTACGACAACGAGTTCGGCTACAGCTGCCAGGTGGTGCGGGTGATGGAGGAAATGGCAGGGGTCCATCCTCCGGCCTTCCCCGCGAAGGAAGCCGACGCGCGGGTCGCCGTCGGGCGCTGAGTCCGGGTGCCGGGAAGGCGGGCGGAAACCTTTACAACTCCGCCCGCCGCGCGCACAATGGCTCGCATCACAGCCTCCACTGCCTCGACAGCGCGCTGCCTCTCCCCACCCCAAAAGCAGAAGGTAGAACGATGGATGACGTGAAGATTGCGTCCGACGCGGACCGGGCGCTCAAGCAAAAGCACCGCGCCATGTGGGCACAGGGCGACTATCCGACCCTGGCCAGCGACCTGATCTCCGAGCTCGGAGCGGTCCTCGTCGAAGCGTGCGGAATCCGGCCCGGGCAGCGGGTCCTTGATGTTGCAGCCGGTGCGGGCAACGCGGCCATCCCGGCGGCCATGATGGGTGCGGACGTGATCGCCAGCGACCTCACCCCCGAGCTGTTCAACGCCGGCCGTGACCACGCCGCGGCCCGGGGCGCGAGCCTCGAATGGCAGGAGGCCGACGCCGAGGCCCTGCCCTTTCCCGAGAACGGATTCGACGTGGTGATGTCCTGCGTGGGGGTGATGTTCGCACCGCACCACCAGGCGGCCGCCAACGAACTGGTTCGGGTGTGCCGGCCCGGCGGCACCATCGGCCTGCTGAGCTGGACCCCCGGAGGGTTTATCGGGAAGATGTTCGCCACCATGAAGCCGTTCGCTCCCCCGCCCCCGCCCGGCGCCCAGCCGCCGCCCCTGTGGGGCAGCGAGGACCACGTCCAGGAACTGCTGGGAGCGCAGGTCACCGATCTCCGGGCGTTGACCCAGACGGTGGTCATCGACAAGTTCGCCGGGCCGGAGGAGTTCCTCCACTACTTCAAGGACTTCTACGGACCGACGATCTCGGTGTACAAATTCATTGCCGATGACCAGGAGAAGGTCGATGCCCTGGACAAGGCCCTGATCGAACTGGCCGGCAGCTCCGGCCAAGGGGCGCCGCTGCGGATGGAGTGGGAGTACCTGCTGCTCACCGCCCGGAAGATCGACACCGGAGGATAAACTGACCTACCGGGCTCCCTCCCCCGGGATGCGGAGCTGCCGGTGGATGTTCGACGACCTCAAGCCCCTGCCGGGGCCGCCGCCCGGGTGGTGGGCCGGTGAGCCGCGGCCTGCCGCTGGGGGCTGCCGCAATCCTCGTGACCTCTTTCCTGTGGGGCACCACCGGCACGGCCGCGACCTTTGCCCCCGGCGTGGGGCCCCTGGCGATCGGGGCCGCCGCCCTGGGGATCGGCGGGCTCCTGCAGGCGGTGATCGCCGTCCCGGCACTACGCCGGGCCCGCCCCGGCCTGCGCCGCCACGCGCCCCTGGTCGCCGCCGGCGCGGTGTCCGTCGCCGTCTACCCCCTTGCCTTCTACAGCTCGATGCACCTGGGCGGGGTGGCGGTCGGCACGGTGGTGTCACTGGCCTCGGCCCCGCTGGCCTCGGGCGTGCTCGAACGGGTCCTCGAGGGCCGCTCCCTCAGCCGCTGGTGGATGCTTGCCGCGGCGCTGGGCATCGCGGGAAGCGTCCTGCTCTGCCTGTCCAGGCTGGAAGGCTCCCCGGCTGCCGTCCTCCCGCTGGCCGGAAGCATCGCGCTCGGTCTGGTTGCCGGCGCCACCTATGCCACCTATTCCTGGGTGGTGCACCGCCTGATGTCCTCCGGCGTGGAACGGGCCGCCTCCATGGGCGCGGTGTTCGGCACCGGCGGGGCCCTCCTGCTGCCGGTCCTGCTTCTCACGGGGGCACCGCTGCTCGCCTCCGGGCAATCGATCGCCGTTGGGGCATATATGGCGCTGGTGCCGATGTTTCTGGGATACCTGCTGTTCGGTTACGGCCTCACCCGGGTGCGCCCCAGTACCGCCACCACGCTCACGCTCAGCGAGCCCGCCGTCGCGGCGCTCCTTGCGGTCCTCGTCGTGGGCGAACACCTGACGGCGGCCGGGTGGGCCGGACTGGCAACCATCGCCGCGGCCCTGGTGGTGCTCGCCGTCGCCCCGGCCACCAGCGGTCCCCGCCCGGACGCTGCGGGGCCCGTGCGCCGCCGGGATCCGGAGGGAATCAGGAGTGTTCCTGCCCCGCCCCATCGACGGTGATGAGGCCCTCCGTCCCGTCGATTCTCCGGCCCGCCTCAATTGACGCGCCGGCGTCGACGATTGCCATTGTGACCTCCGCCCCCGCGGCCACCGTGACCCCCTCGAGCAGCACCGAGTTCCGGACGACAGCCCCGGATTCCACCACGGCGTCGGGGCCGATGACGCTGCCGGAGACGTGGCCGCGCACTGTGGATCCGGGGGACAGCAGCGAATTCTCGATGCGTGCGCCCGCGGCCACGAAGGCCGGCATCCGGCGCGGAGCCCCGGTGAGCATGGGCCACTTCGGGTCATCGAAGTTCAGGCCTTTGCCTTCGAGCAGGTCCATATGGGCGCGGTGGTAGTTCTCGGGCCGCCCCAGATCCCGCCAGTAACCCTCGAGCCGGTGCTCGGCAACCTTGGTGTTCTTCACCAGGTGAGGGACCAGTTGGTGGCCGTAGTCCTTCAACTCCCCCTCCGTCTCCTGCAGCATCGCCAGGGTGTCAAGGAGCGTTGAGGCGTCGTAGAGGAAGATCTCGGCTGCGACGAGGTCTGTCGAGGGCTCGTCCGGTTTGTACTGGAACCCGGTGACCAGGCCGTTCTCCGCTTCGACCACGCCGTGCTGGGAGGCGTCCCCGTCAAAGCGGGTGGTGACCATGGTCAGCACCGCCCCGGAGTCCAGGTGGGTCTGCACCACCTCCCGGTAGTCCAGCTGATAGAGGTGATCGGCGCTGAGGACCAGCACGAGGTCAGGGCCGTACTCGCGGATGAAGTCCGCCTGCCTGTAGATCCCATCGGCGTTGCCTTCGGCGAATCCCTCACCGTCGTTGCCCTGGAAGGGCGGCAGCACCCGAAGGCCCCCTTTGGTCCGGTCAAGGTCCCAGGGCCGGCCGTTGGCCAGGTGGTCGTTGATCGATGTGGGCTGGTACTGCTCAACGATCCACACGTCGGCATAGCCGCTGTGATAGAGGTTCGACAGGGGAATGTCGATCATCCGGTAGGTGCCGCCGACGGGAAGCGCCGGTTTGGCCCGGTGGTCCGTCAGGACACCCAGCCGGCCGCCGGCGCCTCCGGCCAGGATGAGGGCAAGGACCCTGGGCTGTTGCATGTGCTCTTCCTCCCGTTCGGATTCCCCATCATCGGATTCCCCATCGACAGTTCAATTGCACCAAATAGGGCCGATAGGGGCACCCCTTCCCCCGAGGTACGGATCAGGTGAGGGTGGCGCTCGCCGCCTCGATGGCCTCCGGCGATAGGACGTGGGCGATCGCCATGACCGCGGCACCGAGCACACCGGCGCGCTGGCCTGCGACGGAGGGCACCACCCGCAGGTGCTCGGTGGCCAGCGGCAGGGACCTCCGGTACACCACCTCCCGGATTCCGGCCAGCAGGTGCTCCCCCGCCTGCGCGAGGCTGCCGCCGATGACGATGACCGAGGGGTTGGTCAGGTTCACGCAGGTCGCCAGGACGTCCCCGATGTCCCGGCCGGCCTGCCGGATCACCTGGATGGCGGTGCTGTCCCCGGACCTGACCAGCCGGATGACGTCCGCGCTGGAGGAGAGCGTCAGCCCGGTCTCCGTGTTGAGGGCCGCGGCGAGCGCGGGCCAGCCGGCCAGCGCCTCGAGGCAGCCGGTATTGCCGCAGCGGCACCAGATCTCCCCGCCGCGGGGCACCCGGACGTGGCCGAGGTCCCCGGCCGTGCCCTGGGCTCCACGCTGGAGGGAGCCGCTTGAAATAATGCCGGCCCCGATCCCGGTGGCCACCTTGATGAACATGAACTCGGTGATGTCGGGCCAGTGGAACCGCTGCTCCCCAAGCGCCATGATGTTCACATCGTTGTCGACGAGCACCGGAACGGAATAGCTCCGCTGCACGAGGGTGGGGACATCGATGCGGTCCCATCCGGGCATGATCGGCGGGTTCATGGGCCGGCCCGTCTCGTGCTCGACCGGCCCCGGGAGGCCGATGCCGATAGCGGCGAGCTCGGCGACGCTGCGGCCGGCGCGGGTCAAGAGCGCCCCGATGGTCTCCGTGAGCCAGCCCACGACGCGCTCCGGCCCGTCGGTGATCGGGAGGTCCGCCTGGGCGCTGTCGAGCTCGGTGCCGGAGAGGTCGCTGAGGATCACCCGGGCGTGGGTGGCACCGAGGTCGGCGCCGATCACCACGCGCGCTCCGGGGTTGAGAGCAAACAACGACGGCGGACGGCCGCCGGTGGAGGCAGCACCACCATACGGGGCGACCAGGCCCAGCCGGATAAGGGTGTCAACGCGCGAGGCGACGGTAGAGCGGGCGAGGCCGGTCAGCTGCGCGAGTTCGGCCCGGGTGCGCGGCTGCCCGTCCCGAAGCAGCTGGAACACTTCGCTCGCCCCCGGCGCGGGAACCGTTGACGGGCGGGCTCCCGTCCATGGAAGCGCTGGAAAAGATGACACGCGTTCAGTAAAGCACGCGCACTTTCACTCGTCACGTCAGCAGGTAACGAGCAAGTAGTACGCGACTTTTGAATGAGTATCGACAGAAGTTGTGAGCTCTGTCACAGTGATTCCATGAACGGGATCGTCTCTCGGCCGGTGCTCCGCGTGACCGGCCTCTCCAAGGCCTTCTTCGGGGTGCCGGTGCTCCAGGACGCGGCCCTCGAGCTGCGCGCAGGTGAGGTCCACGGCCTCGTCGGCGAGAACGGGGCCGGCAAGTCGACGTTGATGAAACTGCTGGCCGGGGTCTACCAGCGCGACGCCGGAACCATCGAAATTGACGGGGAGCCCGTGGAGTTCCACCACCCCACGCAGGCCCACCTCGCGGGCCTCTCCACGGTGTTCCAGGAGTTCAACCTGCTCCCCGACCGTACCGTGGCCGAAAACATCTACCTGGGCCGGGAACCGCGCCGGAGCCTCCTCGTCGACACCAAGGCGATGAACCTCCGGACGGCCGAACTGCTCGACCAGCTCGGCATCGGCAACATCCGGCCCAGCGCAGCTGTCAGCTCGTTGTCGGTGGCCCAGCAGCAGATCGTCGAGATCGCCAAGGCCGTCAGTTACGACGCCCGCATCATCTCCATGGACGAACCCACCGCCGCCCTCGCCGGGGCGGAGGTCGAACTCCTCTACGCCATCGTGCACCGGCTGAAGGAACGCGGCACGGCCATCCTCTACGTCTCCCACCGGCTCAAGGAGATCTTCGACCTCTGCGACACCATCACGGTGCTCAAGGACGGGCGGATCGTCGGCACCCAGCCGGCCGCCGAGCTCAACGACGCCGCCCTCGTGCGCATGATGGTCGGCCGTCCCATCTCGGCCTACTACCCGGAGGAACACCCCGGCACCACAGTGGGACGGGTCCTGCTGAGCATCGAAGGAGGCGGCAACCACCAGCTCGATGCTATCGACCTCGACCTTCGGGCCGGGGAGATCGTCGGGGTAGCCGGACTGCAGGGCTCGGGGCGCACCGAGCTGGTCGAGGCGATCTTCGGCGCAGCACCCTTCACCCGCGGCCGGATGGAACTGGACGGCAGGCCCTTCACCGCCACCTCCCCGCGCGAGGCCATTCGGAGGCGCATCGCCCTGATCACCGAGGACCGCAAGGCGCAGGGGCTGAGCCTGAACCAGTCAATCCTCAACAACGCCCTCGGCGTCATCCGGTCGGTCTTTCCGCGGCGCACCCCCGAGGCGCGCGCAGCGACCCCCGGCATCCTGTCCTCCCTCGAGGTCGTCGCACGCGACCTCGACCAGGAGGTGCAGTACCTCTCGGGCGGCAACCAGCAGAAGGTGGTGCTGGCCAAGTGGCTCGCCATCGACCCGCTGGTGGTCCTGCTCGACGAACCGACCCGCGGCATCGACGTCGGGGCCAAGCTCGCGGTCTACAACCTCATGCGGGCCCTCGCCGCCGAGGGCAGGGCGCTGCTCATGGTCTCAAGCGAACTGCCCGAACTGCTGGGCATGAGCACCCGCATCCTGGTGATGCGCGACGGCAGGATCGCCGGCGGGCTGCCGGCCGGCGCAAGCGAAGAACAGGTCCTGCAGCTTGCCACCGGGGCCCGGAACGAAACGGCACTTCCATGAAAATCACCTCCCGGCTCACCTCGACCCACATCGTCTACCTCGTGGTGTTGCTGACCATCATCGCCGGCACCATCCTCGTGGCCGCCGCAGGGCGCAGCTTTTTCAGCGCCGGCAACATCTCCTCGATCCTCACCGGAACCAGCGTGCTGGGCTTCATCGCCATCGGACAGACCCTGGTGATCCTCGTGGGGAGCCTCGACCTCTCCGTGCCCTACGTGGTGAGCCTGAGCAGCCTGCTCGCGGCGGGAATCATGGCCAACCAGCCGGCCAATATCCTCCCCGGCGTCCTCGTGGCACTGGCGGTGGCCGCGGTCATCGGCCTCGTCAACGGGCTCGTCGTGTCGGGGCTGAAGGTCCACGGTTTTATCGCCACCCTGGGCACGGGCCTGATCATCAGCGGCTACCTGGCCACCAACTACAAGGGCAGCTCCGGGCAGGCCCCGCTGTCCTTCCGGCTGGTGGGTGCGACCGGCCTGGGACCGGTGCCCATCTCCACCCTGATCATGCTCGCCTGCGCCGCCGTCGTCCTGTTGGTGCTCGACCGCACCCGGCTCGGGCACTCGATGTACGCCGTGGGGGGCGACATCAACGTCGCCCGCATGTCGGGCATCCGCACCAGCACCCCCATCATCGCCGCCCACGTCATCTGCTCCGTCCTGGCCGGCATGGCGGGATTGCTGCTGGCGGCGCGGCTCGGCGTGGGCAGCCCCACCATCGGCAGCCAGGGCGGCTACGACCTGCTTTCCATCGCCGCCGTCGTCCTCGGCGGCACCCTGCTGGCCGGCGGGAAGGGCTCGCTCGTGGGAACCCTCGGAGGCGTCCTGATCTTCGCGATGATCGACAACATCATGAGCGTGATGCAGATCAATCCCTTCCTCAAGGACGTGGTGCGCGGCATCGTCATCGTTGCCGCCGTCGCGGTCTACGCCGGACGCCGGGTGGCTAGCCGGACCGCCCGGTTCGACGACACGCCGCAGGAAACCGTGTCGACCCGGCAGGAGGTCGGCGCATGAGTACCCTCGCCCCGGACCGGAAGGCCGAACTGCGGCGCGACCGCTCACCCCGGAAGGACCGCCTGCTGCGCGGCATGCGCACCCCCGGGGGCGCGGTGTTCATCCTGCTGCTGGCCCTGCTCGCCGCCGTCATCTTTGTCAACCCGTCCTTCGGCGAGCCGGGCTCCCTGATCCGCTTCATCGGCCGCACCGCACCGATCGCGATCGCCGCGATCGGGCAGTACTTCGTCATCGTCTCGGGCGAATTCGACCTCTCCATGGGATCGGTGGTGACGGCCCAGGTCATCATCGCCGGGAACCTCATCGGCCAGGACGACGCGAAGGTCCTTCCCGTACTGCTCCTGATGCTGGCCTTCGGCGCGCTGATCGGCCTGATCAACGGCCTGGCGACGACGCTGCTGAAGATCCCAAGCTTCATCGTCACCCTCGGCATGATGCTCGCACTGCTCGGCCTGGTGCTCTACTGGACCGGCGGCGCCGCCACCGGAAACCCCGCGGACACCTTCCGCCAGATCGGCCGCGGCGGCATCGAGAACATTCCGGTGCTGGAGATCCTGCCCTACCCGGTGCTGATCCTCCTGGCCATCGCCGCCGGGGCCTTCTGGCTGATGCGCCGGCCCTACGGGCGCACCCTGATCGCCGTCGGCGACAACGCCCGCGCCGCGGCCCTGACCGGGGCCCGGGTGTGGTGGATCCGCACCCGCGCCTTCATCCTCTCCTCGCTCGCCGCCACGGTCGCCGGCATCATCCTGGTCGGCTACGCCGGGGTGCACCCCTCGGTGGGGCGCGGCTACGAGTTCACGGCCATCACCGCCGTCGTCCTCGGCGGGGTGGTCCTGGGCGGCGGCCGCGGCTGGGTGCTCTCCGCGGCCGCCGGGGCCTTCGCCCTGGAGATGCTCTTCGCGCTGCTGAACTTCGCCGGCGTCGCATCGACCTGGCGCGACACCGTCCAGGGCATCATCATCGTCACCGCCGTCGCTGCCGGAGCACGCACCTGGGAGCGCCGCCGGCGCGGGGCGTCAAGCGCCACCCACGACAAGCAGATACCAATTGCACAGCCGCCCGCAGTGGGCACCAATGAGGGAGGAAAATGATGCGCCGAAGCATCCAATCAAAGGTTACGGCGGTCGCAGCGGCAGCGCTGCTCGCCCTGACCGCGTGCACCACCGATCCATCCATCGAGAATCCGCCGGCCGCCGAGACCGAAGGCGGGCAGGCGGCGGCCACCCCGGCCGAGGAGGGCGGCGACGAGTGGTTCGACCAGGAGGCGTTCGACGAGCAGTCCGAGCAGCGCTCGGCCAGCTTCACCGGCGACCCGGAGCAGCCGTGGCTGCAATACCTCGAGGGGGAGATGACCGACACCTCCGAGTTCGCATCCGAGGGCGCCAAGAAGGTGTGCTTCGCCAACGCGTCGATCTCCAACCCGTGGCGCCAGACCGGCTGGATCACCATGAACCAGCAGCTTGAGGTGCTCGTGGAGCAGGGCGTGATCTCCGAGATGGAGACCCGGGACGCGCAGGACGACGACAACACCCAGATCGCCGACATCGACTACTTCATCGCCGAGGGCGACTGCGACGCGTTCATCATCTCGCCCAACTCCACCGCCGCCATGACTCCGGCCGTCGAGCGGGCCTGTGAGACCGGAAAGCCCGTGATCGTCTTCGACCGCGGCGTCGATACCGACTGCGCCACCACCTTCATCCACCCGATCGGCGGTTTCGCCTGGGGCATCGACACCGCCGAATTCCTAGTCGACAACCTCGAGGAGGGCGACAAGGTGGTGGCCCTGCGGATCCTCCCCGGCGTCGACGTGCTCGAGCAGCGCTGGGCGGCGGCGGAGAAGATCTTCGAGGAGAACGGCATCGAGGCGACCGACTACTTCACCGGGGCCGACCCGACCGAGATCAAGAAGATCATCTCGGATGAGCTGGCGACCGGCGACGTGCAGGGCGTGTGGATGGACGCCGGTGACGGCGCCGTCGCCGCCATCGAAGCCTTCGAGGACGCCGGCAAGGACTACCCGGTCATGACCGGCGAGGACGAGATGAGCTTCCTGCGCAAGTGGGAGGAGACCGGGCTCACGGGACTCGCACCCGTCTACTCCAACTTCCAGTGGCGCACCCCGCTCCTGGCCGTGGAGAAGATCTTCGCCGGCGAGGAAGTGCCCAAGGAGTGGGTGCTCCCCCAGACCCCCATCCCCGAAGAGGAACGGGCCGACTTCCTTGCCTCGAACGAGGGCATGCCGGACGGCCACTACGCCAAGTTCGGCGGCACCGACCTCCCGGGGTACCCCGAGGTCTGGCAGGAACGTCAGATCCCGTAACCGGCCGGCAGCACGTTCAGGAGGCAGGGCAGCATGCACCGCAGCATCGGCGTCAACACCTGGGTGTGGGAATCCCCGCTCACCGACGCCACCCTGCCTCCTCTGCTTGCCCGCATCGCCGCCATGGGCTTCGATGCGGTCGAGCTGCCCCTCGAGAACGCCGGGGACCTCTCCGCTGAGGCGGTGCGGGCCGCCCTGGGCGGCCTGCAGCCCTTCGTGGTCGGGGCCATGGCCCCGGGTCGGGACCTGGTTTCGGCCGAGGAGCCCGTGATCGCCGAAACCCAGGGCTACCTCCGCGCGTGCATCGCCCTGGCCCGGGACATCGGTGCCGGGGCGGTGTGCGGGCCGTTCTACTCCTCCACCGGCCGCGTCTGGCGGATGGACGAAGCGGCGCGGCAGGACGCCTACGCCCAGCTGCGCCGGAACCTGGCCCCGCTGGCCGACGAGGCGCTGGAGGCCGGTGTCGTGCTGGGAATCGAACCCCTCAACCGGTACGAGACCTCGCTGCTCAACACCACCGCCCAGGCGCTGGAGGCACTCGGTCCGCTGCTGGGCCGGGGCGTGGGCCTGGCCCTGGACACCTACCATCTGGGCATCGAGGAGCGCTCCTCGGCGGACGCCATCCGGGCCGCCGGGGAACACCTGGTGCACCTGCAGGTCTGCGGCAACGACCGGGGCGCCCCGGGCGGTGACCAGACCGACTGGACCGGCATCTTCACGGCCCTCGACGCCATTGGCTACCGGGGCGCGGTGAACATCGAAAGCTTCACGGCGGACAACGCCAGCATTGCGACGGCCGCCTCCATCTGGCGCCCGCTAGCGGAGTCACAGGACGCCCTGGCCCGGGACGGACTGCGGTTCCTGCGCTCGGTCCCCGCAGCCGCCCTCTAAGGAGATCCCTACATGACCACCACCGTTCCGGCACCCGCCCCTTCCCCGTCCGATGTTTCGGCGGACCCCCTGGGGGTGGCGGTCCTCGGCTATTCCTTCATGGGCAAGGCCCACTCCAACGCGTGGCGCAATGTGAATGCCTTCTACCCCTCGCCGCGGGTCGCCCAGAAGGTGCTGGTGGGCCGGGATCCGGCGCAGGTGCGGGAGGCCGCGCGGCAGTTCGGCTGGGAGGAGAGCGCCACCGACTGGCGCTCCGTCCTTGAGCGGGACGACGTCGCCATCGTTGACATCTGCACTCCCGGGCACCTGCACGCCGAGCTCGCGATCGCCGCCCTGGAGGCCGGCAAGCACGTCCTCGTGGAGAAACCGCTGGCGAACTCCGTGCCGGAGGCGGCGCTGATGGCGGCGGCCGCGGTGAAGGCCCGCTCCCGCGGAGTGCAGTCGATGGTCGCCTTCAACTACCGCCGGCTGCCGGCGCTGGCCCTGGCCCGTAAGCTCATCGCCGAAGGCCGGCTCGGGGAGGTCCGCCAGGTGCGCCTGAGCTACCTGCAGGACTGGCTCTCGGACGAGGGCGCCCCGATGTCCTGGCGCCTGCGCAGGGAAACCGCCGGCTCCGGTGCCCTCGGCGACCTCGCCTCCCACGCCGTCGACCAGGTGCTGTTCCTCCTTGGGACGCCCGTCGTCTCGGTGTCCGGAACCGTGAACACCTTTGTTCCAACGCGGGAGGGAGGACACGGACCGGAACCGGTCACGGTCGACGACGCGGCCTGGGCGACGCTGCGGCTGGGCAGCGGCGCAGTGGCCAGCCTCGAGGTCTCCCGGGTCGCCACCGGCCGGAAGAACTCATTCCAGATCGAGGTGTTCGGCTCCCGCGGCGGGCTGCAGTTCAACCTGGAACGGCTCAACGAGCTGCGGTTCTTCGACGCCGGAGCCCCGGCCGACGCCCAGGGCTACAGCATGATCCTCGCCACCGAGCCCTCCCACCCCTACCTCGAGGCCTGGTGGCCGCCCGGCCACCTACTAGGCTGGGATTCGACGTTCACCAGCCAGGCCGCCGACCTGCTCCGGGCGATCGAGTCCGGGACGGCGCCGTCCCCCTCGTTCGAGGACGGGCTCGCGGTGCAGCGGGTGCTCGAGGCCCTGCTGGTCAGTGCGGCCCAGGGCAGCCGGGCGGTGGACCTGTGACGCCGGAGGCCGGGCCCCACGCCCGCTTCCCGAACCGAGGAGATGCTTAGTGGGACGAAACTACACGCTGTTCACGGGCCAGTGGGCCGACCTGCCCTTCGAGAAGGTGGCCGAACTGGCCGGCCAGTGGGGGTATGACGGCCTGGAAATCGCCGTCTCCGGGGACCACCTCGACGCCTGGCGGTGGGACGACGACGCCTACATCCAGGACCGGCTGGACATCCTCGAACGCAACGGGCTGAAGGTCTGGGCCATCTCCAACCACCTCAAGGGCCAGGCTGTGTGCGACGACCCGATCGATTTCCGGCACGAGGCGATCGTCGGGCCCAGGGTCTGGGGCGACGGCGACCCCGAGGGCGTGCGCTCCCGGGCCGCCGAGGAGATGACGCTGACCGCACGCCTGGCGCAGCGGCTGGGCGTGAAGACCGTCGTGGGCTTCACCGGTTCCTCCGTCTGGCAGTACGTCGCAATGTTCCCGCCGGTCTCCGCCGAGGTGATCGAGGCCGGGTACCGGGACTTCGCCGACCGCTGGAACCCGATCCTCGACGTGTTCGACGAATGCGGGGTCCGCTTCGCGCACGAGGTGCATCCGTCGGAGATCGCCTACGACTACTGGAGCACCCAGCGCGCGCTGGAAGCCATAAGGCACCGCGAGGCGTTCGGCCTGAACTGGGATCCGAGCCATTTTATGTGGCAGCAGATCGACCCCGTGGCGTTCATCTCCGACTTCGCGGACCGGATCTACCACGTCGACTGCAAGGACACGAAGATGCGGATGGGCGGCGGGCGCAACGGCATCCTCTCCTCGCACCTGCCCTGGGGGGACCAGCGCCGGGGCTGGGACTTCGTCTCGACCGGCCGCGGCGACGTCCCCTGGGAGGCAAGCTTCCGGGCCCTGACGGCGATCGGCTACGACGGGCCGATTTCGGTGGAGTGGGAGGACGCGGGCATGGACCGTCTGCAGGGCGCCCCTGAGGCGCTGGCCTTCCTGAAGTCCTTCGACTTCGCCCCCTCCGGCGCCTCCTTCGACGCCGCCTTCAAGCAGTAGCCAACGCGGTACGGCAGCCGGTCGCGGGCCGCCCGCAGGCAGGGGCCCACCGCCTCCGCCGAGTGTGCAGCTCACCACGCTTTGCCATGCGTGAAGGGTGGTTAACTGCAGTTTCGGCGAGAAGAGGAGCCGACGGCGAAGGGGCGCCCGCGCCTCGCCCTGCGACGGCCCCTCGTCGCAGGGCCGGACGGCCGGCGCCTACCGCCTGGGGAGGTTGCGGATATTGCTGCGGGCCATGCTGACGGCTTCGCCCGCCCCTCCGTTGAGGACCACCTTGGACATCGACGTGGCGAAACCCACGACCTGGTCCCGGGTGATTTTGGGCGGGATGGACAGGGCCAGCGGGTCCGTGATGAGCTCCACGAGCGCAGGGCCGGGATGGGCGAACGCCTCGCGGTAGGCGCCGGCGATCCCTGCGGGGTCGGTGACCCGGGCCGAGTGGAAGCCCATCGCGCGGGCTACCTCGGCATAGTTGATGTCCGGCACGTCCACACCGAAATCGGGGAGGCCGTCCACGAGCATCTCGAGTTTGACCAGGCCCAGAGTCGAATTGTTGAAGACGACGACCTTGACCGGGAGCCGGGACGCCACGGCGGTGAGAAGGTCCCCCAGCAGCATGGACAGGCCGCCGTCGCCGGACACCGACACCACTTGACGCCCGGGGTAGGCCGCCTGGGCGCCGAGGGCATGCGGCAGGGCGTTGGCCATGGAGCCGTGGAGAAAGGAACCGATCAGCCGGCGCGTCCCCAGGGGGTTGATGTAGCGGGCGGTCCAGACATTGCACATGCCCGTGTCGGCGGTGAAGACGGCGTCGGAGGCTGCTGCGTCATCCAGGAGCGAGGCAGCGTACTCCGGGTGGATGGGCCGGATCTTCTCCACGTCATGGGTGTACGCTCCGACCGCCTTGTTCATCAGGCGGTCGTGTTTCTTCAGCATCTTCTCGAGGAACTGCCTGTCGGTCTTGGGGACCACCAGCGCCTCGAGTGCCCGCAGCGTGGGCAGGACCTCGGCGTGGACGGCGACGTCGACGTCGGTCCTGCGGCCAAGGTGGTCCGGCGCGCTGTCGACCTGCGCGGTACGGACGCCGTCGGGCAGGAACTGGTCGTAGGGGAAATCGGTTCCCAGCAGGAGCAGGAGGTCCGCCCCCTCGATCCCGGCCGCCGCTGCCCCGTAGCCGAGCAGGCCGGTCATGCCGATGTCGAGCGGATTGTCGTACTGGATGAAGTCCTTGCCGCGCAGGGTATGCCCGATCGGGGCGCCGATCTTCTCCGCAAGGGCGATCACGTCGTCGTGGGCGCCCTCGACGCCGGCTCCACAGAAGATGGCGACGGTTCCGGCGTCATTGATCGCTGCGGCAAGGGCGCGGACCGCGTCGGGGTGCGGAACGAGGGTGCCCCGGGTGAAAGGAGCACACAGCGGAGTGTCCGCCACCGCATCGTGCTCGGCAAGGTCCCCGGGAAGCACGACGACGCCAACGCCGCGCAGCCCCACGGCGTGCTGGATGGCGCTCTGCATGACCCGGGGGGCCTGCGCCGCGGTGCTGATCAGTTCGGAGTACACGGAACATTCGCTGAAGAGCCGGTCCGGGTGGGTCTCCTGGAAGTACCCGGTCCCGATCTGCCGGCTGGGGATATGCGAGGCGATGGCCAGGACGGGGGCGCCGCTCCGCTGGGCGTCAAAGAGCCCGTTGATCAGGTGCAGGTTGCCCGGGCCCGCCGAACCGGCGCAGACGGCCAGCCGGCCCGTGAGCTGGGCTTCGGCCGCCGCGGCAAAGGCGGCCGATTCCTCATGGCGGACGTGGATCCAGTCGATTCCCCCCTTGGCGCTCCCTCCGGTCTGCCGGACGGCATCCACGATGGAATTGAGGCTGTCCCCCACGATGCCGTAAATGCGCTGCACCCCTGCGGATTGGAGCTGTTGAACGAGCTGGTGAGCAAGATTCTTGGCCATCAGGGTCTCCTGGAGGTAAGCGCTGGTGCCCTTGCAGTCGCCAGTGTAGGCGGGCTCCGGCGCCCCCCGCCCGAAACTCCGTCACAAAGGGTCAGCCCGCTGCCACAATTCCTCCTCCGGGGACGCCGGCTCCGCGCAGCGGGGCTCATCCCCCTGACTCCCACGACGCTGCCGCTGAGTCATGCCGGGCCCGGACAGCGATCGGCTACGGCGGGCCGACCTCGGTGGAGTGGGAGGACGCGGGCATGGACCGCCGTCTCGCGCCGAGTGTGCAGATCACCACCCTTCGCCGCCCGGCTGTCTCAGGTTGTTAGCGCAACACCGGTGATCAGTTCGTTGAGTTTGTCATAGGGTTTGCGCCAGTGGAGGGTTTGTCGGGGGCGGATGTTGAGTAGCGTTTGGACGTCGGCGAGTTCAGCATC
>NZ_WIAE01000016.1:0-56784 GCF_009828605.1 Arthrobacter zhaoguopingii | reverse complement strand
CCCACCCGGACCGTCGAAACGCCTCGGATCAGCGCCCGATACGCCGCCGCCCGCGTCTCCCACCCAATCTTCTTACCCACACCACACCCCGTTCCTCAAGGTGTTGCGCTAAAAACTAGAGACTGCCCCCTCGGAGCGTGGTTATCTGCAGTTTCGGTGGAGGGAACCCCTCGTTGGAACGCCGCTCCCAACCGCTCACCCCCCGCCGCAGGCGCCACTCCCGACCGCGCCCGGCCCCGCCTCCTCCGCCGCCTTCACCTCCTCAACGGCGCCGCAAGACACTCCGCCACCAGCTTTCCGCCTTGACAGTCGTGTGCTCCGCTGTAATCTGGATCACAGCAGAAAACCGGTTTTTCAGCCGCATCAGGCGGAGGGCGCGCTCCGCGCCGCCGGAATACTACTGAGGAGAAACACATGGGATCACTTGAGGGCAAGGTAGCACTCATCACCGGCGCCGCTTCCGGAATGGGCAAGGCGATGGCGGTCGGGTTCGCCGGAGAAGGCGCACATGTCGTCATCGCCGACCTGAACCTGGACGGGGCCAAGGAGGCCGCAGACGCCATCCGCGCCACGGGAGGATCGGCCTCGGCCGTCTCCCTCAACGTCGCAGATCCCCAGCAGTCCAAGGCCGTCACCAAAGACATCGTGAACGAGCACGGCCAGATCGACATCCTGGTCAACAACGCGGGCATCGGCCTGATCAAGCCGCTCTGGGAGACCACCCCCGAAGAGTGGGACCGCATCATGAACGTCAACGTCAAGGGCCTGTTCTTCCTGACCCAGGCGGTGTGCGAACCCATGCGCAAGCAGCGCAGCGGCAAGATCATCAATATGGCCTCCATTGCCGGCCGCCGCGGCGAGGCACTCGTCGCCGCCTACTGCGCCTCCAAGGCCACCGTCATCTCCATCACCCAGTCCACCGCCATGGCCATGGCCGAGTACGGCGTCAACGTCAACGCGATGGCACCGGGCATCGTCGACACCCCCTACTGGAAGGAAGTCGACAAGCAGTTCGGCGAGATCACCGGAAAGGCCGAAGGCGAGACCTTCAAGAGCGCCGCCGACAACATCCCGCTGGGCCGCACCTCCGTCCCCGAGGACGTCGTGCCGCTGGCGATCTTCCTCGCCGGCCCGGGCTCGGACTACATCACGGCCCAGACCTACAACGTCGAGGGCGGAATGGTCATGAGCTGAGCCTTCCGGCTCATCCCCCTCCCCAACCTGTTCCCGAAAGGACAGCCGTGAGCTTTTCCCTCCTGAGCGAGAACTCCCTGCTTGGATCAACACCCGCCATGCTCGTCGGCGGACGGTGGGTCTCCACCGACGAAACCCGGCCCGTCGACAACCCTGCCACCGGCGAGGTGCTCACCGAAGTGCCCGAGGCCGGCCCGGAACACCTTGAGGAGACGCTCGCCGTCGCCTATAAGGCCCAGAAGGACTGGGGCCGGCGCACCTACGCGGAGCGCGCCGACGTCCTGGCCGCCGTGATCGACGCCGTCGAGGAGCACGCCGAGGAACTGGCGCAGATCGTCGTCGCCGAGCAGGGCAAGACGATCACCGAGGCGCGCGGGGAAATCGGCGGGGTCAAGGCCTTCTTCGACTTCGCGCTCACCCAGAAGTACCGCAACGTCGGCGAGGTGGTCGCCTCCTCGGCGGCCAACCGCCAGCTAATCGTGCGCGAGGAACCCATCGGCATCGTCGCGGCGATCATCCCGTGGAACTTCCCGGCGGCGATCTATGCGCGGAAGGTCGCCCCCGCCCTGATGGCCGGCAACGCCATCGTGCTCAAACCCAGCGAGCTGACTCCACTGTCGGCCCTCGCCCTGGCGAAGGTCTGCGAGAAGGCGGGCGTCCCGGCCGGTCTGGTGAGCGTCCTCACCGGCGGGGGCCGGAGCATCGGCAAGGCCCTCGTCGAACACCCGCTGGTAGGCATGGTCACCGTGACCGGGTCGACCCGCGCGGGCCGGGAAATCCTGGCCCAGGCGGCGCACAAGGTGATCCCGGTGTCCCTCGAACTCGGCGGCAAGGCCCCCGTCATCGTCTTCGACGACGCCGACCTCGACCTGGCCGTGCAGGAGGCCTTCGAGTCGCGGTTCTGGAACTGCGGGCAGGTCTGCACCTGCAACGAGCGAACCTATGTCCAGCGGGGGGTGCACGACGAGTTCGTGCGGCGCCTCCTGGAGAAGGTGAACGGGCTCGTGGTCGGCGACCCGCTGGACGAGGGCAGCCAGATCGGCCCCAAGGTCTCCCAGGCCGAATGGGACAAGGTCAAGGCCTTCGTCGACGGCGCGGTCGGCGCCGGTGCGCGGCTTGAGGCCGGCGGCGGCCGGCCCGAGCACCTCGCGGAGGACAAGGGATTCTGGTTCGCCCCCACCGTCCTGACCGGCGTCAGCAACGACATGGACATCGTGCAGCAGGAAGTATTCGGCCCGGTGCTCCCGATCATCCCCTTCGACACCTACGACGAGGTGGTGGAGTACGCCAACTCGACCGATTACGGCCTGACCGCGTACGCCTACACCGAGGACTTCCGGACGGCCCTCTCGCTCACCGAGGACCTCGAGTTCGGCGAGGTGTACATCAACCAGACCGGCCCCGAGCAGGTGCAGGGCTTCCACACCGGTTGGAAAATGTCCGGTCTGGGCGGCGACGACGGCCAGCACGGCTTCGAGCGCTACACCCGCAAGAAAACTGTCTACCTGGACTACCGGCGCGGCAACTAGCCGCCTCCGCCTTTCGAGGCCCCGCCACAGCAGTCGGGGCCGCAGCCGAGCACGAAACTCAACAAGGAAGTTGGAATCATGAATCTGCACGCCACCCCGATCCTCAAGTCCCTGGCCTGCGCCGCCGTGCTGGGCTTCGCCCTGACCGGCTGCACCAACACGGGGACCACCACCGGGGGCTCCGGAGGCGGCTCCGAGACCCCTGAGGGAACTCAGCAGTCCGTCGCCTCCTCCGAGGGCCCCACCTGCTCCATTGAGGACTACGGAGCCGAGAAGATCGACCTGAAGGACGCCGTCGTCGGGTTCTCCCAGTCGGAGAAGGAGGACAACCCCTTCCGCATCGCCGAGACGCAGTCGATCAAGGATGAAGCCGAGAAGCTGGGGGTGAAGAAGCTGATCACCACCAACGCGCAGTCGACCCTGTCCAAGCAGATCTCCGACATCCAGGACATGATCTCCCAAGGAGCCCAGGCGCTCATCGTCGCCCCCCTGAACTCCGACGGCCTGGAGCCTGCCCTGCAGGCGGCCCGCGACAAGAACATCCCGGTCATCACCATCGACCGCAAGGTCAACGCGACCGCCTGCGAGGACTACGTCACCTTTCTGGGCTCGAACTTCGTGGAGCAGGGCAAACGAGCCGCCGACCAGCTGATCGAGGGAACCGGGGGGGAGGCGAAGGTCGCGATCCTGCTGGGCTCCTCCGGCAACGCCGTGACCACCGACCGGACCAAGGGGTTCAAGGACCAGGTCGCCGCCGAGGCGCCGGGTATCGAGATCGTGGCCGAGCAGACCGGCGACTTCGCCCGCGACAAGGGCCAGTCGGTCACCGAACAGCTGCTGCAGGCCAACCCGGACATCACCGCGATCTACGCGGAGAACGACGAGATGGGCCTCGGTGCCCAGGCGGCGATCGTCGCGGCGGGCAAGACGCCGGGCGAGGACATCCAGATCTACTCCATCGACGGCACCCGGAACGCGGTCGAACAGATCACCGCCGGCTCCTACAACGGCGTCATCGAATCCAACCCCCGCTTCGGTCCGCTGGCCTTCCAGACCCTGGTCGACTTCATGGACGGCAAGCCGGTGGGGCAGAACATCATCATCGCCGATTCGGAATACGACCCCTCGAACGCTGCCGAACGGGTGAACTCCGCGTACTGATTCCCCGGGGGCGGGGCCGCTCCGGTCCCGCCCCATCGTTCCAGAAAGGCAGCAAACGTGACAGAGCAGCTCAGCACCGCCGCACCGGCGCCCGTGCTCGAAGCCCGCGGGGTGGGCAAGACCTTCACCGGAGTCGCGGCCCTGCAGGGCGTCGACTTCACCCTCCGCGCCGGTGAAAGCCTCGCCCTGATGGGAGAGAACGGCGCCGGGAAGTCGACGCTGATCAAGGTGCTCACCGGGGTGTACCAGCCGGACGAAGGCCAGTTGTTCCTCCATGGCGAGCCGGCCAGCTTCGCCAAGCCGGTCGACGCCCAGCACGCCGGGATCAGCACCATCTACCAGGAGGTCAACCTCGTCCCCCTGATGACGGTGGCCCAGAACATCTTCCTGGGCCGCGAGCCCCGGAACCGGTTCGGCCTGATCGACTTCCGGAAGATGCAGGAGGACGCCCGCGCCCTCCTGGCGACGTACGACATCCACGTCGACGTGCGCCGTCCGCTGCGCAGCCTGGCCCTGGGCATGCAGCAGATGGTCGCGCTCGCCCG
This sequence comes from Arthrobacter zhaoguopingii, assembly GCF_009828605.1. Taxonomy (NCBI): domain Bacteria; kingdom Bacillati; phylum Actinomycetota; class Actinomycetes; order Micrococcales; family Micrococcaceae; genus Arthrobacter; species Arthrobacter zhaoguopingii. The sequence continues at coordinate 52,355 of NZ_WIAE01000016.1, read as the reverse complement.
GGCTGTCTCCATCGACGCCCGCGTCGTCATCATGGATGAGCCGACGTCGTCGCTCGAGGCCCGCGAGGTGGAGACCCTCTTCCGGGTGATCGGGATGCTCCGCTCGCAGGGCATCGCGATCGTCTACGTCAGCCACCGGATGGATGAGATCTTCACCATCTGCGAAACGGTCACGGTCCTGCGGGACGGCAAGGTGGTCCACAACGGCCGCCTGGCCGACCTGTCACGGGTCGAACTGGTGGCGCTGATGCTCGGGCGGTCGGTGGAGAAGGTCAAGCGCGGCGGCGTGACCGCCTTCGGCGAGGTCAAGGAGGGCGAGGGCGAACCGGTCCTCACCGCCCGGGACATGAGCCGCAAGCACCAGATCAGCGGCATCGGCCTGGACATCCGGCCCGGGGAAGTGGTGGGCCTGGGCGGCCTGCTCGGCTCCGGGCGCTCCGAGACGCTCAAGGCGATGGCCGGCGTCATGCAGCTGGACGAGGGAAGCCTCACCGTCGACGGGAAACGCGTCCGCAGCGGATCGGTCGCGGCCGCCATCAAGGCGGGGGTCGTCATGCTCCCCGAGGACCGGAAGGCCGAAGGCATCATTCCGAACCTCTCCATCCGCGACAACATCGTCCTGGCCGCCCTGCCGCGCCTCTCCCGCGCCGGGTTCACCTCGCGCGCCAAGCAGGACGCCATCGTGGACGTGTTCATGAAGCGCCTGCGGATCAAGGCCGCGAGCCCCAACCAGGTGGTTTCCGAGCTGTCCGGCGGCAACCAGCAGAAGGTCATGATCGCCCGCTGGCTGGCTATGAACCCGAAGGTCCTGCTGCTCGACGAGCCCACCCGCGGGATCGACGTCGGCGCCAAGGCCGAGGTCCAGGCGCTCATCAACGAGCTGGCCGACGAAGGCCTGGCGATCGTCCTGGTCTCCTCCGAACTCGAGGAGGTCGTCGAGGGATCCGCGCGCGTCGTCGTCCTGCGCGACGGCGCGGTCGAGCGGGAGCTGCGCGGCAGCGAGGTCACCGAGCATCACCTCCTGGCCGCGCTGGTGGGCGAGAACCACTCACCGGCCGAAGAGTCACCAGCTGAGATTAAGGAACGCCTGTGAGTACCGTAACTTCCGCTGTCCGCCTGCCGCAGAAGGGATCGGCGCTGGTCTTCCTCCAGCGGTACGGCGTGTACCTGGCCATTGCGCTGCTCCTGCTGTTCAACCTGTTCTTCACTCCGAACTTCATGACGATCGATAACTTCCGCGTCCAGTTCATCCAGGTCGTGCCGGTGCTCATCGTGGCCCTCGGCATGGCCCTGGTGATCGGCACGGAGGGCATCGACCTCAGCGTCGGTGCGGTCATGGCGCTCTCCGCGGCGGTGATCCCCCTCTATATCGGGTACGGCGCGCTGCCGGCGGCAATCTTTGCGGTCCTCGCCGGCTGCCTGATCGGCCTGGCCAACGGCACAATGATCGCGCTCATCGGGGTGCAGCCGATCGTGGCGACACTCTCCCTCATGGTCGCCGGGCGCGGCATCGCCCTGCTGGTGGCCGACGAGCAGCTCAAGTCCGTCGTCGACCCGGGCTTCCTGGCCCTGGGCCGTGGAACCATCGCCGGGGTGCCCTACAGCGTCCTGCTCGCCCTGATCCTGGTGGGACTCGTGGCGGTGCTGGTGAACCGGACGACCTTCGGCAAGCAGCTGGTCTCCATCGGCGGAAGCCGGCGGGCCGCCGAGCTCGCCGGGCTGCCGGTGAAGCGCGTGCTGATCACCATCTACATCCTCGCGGCCGCACTCGCCTCCATCGCCGGCATCATTCAGACCGCAAGGCTCAGCGCCTCGGTGCCCTCGACGGTCGGAAACCTCATCGAACTTTCGGCGATCACCGCCGTCGTGATCGGCGGCACCCCGCTCAGCGGCGGCCAGGTGAAGGTTTTGGGGACCGTCGCCGGCGCCCTGCTCCTTCAGCTCATCGCGGCGTCGCTGATCAAGCACAATGTGCCCGATGCGTACTCCCAGATCACACAGGCCGTCATCATCCTCCTCGCGGTCTACCTTCAGCGTGGAAAGGCGGTGCTCAAGTGAGCCTGGCCCTTGAACCCAGTGTCGGACCGGCAACGACCAAGCAGGTCACGCGGGAGCGCATCGCCGGGAACGTGCAGCGCTACGGGGCGGCGATCGTCCTGGGGCTGCTGCTGGTGGTCGGCAGCCTTGCCTTCCCCACCTTCCCCACCCTGAGCAACTTCACGAATATCGCCACCCAGTCCTCGTTCCTGCTCATCGTCGCCGTCGGGATGACCTTCGTGATCCTGACCGGCGGGATCGACCTCTCCGTCGGCTCCGTCTACGCGCTCGGCGGGATCCTTGCCGCCTACGGCTCCACCTGGGGGATCGCCGGCGCCGTGCTCCTGCCGCTGCTGGTCTGCGGGACCGTCGGCATTCTCCAGGGCCTGCTGATCGCCTATGGCGGGATGGCGCCCTTCATCGTCACGCTGGCGGGCCTGCTCGGCATCCGCGGCCTGGTCTTCGCCCTGACCAACGAGGGCGCCAACACCCCGCTGATCAAGGATGCAGCGGTGACCGCCCTGGGCCAGGGCGGCATGCTCGGCCTGCGCTGGCCGGTGGTGATCGCCGTGGTCGTCGTGGTCATCGGGTCGGTGCTGCTCGCCCGCGGCAGGGGCTCCCAGACGGTCCTGGCCGTCGGCGGCTCCGAGAGCGCGGCGGTGCTGATGGGCCTGCCGGTGGCCCGCGTGAAGTTCAGCGTCTACGTGGTGAGCGGCCTGTGCGCCGGCCTCGCCGGCGCGTTGAATGCGGCCTACTCCTCCTCGGGGGTGCCGACCGTCGGCGTCGGGCTCGAACTGAGCGCGATCGCCGCCGTCGTCATCGGCGGAACGCTGCTCACCGGCGGCCGCGGCAACCTGATCGGGACGACGGCGGGCGTGCTGCTGCTGACGGTGATCCAGAACCTGATCAACCAGGTCGGCTCCCTCACCTCCTCGGTGCAGGCGGTGGTGTCCGGGATCTTCCTGGCCGTCGTGGTCATCATCCAGACAGTGCTCTCCCGCACCCAGCGTTTGTAGCCGGGCCCGCGGTTGCCGGGGCGTCCTACCAGCGGTCAGCGCAGGTAGGACGCCCCGTTTGCGTCGACCACGGTTCCGCTGACCCACTCTGGGGCGCCGGTCGCCAGCCACAGCACGACGGCGGCGACCTCCTCCGGCTCGGCGACCCGCCCGAACGGGCTCTGGGCGCGGACGGCGTCGCCCTGGGCGCCCTGCAGCACCGGCCGGCCCATCCTGGTGTCGACGAACCCGGGGGCGACGGCGGCCGCGACGATGCCGTGCGGTGCCAGGGCCACCGCGAGTGACTGGGTCATTGAGTGGAGCGCGGCCTTGCTCGCGCCGTACGCGGGGGTGGCCGGTTCGCCCCGGTAGGCGCCGCGGGAGCCCACACTGATCAGCCGCCCGCCCGCGGGCCCGCGGGAACGGTGGATCAGGTGGTCTGCCATCAGCCAGGACAAGTTGGCCGGGCCCATCAGGTTGACCTCGAGGGTCTGCCGCCACGCCTGCTGCCAGTCGGCATAGGAGGTGCCGTCCACGGGGTGGGAGGAGAAGATGCCCGCATTGTTAACCAGCACGTCGATGCCGCCGAGCTCCCGCACCGCCGCGGTGAAGACCCGCCGGCAGGCCTCCGGTGAGGCGACGTCGCCGACGACGACGGCGTGGCCGTCACCGGGCAGCCCGGCCCGCACCCGCTCGGCGGCGTCGGCGTCATGCCCTGCGTGCACGGCCACCCGGTGGCCGGCGTCCGCGAGCGCATAAGCAATGGCGGCGCCGATGCCGCGGCCGGCACCCGTCACGAGGCTTGAGGTCGTTGGGCTCGATGTCGTCATTCCGGCGACGATACCCAACCCGGGCCCGGAGTGCCATCGGATTCCCCGGAGGTGGCCTCCCGGGCGAGCTCCACGGCGGCGGCGGCCATCTCGTCGGAAAGCTTCAAGACATCCCACACCCCCGTGAGCCGCAGATCCCCGCTGAAGGCCGTCACGGTGGTTCCGCCGCCGTCGTGCGCGGCGAAGAAGTGAAGGAAGACCGGATGCTTTCGATGGATTGACGCTTCGTGGTGCCGCAGCCCCGTGGTGTCCCAGTCCCTGCCCAGCTCCACCCAGACGGAGGAGTCAACCTCCCGGGCGGTGGCACCCGGCCGGGTGAACACCGCCTGCAGGGTGGAGAGCGTTTCGGAAACTCCTTGGGGCGAGGTCCAGGAGTCCCGGGTGGAAAACCGCGCGGCGGCCGTACGCAGCATGACGTCCGAGGGCAGCCGGACGGGCCGCCGGAAGACCGCGCCCTGGGTGAAGAGCACCGCGAGCGAAAAGCCGGCCAGGTAGAAGTAGGGCGTGGACAGCGGGACGAACCGAACGTGGGTCTCAGCCAGGTCCTCCAGCGCGGAAGCTGCCACCCACCCGGCCACGGCCACCAGCACCGCGGCGGTCTTCCGCCGCGGCGTGGTGAAGTAGAGCATCAGCCGCTGCACCCAGCTCAGCTCATCGTCGGGCGGCCCGCCGCCGACGCCCCCATTCGGCCGGTCCGAAGTCATGCGCCAGTGTCGCACGGGCCGGGCATCTCCGGCAGGGTGAACCTGCGCGGAGTCCCGGCCCGCTGCCAGCACCTCCTAGGAGGACGCCTTGGCTTCCTTGTACTGGTGGGGCAGTTTCATCGACTTCCCGGCGAGGACCCCGCGCAGCCGGTCCGGGTAGTCGGTGATCAGCCCGTCGATGCCGAGGTCAATCAGGCTGGACATGGTGGCCTCGTCGTTCACCGTCCAGGGAATGACCTGCATTCCCGCGACGTGCGCCCGCTGAACCATGTCGGCGGTGACGTAGGGAACGTAGTTTCCGTCGGTGACCGTGCCGTTCTGCGGCAAGCCATGCACCGGGGAAACGGCGTCGAAGCCCAGGAAGGAGGCCGCCTGGACGAGGTCGCCGCCGAAGTCGTCGGCGTCGATGCCGCCGAGCCAGGGCGAGGCACCGGGCTGTCCGACCTGCAGGAAGTCCTTATTGGTGAGGGCGACGGTGCGGATTTCCGGCGCCTGCTGCTGCACGAGGCGCAGGGCGCCCCAGTCGAAACTCTGGATGGAGGCCCTGCGCTCCATGCCGGCCGCGCGGATCTCCCGCAGCGCCACCTCGACGAACTGCTCCCGCGGGGCGGTCTGTTCCGGGGCGCCTGCCTCCACCTTGGTTTCGATGTTGAACTCGACCTGGCTGGCCCGGTGTGCCTTCACCAGGGCGAACAGTTCGGCCAGAGTCGGCATCTTTGCACCCGGCGCGATGACCTGGCCGGGGTAGGCGGGCAGCGCCCGCGATCCGCAGTCGAGGGTACGGACCTGGTCGAAGGTGAGGTCCTTGACGTACTTGCCGGCGTAGGGGAACTGCGGGTCGCCGGGGACCACGGGCGCGGTGTCGGCACACTTGCGGCCGTCGATCCGGCGGTCATGGGTGATCACCTCCCGGCCGTCGCGGGTGATCTGCAGGTCAAGCTCGAGCGTCGAGACCCCGGTGCGCAGCGCGGCGGCAAACGCCGGGAGGGTGCTCTCCACAGTGAGGCCGATGCCGCCGCGGTGCGCCTGAAGGTCGAAGTGGGTACCGGCGGCCGGCGCGGCGGGGCCGTTGGGGGCAGGCACGGGACCGGCCTGTGCGGCGGCGGGGGCGGCGGCGCCGAATGCCAGGGCGAGGCAGAGCGCTGCCGTGGCGGGAAGGTGTCGTGGTTTCACTTGAGCTCCTGGTCGGGGGTGGTTTGCGGTTCCACCGTCGCGGGAATCAGCGAACGGACCGGGTCGGCAAGGTGGCCGGGGCCCCGACTCCCCCTGAACATCGGCCTAACCGGCCAGAATCCCCGCAGCTTTCACGAACGTCTGGACCGGCGTCGTGACGTGGGGTGAAAGGCGGATACGCCGGCCGTCGTGCGCTGTCGCGCTGATGCCGGCGTCCGTGAGTGCCCGCAGGGCCGCTCCCGCGTCGGGAACCCCAACCGACACGATCCGCGCACGCTCAGCGCGCCGCCGGGGCGAGAGCACCGGAAGACCGGCGGCATCGAGTTCGGCGAGCAGGCGGTCCACCCCCGCCGCGATCCCCGCCTCGATTCCGGGCAGGGTGGCGGCCTCGACCAGTTCGAGCGCGGCGGCGAAGGACCCCACGGCGAAAGGCGAAAGCTGGTCGATGCCGAAGCCGAGGGCACCCGCGCGCGATGGTGCTCGACGCCGTCATAGACGGTCGCGTCGTCGACCCCCGCCCAGCCGCTCAACGCCGGACGGATCAGTGCAATCCCGGCCTCCGAGAAGGCCAGGGCGCCTGCACCCCACCCGCCGCGAATCTATTTTTGCACTCCGACACGGAGTCCCGGGAAGTGCCCACGCGCGCCCGCCCGGGTGGCGCGCCGTGAGCCGTCCCGACACAATGGCGGTACATCGTGCCCAAGGCGAAGGGGAGCCGTGTCAGCTGAAGCGATAAGGGCCGCGGGCCCCGGTGACCTGGAGCGGTTTCTCCCGCGGTCCGTCGACGGCGGGCGCGTCCTGCTGGGCATCACCGGAGCTCCAGGCGCCGGAAAGTCGACGCTCGCCCGGGCCCTGGTGGACGCTGAACCCGGCCGGCGCGGCTATGTGCCGATGGATGGATTCCATTTTGCCGATCAGGAACTGGTGCGCCAGGGGCTGCGTGACCTGAAGGGCGCCCCGGAAACTTTCGACGCCTATGGGTACGCCGCCCTGCTGGCACGGCTGCGCTGCCGGCCGGCCCACACCGTCTACGCGCCGGCCTTCGAGCGGGACCTCGAACAGCCCCTCGCCAACGCCCTGCCGGTGCCGCCCGGGCTTCCGCTGCTTATCACCGAGGGCAATTACCTGCTTCTCGACGCCCCGGGGTGGCGGGAGGTTCACGGGCAGCTGAGCGAGGTGTGGTTCGTCGACGTCGATCCGCCCCTTCGGGTGCAGCGCCTGATCGACCGGCATGTCCGGTTCGGCAAGTCCGAGGATGCCGCCCGCGCCTGGGTCGAGCAGGTGGATGAGCGGAACGCCCGCCTTATTGACGCGACGAGGGCCGCCGCCGACCGGGTGATTGACCTGACTGCCTTCTCCGTCCCAGGATCAGACCCAGTGAGCTCCGGCGGCTGACGACGATCGATCAAGCTACTGGTCGGTAGCGTCCTTCGCCGCGGCACTGGCCTTGCGCTGCCGGTAGGAGCGCATCGCCATCTTCGTGCCGCACGGATTCGCCCTGCAGTAGGCTCCGGCCCCATTACGGGTGCGGTCGTAGAACGCAGTCTTGCACTGCGGGTTACCGCAGGCCTTGACCCTGTGCCACCGCTCTTCAATCGTGGTGACGGTCAGGGCTGCCACGACCTGGCCCAGGATGGCCGCGAACCCGGACTGCAGGGGGACGAGCTTCTGCCGGAGGGAGAACGGCATGGCCGTCAGGGGGTGTGCCGCGCCGATCTTGGCGATGGCGTCCTGCGCCCGGGCCACCTCCTCCTCCGAGACGGCATGGCCGGCGTTGTGCAGCATGCTCACGACCAGGGCGTCACGGAGTTCCTTCGCGGCGGCAAGGTCCGCAGGAGTGAGGGCCAGACCCTCCGGTGCCCCCATGTGCTGGGAGAGCCAGTGGGCGAGCTGATCGGGGCTCTCCCATTCCTCGCCTTTTTCCCCGGTCGCCTTGGTGTTGGCGAACGCCATCAGGGCCTCCACTCCTGGAGTGGCGGTCAGAACCGACGGGCTGGATGATGTGCTCACGCGTACAGTATACACCCCTTCTGTTACGTCAAATTACTTTGAACATAACATGCACACCCCAAGGGCTTGTATGTAATGTTCTAACCTTTTATGATCATAACATGATCATTTCACAGACGCCCATCGAGGCGAAGACATGGTTTATCACTGGCGCATCGAGCGGCATTGGCCGTGAGCTTGTTCTCGCGGCTCTGGGCCGGGGCGACAGTGTCGCTGCACTGTCGCGGAAGACCGCGCCGCTGGATGACCTGGCGCGCGAGTACCCGGACCGCCTGCTGCTGCTGAGCGCCGACGTGGCGGACGAAGCGGCGGTCACCGCCGCCGCATCGCGCACCGTTGAGAATTTCGGGACGATCGACATCGTGGCGAACAACGCCGGTTACGGTCTGTTCGGCGGCATCGAGGAAGCAAGCGATACGCAGGCGCGTGCCATCTTCGACACCAACGTGTTCGGCGTGCTCAACGTCCTGCGCGCGACCCTTCCCGTACTGCGGGCCCAGGGAAGCGGCCTGATCCTCCAGGGTTCATCACTCTACGGTCAGTTCGCGCACCCGGGCGTCGGGATGCTCGCCGCGACCAAGTTCGCGGTCGAGGGCCTCTCCGAGGCCCTGGCGCAGGAGGTTGCCCCTCTGGGAATCAAGGTCAGCATCGTCCAGCCCGGCGCCACCGAGACGCCGTTCCTGGCGAACCTTGCGTTTGCCGAGCCCATCAAGGCCTACGACGGAACAGTGCGGGCCGTGCAGAAAGCCATCGGTGAGATCCCGGCCGGATCCGGCATTGAACCGGCAGCCGCCGTGGCTGCCCTGATGGCCGTCGTCGACTCGGACACCCCGCCGCTCCGCATCGCCCTGGGCGAAGCGGGTGCCGACCAGATGCGTGCGGCACTGAACGGCCGCCTCACCGAGCTGGATGCCTGGTCCACCGTGACTGCCTCGGCCGACACGAAGTAACACCCTCCCAATCCCCACTCCACCCGACCGGTCGGTGCCCCCTGGAGGTGCCGGCCGGTCTCGGCGTTAACGGCACGGAGCCGGCACCTCGCGGCGAACCGAATGCCATCACGGTGGAGACGATCGTGGCGGGCTCAGGATTACCCGGTACCTCAGGCTTCCCGGGGCGGAATCTCCTGGAGGACCCACCGGTTGCCGTCCGGATCGGCGAAATAGGCGAACAGGAAACCCCCAAGGTCCTGCGGCTCGCCGATCGGGGCTCCGCGGCCGACCAGTTCGGAGCGCGCCGCTGCCATGTCCGGCACCACAAGCTGGAGTCCCTCGAGGCTTCCGGGAACCATGCCGGTCATCCCAGTGCCAATCACGATGGAGCAGGACGATCCCGGCGGAGTGAGCTGGACGACCCGCATCCCGGCGATGTGCTCGGCGTCGTGGTCGAGAACGAAGCCGAGGGCGTCGACATAGAAGGCCTTGGCCCTGTCCACATCGGAGACAGGCACCTGGACAACCTCAAGGCGGAGTTCCATGGGCGCCACCCTACGGGACAAGGGCGCCGCGGGGTGGATTCCGGGGATGAATTTCTGGTCCGTTTACTCCGGCCGGCCGCCCAGCCGGTCCTCGAGCCGGGAGAGGAAAGCGGAGACGGGTCCCAGGTTGCAGAACCCGCTTCCGGCGCCTGCGTATTCGGCGGCGGCGGGAAGCAGTTCCGCGTACGCCCTGCCCATGGTGTCTTTCTCACCGAGTTGAAGAGCCGCCTCGGCGATCAGGCACCAGAGCGCCTCGCGGTGATGGGTCGGCTCCGGCTCCGGAACCCCGCGGAGGACGGCGAGCGCCGCCTGCCGCTCTCCCCTGGCCAGCAGGACCAGGGGTTCGACCCAGGGCCGGTACGGGCCCCAGGCGATCCCCTCCTCCGTGGGTGCGGGCCGCCCGTGCCGAATCCGCAGGCACAGCAGGGACAGCGCCAGGGCACCTCGCTCAACTCCGGGCATTCCGGCGCCGTGCAGGCGGCCCGCCGCGGCGCGGTAGGCTGCGGCCACCTCGGTGGGAGCCCCGCCGGTCAGGTCCATCCGCAGGGCGCGGTACCAGCTGGTGAAGACGCCGACCAGCGGTGATTCGTACTCCTCCGCCAGCCGGTCGGCCTCGGCGGCGTGGTGATCGGCGGAGGCCACGTCCCCCGGTGCGGCGCTTGCCTGCATTCGGATGAGGTGGCCCAGCAGCTCGTAGGTGGGCAGGTCGTGCTGTCCGGCGAGCTCGAGGATTTCGGAGCCGAGGCGCGCCCGCTCCGGGGCCAGCCCCGATCGGGAAAACGACTGAAGAAACGTCCCGTTCAGCGCGAAGGCCAGCAGCGCCGGGGCGTTCAGGCCGCGGGCCAGCTCCTCCGCTTCCTGGGCGGCCTCCCGTCCCCGGGTGCCGGGCAGTCCCCGGGATTCGACCGCAATCGTCGTCAGCAGCCGCGCCCGGAGCGTCCCGTGCGGTCCGGCGGGCAGCGCGGCGAGGGTTTTCTCCGTGAGTGCGAGGATGTGTGCCGCCTGGACGGGATCGTCGGACCTCGTCCACAGGGCCGGAACGTCGTAGGCGCCGATCACCCGCGCCGTCAGGTCCACATCCGCCAGCCCGTCGGCTGCAACCACCGCCGCCAGTCGCTGTCTGCGCGAGGTCTCAAGCCCGCCACCCCCGGTGATGGCAAGATGGCGCAGCAGCTCCACCGTCGAGCGGAGCCGCCCCTTGGAGCCAACGCCGGAATTCCGGCCGTAGCCGGACAGCGTCCGGGTCCACACCAGTTCCGGGGCATCCGAGGGAGCCGGGTCCAGGTCGAGCCCGGGCGACTGGTGCAGGATGTCGTGCTCGAGCGCGCGGAGCACCGAATTCGGGGACAACCCCAGCTTCTCATTCAGCAGGGCCCGCGCCCGCCGCAGCACTTCAAGGGCTTCGTGCTGGCGGCCCGACCGGTAGAGGGCCAGGGCAAGGAGGCGCCATCCCTCCTCCCGCCAGGGGTGTTCCTCCACGAAGACCTCGAGGTCGGGCACAGCGTGCACTGCCTGCCCGGCCCGGAGCTGCTCCGCCGCGCGGGCCTCCACCGCCCCGAGGCGAAGTCCCCCGAGCCGCCTGCGCTCGGCGAAGGACCACGGCTCGTCGGCGAAATCGGCGTAGGCCGGCCCCCGCCATCGGGACAGGGCTTCCTCGAGGGCGGGCAGCGGAAGGCCGGCGCCGCCGGCCGCCGGCCTCAGGGCCTCTTCAAACAGGAGGAAGTCCACCTCACAGGAATCCAGCTGCAGCGCGTACCCGGAGCCGGCCGACACGACCACCCGCGCCTTGCCCCGGGCCGGGCGCTCGGGCTCGAGAGCCCGGCGCAGCACGCCGATGTAGGTGTGCACTACTCCGGCGACGTTCGCCGGAGGGTCCTCCCAGAGGTCCTCGACGAGCGTCGCCAGCGCGACGGGGCGCCCCCGCGCCGCAGCGAGCCGCGCCAGCAGCGCGCGCTGCCGCGGGCCGCCCAACGGGATCGGGGCTCCGTTCGCATCCCAGGCCGCCGTCGTCCCCAGAACGCCGATTGTCACACCCATGCCCGGACCACCTTCCACACCGCCTTCCTCAAGTGTGACTGACGCATGCACCGGCGGCGGACGCCATTGAGAAGCCGTTGAGTCGGCGGTGCGAGCCTTGGGCTGCACCCAGTTCCCGACCCAAGGACTCCTTCATGACCCCCACGATCAAAAACTTCACCTACTCAAAGGTGACGGTCGCCGCCGACGTGCAGTTGAACGTCGCCGTTGCCGGCTCGGGCAGCCCCATCGTGCTGCTTCACGGCTTTCCCCAGACCCACCTGATGTGGCGGCGCGTCGCCACCGCTCTGGCCGAAGACCACACCGTGATCTGCCCGGACCTGCGGGGATACGGCGACAGCGGCAAGCCCGCCGAGACCGGCCCGGACGTATATTCCAAGCGGACGATGGGCCAGGACGTCGTCGCCCTGGCCGCCGCACTGGGCCACGAGAGGTTCGCCCTCGCCGGGCACGACCGGGGCGCCCTGGTCGGCTTCCGCACCGCAATGGACCACCCCGATACCGTCACGCACTTCGCCAGCCTCGACGTCCTGCCGACGCTGGACATGTGGAACGTGCTGCACGGACAGTCCGCCGCGGTCGGATTCCACCTCTACCTCATGGCCCAGCCCCCGGGTCTCGCCGAGGAGATGATCTCCAACAGCGCCGACGCCTTTTTCTCCTACTTCCTGGACGCCTGGACGAAGGACTCCACCGCCATCCCGAAGGACGTCCGGTCGGCCTACCTCCGGGCGAGCGCCAACGCGGTGCCCTCCATCGTGGCCGACTACCGGGCCTCCGCCGGCATCGACGTCGTCCACGACCAGGCGGATCTGGACTTCGGGAACACGCTCCGGATGCCGGTGACCGTGATCCAGCAGGACTGGGGCTCCGCGCTGGGCTTCGACGCCGCCGCGCTGTGGAAGGCGTGGGCGCCCGACCTTGAGCACTTCAGCACCCAGGCAGGGCACTTCATGGCCGAGGAAACCCCGGCGGAGATTGCGCAGGCCATCCGGGACCTGCTCCTCCGCTAGGTCGGGCACGGCCACGGCCGGTGGAGAGGGGCCAGCGGGTCCTGTAATCAGTCTGTAACCCGTTGACCCGCCGGATCGGCGGACCCGATAATGGACCCGCCGCGTTTCCCCGCGGACTCACACAGAGCCCCGACGCGGCCGGTCGGTGAATCATGCACACTCCCCTGATGCCCAGTCATGACGGCGCGGCAGCCGCCGTCCTTGCCCTCAACGCGGAAACGTCGGGGGAGGTGATCGACGAAGCCCACCCGGAGTACGACGACGCCCGGCGCGTCTGGAATGCCATGATCGACCGCCGCCCCGCCGCCGTCCTCAGGGCCGCGGGCGAAGACGACATCGCCGCCGCCATCCGGTGCTCCATCGAACACGGGATCCCGCTTGCCGTCCGCGGCGGTGGGCACAGCGTGGCCGGTAACGGCACGGTGGACGGCGGGATCGTGCTCGATCTCAGCGCCCTGTCCGCGGTGGACGTCGACGCCGACCGGAGCCTGGTGCGGATCGGCGGCGGGGCGACGCTGGCGCAGGTGGACGCGGCGACCGAACCCCACGGGCTGGCGGTGCCGCTGGGAGTCGTGTCGGCGACGGGCGTAGGCGGGCTCACCCTCGGCGGGGGCATGGGATGGCTGACACGGCCCTACGGGCTGAGCATCGACAACCTGGTGTCGGCGCGGGTCGTCACCGCGTCGGGGAAAGTGGTCGAGGCCGATGAACAGCAGAATCCGGAGCTGTTCTGGGGCCTGCGGGGCGGAGGCGGCAACTTCGGCGTCGTCTCCTCCTTCACCTTCCGGGCCCACCCCCTCCCCCGGCCCCTCTACGCCGGCAACCTCGTCTACACCCCGCGGACCTGGGACACGGCCCTGGCCGCCTACGCCACCTGGACCGAAACGCTCCCCAATGAGCTGAACAGCATCCTGACCTTCATCACCCCGCCGCCGCACTGGGAGATGGGAACCGATCCGCTGATGATCGTCGGCTTCGTCTGGGCCGGTGAGGACCAGAACGTCGGGGAAGCTCTCATTGCCGACCTGCGTGCCGCGGCCCCTCCCGAGATGGAGGAGGTGGAGCCGACCACCTGGACCGGATGGCAGTCCGCCGTCGACGAGCTCTTCCCCAAGGGCGTGCGCGCCTACTGGCGCAACTCCGCGCTGAAGCATCTCTCGCCGGAGGTCCAGGAAATCCTCCTCCGCCGGGCAGCCGAACAGACCTGGCAGGGCACAGGGTTCGACATTCACCACATGGGCGGAGCGGTGGCCCGGGTGCCGGCCGGCGCCACCGCGTTCCCCGACCGCCAGTCGCCCTACTGGCTGAACATCTACGGATTCTGGACCGACGACGGCGACGACGGGCGCAACGTAGGGTTCGTTAAGGCGCTCTCCGGGGACATCGCCCCGCACGCCGCGCCCGGCCGGTACGTCAACTTCATGGGCGCCGAGGAACCGGCCGCGGCCGACCCGGGAACCCGCTCCCCCGACGACACCGCCGTCTACCGCGGGGAGGTCTTCGACCGCCTCACCGCGCTCAAGACCGAGCTCGATCCGCGCAACGTCTTCCAGCTCAACCACAACGTCGCGCCCCGTTGACCGGCGGCGGAGCGGTTGAACGGTGGCCGGTTGGCTAGGTGGCGGCCTAGCGCTGGAGGCCGTTGCCGCCGGGGAGCGCCCTCCACCTAAAGGCGGGCCCGCACGTCCCGCACGCCGTCAGGCCTGCGGTTCCGCCGTGGGAGCCGGAGCCCCAGCGAGGTGCGAGCCATGCCGCAGCAGGGTCTCAAGGGCGTCGGCGAGGTTGTCCACCTGCTCATCGCTGAGCGCGTCAGCGAACCACTTCTGCGCCGACCGCAGATGCGGCCCGAGGGCGCGCCGGTAGGCGGTGCGCCCCTCGTCCGTGAGGGCGATCAGGGAGGCCCGGCCGTCGGCGGCCTGGCTCGCGGCTTTTTCGACCAGCCCGCGCTTCTCCAGCCGGCGGAGCTGGTGGGCGAGGCGGCTTGAATCCCAGCCGATGGCGCGCGCACACTCGGACGGCCGCGCAGTGCCCTTCGCAGCCATCGACAGATGGGCCAGCACCGTGAACTCTGCCTCCGAGAGCTTCGCGTCGTTCCACAGGTCGCGGCCGACCTCGCGCCGGAGCAGCTCGGTGACCTCCTGAAGGTTTTCCCAGGTCCGGAGTTGACGCTCGGTCATGTTTGCTGACATATCAGGAAGTCTACCCGGGCCGGGATACCGCTGCCCCGCCGCTTACGCCGAGAGCATGGAGGACTTGCGAGATTGCTGACGCGTCAGCTACGGTCGTCTTATGTTGCTGACGAATCAGCAACTTCGAACCCGGCAGCCGGAACCGCCCCAGGCGGGCGGAGCAGGCGGGCACTCCCGAAAGGCTTCTCATGCCGTCCATCCTCCAACCCACCCTCCACGACCGAGCCGCCCCACCGCCGCCCGCGATCGAAAATCCCCGCCGGAGAGCAGGGGCGGTGCTCGCCCTGCTGGCGGCAGCCCAGTTCGTGGTGGTGCTCAATGCGAGCAGCGTCAACCTGGCGCTTCCCAGCCTGATTGGGGATCTCGGCGCCTCCGCATCGCTGTCCGCGTGGGTGGTTTCCGCCTACCTGCTGACCTTCGGCGCCCTGCTGCTGTTCGGCGGCCGGCTGGGTGATGTCATCGGCCGGCGCCGGATGTTCGCCATCTCGGTGGCACTCTTCGGTGCGGCGGCCCTGGCGGGCGGGCTTGCCCCGACTCTTGAGACGCTCATCGCCGCCCGTGCCGTGCAGGGCGCCGCAGCCGCCGGGCTTGCCCCAGCTGCGTTGTCGCTGCTGACGACCCTCTTCACCGATCCGGCGGCCCGACGGCGCGCCATCGGCGTGTGGGGTGCGGTCGCCAGTTCCGGTGGTGCCGCGGGCGTCCTGGTGGGCGGAGGCTTCACTGCGGCCTGGGGCTGGCGCGCGGTGCTGCTGGTGAACGTTCCCCTCATTGTGCTGATGCTGGTGGCCATTCCCCTGCTGATTCCCGCCATTCCGCGGGGAGCGGCGCAGCGCCTGGACGTCCCGGGTGCCGTGCTGTCCTTCCTCGGAATCTCCGCACTGATCGGCGGCCTGACCCTCGGCAATGAGCAGGGCTGGCTCTCCCCCATCACCCTGGGCCTGCTGGGGGGCGGCGCCGTCCTGCTCACTGCCTTCGGGCTCACCGAACGGGGAAAGCAGGCTCCGTTGATACCCGCGCACCTGCTCAGGCGCTGGCCCTCGACCGGCGGAAACATCGGCATGGTCCTCATCGCCGTGGCCCTGTACCCGACGATGCTGCTGCTCTCACTCATCCTCCAGGGATCCCTCGGCTTCTCACCGATCGGCGCCGGGCTGATGATGCTGCCCATGTCTCTGGCCACCATCGGGGCCGCCCTGTTCACCCCGCGGCTTGTCGCCGTGCGGGGCCCGCTGGCCTCCCTGTTCATCGGGCTTGCACTGCTCGGCCTGGCCACCGGGGCCCTGGCGCTGGCAAGCGCGCTCGGCGCGCCGCCGGCCGTTCTCGTCCCGGCCACCGTGGCCTTCGGTGCAGCGGTCGGCATAGCTGTCACGTCGGCGACCACCCAGGCCCTTGCGGGCGCCAGCCCCCGCGAGGCCGGCTCGGTCAGCGGCCTGATCCAGACCGCCCAGCAGCTGGGCGGCGCGGTGGGGCTCACCGTCATCGGCGCCATCGCCGCCGCAGTGACCGGATCGCTTCGCGGAAGCGGACCGGGCGCCGTCGACACCGGGTACGGTGCCGCGCTCGGGGTGGCCGCCGTCATCGTTCTCGGCGGACTGCTGGTCCTGGCCGTGCGGCAGCGTCGTTTCGCGCAGGCATCGACCGACCCGGCCCGCGCATGAGTTCCACACCGCAGCGCGGCAGGGCCGGCGGCATCACCCGCTCGTCGCTGCCCTCCTCCCTCCGGGAGAGCCTGGTCCTCCCCTCCGACCCGGGGTACGGGCCACTGCGGCACACCTACTCCTACCGGGGCTCACCGGCGGCCGTGCTGCGCCCGCGCACGACCGGAGCCGTCGTTGACGCACTGTCCTACGCGACGGCGTCGACCCTCCCCCTGAGCGTGCGCAGCGGCGGCCACGGCATCAGCAGCGCCTCCACCAACGACGGCGGAATCGTCCTCGACCTCTCGGCGATGAACACGGTCGAGGTCCTCCATCCAGGCGCGGGGCTGGTGCGCATCGGCGCCGGCGCCCGGTGGGGAGAGGTTGCGCGGGCCCTCTCCCCCTCCGGCCTGGCGGTCAGCTCGGGTGACTCCGGCGACGTCGGCGTAGGCGGGCTCGCCACAGCCGGCGGAATCGGCCTGATGGGACGCAAGCACGGGCTGACCATCGATTCGATGACAGCGGCCACCGTCCTGACCGCCGACGGCACCGTGCTGACCGCGAGCGCGGCCGAGAATCCGGACCTCTTCTGGGCGGTCCGCGGCGCGGGAGCAAATTTCGGCATTGTGACGGACTTCGAATTCACCGCAGCCAGGGTCCCCGGCGTCATCTCCACCACCGTCCAGTACGACACGTCGGACACCGCCGGGTTCCTGCAGCGGTGGGGCGACGCCGTCGAGGCGGCACCCCGGGAGATCACGGCGTTCCTCTACCTGTTCGCCGGCTCCACCGCCGGCATGGCCAGCATCGTCTACGCGGGGCTGGACGCGGACGCCGCCCGGCGGGCGCTCGCACCGTTCCTCGCGCTGGCCCCGCTCCTCGGCGGGCAGTCCCAGGCCATGCCCTACGCCGAACTGGTCACGTCCACCCACGCCCCGCACACCGGTGCGGTGCCGCTGCAGACGCGAAGCGGGCTCGCGGTGCACCTCGACGCCCCGATCGCCGTCCGGCTCGCCGGGATGCTGTCCAGCGGAACCGCCGCCACACTGCAGATCCGCGCGGTCGGCGGGAGGATCAACGACGTCGACGCCGACGCCACTGCGTATGGGCACCGGCATCAGAACTTCTCCGTTTTCGTCGGCGCCGACCCTGCCCGCCGAGGAGATCTCTGGCGGGAGTGGGAGGAGCTTCACCCCCACCTCGACGGGCTCTACCTCAGCTTCGAAATGGACAAGGATCCGCGCCGGCTCGCCGATGCCTTCCCGACCGCGACCCTGACCCGGCTCCGCGGCCTGAAGGCCGTCTACGACCCGGCGGGGCTCTTCAACGCCAACTTCCCCCTGAGGGCATGACCCTCCGGGCGCCTACCCACCGCAAAAGGACAAACGATGAACACCCTCACCCCGCCCGCCTGGGCCCACCCGCACACCGACCTCACCGGCAGGACCGCGCTCGTCGTGGGAGGTGCAGGTGGTGTCGGTGAAGGCGTTGTCCGGGCACTCCTCGATGCCGGCGCGCGAGTCGTGGCCGCGGGCCGGAGCAGCACCCGTCTCGACGAGCTTGCCTCCCGGCTGCGCTCCCCGCGGCTGCGCACCACGCTGCTTGATGCCCTGGCGGAGGACCTGGACCGGGCGGTGTCGGCCCTTGCGGCTGAACACGGCGGGTTCGACGCCGTCGTCGTGAGCGTCGCATCGTGGGGAGATCAGGGCCGCAAGCCTCTGCTGGCCCTGACCGATGCCGAATGGGACGGCCTCGTGGCAGCGAACCAGACCAGCGTGTTCCGCCTGTACCGCGCCTTGGTCCCACAGATTGCCACGGGCGGCGTGCTGGTGCAGCTCAACGGGCTGAGCGCCGACCTCCCCTTCCCCGGTGCCGGCGGTGTCGCACTGACCGCTGCGGCCACGAAGTCGCTCACCCGGACCCTCGCCGCCGAGCTGGACGGGCATGGACCGCGGGTCCATGAGGTGATCCTCGGCGTCGTCCGTACCCGGGCGCGGCAGCTCGCCGGCGTCGACGACCCGCGCTGGATCGAGGGCACCGAGGTCGGAATCCATCTGGCCGAACTCATCGCCGGCACGAGCCCGCTGACCGGCGCGGCGCTCCACTACTTCGTGGACAAGGCCGCAGGCCCCTCGGGAAGCGCGCCGGAACGTCCCTGACCGGGCGGACCGTTCGGACCCGGAGAGCCCCGGGCCGGTGCCCGGAGGGTAATGTTGCGGCGATCTCGATGGGCCCTTGAGGTCCGGCCGGAATAATGTGCGTCAGTCACTGGTTCCAACAGCATGAAAGAAAATGGGGTCGGCAACATATCTCAGAATGAGTGGTCGACCACCTTGCGGGACATAGACCCAGCCCCGCAGCAACTCCAGCAGCCCGTGAACGAACTCCAGACCAAAGGACCCATCATGAAAGCGCATCTCCTCAACAGCTACGGCCCCGACTCCATCGTCCTCGGCGAGGCCGATGAGCCCACCGCAGCGGCCGGGCAGGTCAAGGTTGCCGTCGAAGCGATCGGCATCAACCCGCTGGACTGGAAGTTCAGCAACGGCTACCTCGCCGAGATGTTCCCGCTGCCGCTGCCGGCGGTTCTGGGGACGGACATCGCGGGCACGGTGCTCGAGGTCGGGGACGGCGTCGAGGGATTCACCGTCGGCGACCGGGTGGTCGGCTTTGCCGACAGTGGAGCGTTCGCGGAGAAGGCCGTCACCGGCGCCGCCCGGCTCGCGGTGATCCCGGACGGCCTGACGGCGGAGCAGGCGGTCACCCTGGCCACCTCCGGTGAAACCTCCCAGCGTGGCCTGTCCCTGCTGGCGCCGTCGCCGGCGTCCACCGTCGTCGTCAACGGTGCGGCCGGCGCCGTAGGAAGCGCCGTCGTACAGATCCTCGTCGCCGACGGCCACAAGGTCATCGGCACCGCCAGCCCCGACAACCACGACTACCTCCGCTCCCTCGGCGCAACACCGGTGACCTACGGCGAGACCATGGCCGACGAGATCACGGCCGCCGCACCTCAAGGAGTCGACGCCGCGTTCGATACCGCAGGCCGGGAATTCATCGCCCGCGTCGCCGGGCTCGTGCCGGCATCGCGGATCGTCACCATCGTCGACTTCGCCGCCGGGGCCCAGGGCGCGATCGTCGCAGCAGGCGATCCCACGGCACTCACCGCCGAAACCCTTCCCCCGGTGCTGGACCTCGCCGCCCGGGGCGGCTTCCAGACCGAAATCGCCCGGAAGTTCCCCTTCGAGCAGGTCTCCCAGGCCCTCGCGCTCAGCCAGGGCGGACACCTCCGCGGCAAGATCGTCGTCTCCGGAGCCAACCAGGCCTGATCCCTCCACCTCTCCTCCACCCAAGACTTTCAAAGGAAAACCATGACCACCGCCCCCACCGCCCACGCCCGCCCGCCGTACGACCCTGAGCTGGCCGAGCTGCTCGACAACAGCCCGCTGCCCTCAACGGTCACCGCCGACATGATCGATTTCCTCCGGGCCAATCCGTTCGGCCCCACCCTCGAGGACCTCCTTGCGACCCGCCCCATCTCGCACCGCGAGTACACGATCGCCCGCCCGGGCAGCGAGATCATCGCCTCGGTCTTCACCCCCGCCGACAAGGACGCCTCGGCTCCGGCGATCTACTTCCTGCACGGCGGCGGAATGATCATCGGCAACCGCTTCACCGGCATCGGGCATGTGCTCGACTGGGCCGTTGAGCACCGGGCCGTCGTCGTTTCGCTCGAATACCGGCTCGCCCCTGAGAGCCCCGCACCGGGCCCGGTGGAGGACGCCTACGCGGGACTGCTCTGGTTGGTGGCCAACGCCGGCGAACTCGGAATCGACAGCGAGCGCGTGATGATCGCCGGAACCTCCGCCGGCGCCGGCCTTTCGGCCGGTGTGACGCTGCTCGCCCGCGACCGCAAGGGCCCGAACCTGATCGCCCAGATGCTGCTGAGCCCCATGCTCGACGACCGGGACGCCACCGCGTCGAGCCACCAGTACACGCAGACCGGCTCGTGGAGCCGCGAAAGCAACTCCACGGGCTGGAACGCCCTGCTCGGGGACCGCCGCGGGACCGACGCCGTCGACATCTACAGTGCACCGGCCCGGGCGACCGACCTGACGGGCCTGCCGCCGGCGTTCATCGATGTCGGATCGGCCGAGGTCTTCCGCGATGAGGATGTCGACTACGCGTCCCGTCTGTGGGCGGCCGGAGTGCAGGCGGAACTGCACGTCTGGGCCGGCGGCTTCCACATCTTCGACGGTGCGGCGCCGGAAGCGCTGCTGTCCGTCGCCGCCGTGGCCGCACGGGACTCGTGGATGGGCCGCACCCTCGGGCGGCTCCCTGCGGCCGACGCCGCCTAAGAACTCCTTACCCTTCGCCGGCGGGCGGCCGATGGAACCTGCGACTGGCATCTGAGCCGGCATCGACCGGTGGAGGATAGGGCCGATCAGCACTGCGGGCGCCGGTTCTTGAACCGGCGCCCGCAGTGGTTATTGCGAACAGGGCCAACGTGGGCGGGCAGTCAGGTGCGCGGCATCTTGGGATCGGTGAAGGGGCGGAGTTCATCTTCGATGGCTTCCATGATTTGTTCGACCGTCTCTCCCCGGGCCGACGCGGTCCGCTTCACAAATTCGATCGTGCTGTGGGCCAGGGATGTGACCAACAGGGGAACATCGGCCCCGGCCAGAACAGTGGCGATTAGGCTTCTTAGTTCACGTTCCGAGGTCAGACCCTCGTCGTAGTAACGGTAGGCGCTCAGCACCTCGCACACCCGTTGGGCGTTGGCGATGATGTCCGTGGGTGCTATCTGCTCATCGGCCATGGCGCCAGCGCCTTGGGTGGAGTGGTCGAAGCGTGGCCGCAGGGCCGGACGTGCTCCAGAGCGCCGTAGGTAAGCCGGCTGGGCGTCTGTTGGCCAGCGCGCCCGCGGGCCCAGCATGACGGACTGGACGGCGTATGCGGGGGTGCCCGGCTTTTGGTTCCGGTGGCATATGGGCTCCCTGAAAAGCTTTCTAATAGGGAGACCACGGTCCAGGATAACGATTCAAGAGTGCGAGGATTTGGACACGGTGTCAACCCCCGCCGTGACCCCTCCCTTTCGGCTCTTGTCGACTTTGATCCGAAGGCCGAAACTGGGCTACGGGGGCCGCTCCGTCCCGCCGGCAGACGACGCGGCGGCTGTACCAAGCAGTGGTCCAGTTCCAACCATTGAGTACAGGGAGGTACCCGTGTCGAAGTTCGCAAAAAAGCGGTCAATCACCGATCGGGAACCGGTCCCAGCGGCCGAGATTGCCGAGGCGGTCACCGCCGGCAACTTCGTCTACGATGACGGAGCCACCCAGACGTTCGAGGAGGGCGGCACGACAATCTACGTCGAGCACGGGCGGCCGACCCGGGGTGAATGGTACGTCGATGGCAGCGGACGGTTCTGCTCCTTTTGGCCGCCGAGCTACCGCGCCTGCTACGAGCTTCGGTACCTCGTCGAGGACGGGGAAGTCGTCGGCCTCGAATTCATCGAACTCAACCGTGGATCAACGTTCACCGGACGCTACTCGTAGCCAGGCCCGTCTGACCCGCACGGGCGACGGTGGCCGACCCTTCCATCCGATGCGGAGGCCACCGGCATTCGAAGTTGAGCATTCGTCCGGGGCTTGATGGGGGAAGGGGCCTCGGCGTAGAGTCCTCGACGACATGGGAGCGAGGAGCGGATCATGGGGCAACTGATCGTTCAGGACTTTGTCAGCGCCGACGGTTTCGCAGCCGATGCCAACAACGAGTTCACCTTCTATGAATTCCTTGACGGGGGCACTGCTGAATTTGACCGCAGCCAGCTGAAGTGGTTGGAGACAATCGACACGATGGTCCTCGGGGCAAACACCTACCGCATGTTCGTTGAGTACTGGCCGACACCGGCGTCCAAAGACGAGATCATCGCGCCAACATTGAACTCGCTGCACCGCGTCGTTTTCTCCCGCCACCTGACACACGCCCCGTGGGGAGACATGGCGGAGGCGGCTATCGAATCAGGTGACCCTATCGAAGCGATCAGGCGGATCAAGGCCGAGGCCGCCGGGGACATCGTTGTCTGGGGAAGCCTTACCCTGGCACAGACGTTTCTGGCCGCGGGCGTCGTGGACTCGGTGAGGCTCGTGGTGATGCCGATCGCCATAGGCGCGGGCCAGGGCGTCTTTCCGCCCGGGCAGGACCCGAGGATTCTGACCCTTCAGAGCGCAACAGCGTACGACCAGGGTCTGGTCGAGCTGGTGTATAGAATCCGGACAAGGAACGAATAGCGCCCTTCACCGGCGGACGGCCGAGGAATCCTTCGACTGGCATAAGAGCCGGCATCGACCGGTGAAGGATCGGGCCGATCATCACTGCGGGCGCTGGTCCTCGGACCGGCGTCCGCAGTGATGTCCGCAGTCATCCGGCAGAGCGGTTATCAGGCCATATCCCCCGTGACGAGTCGGGCGGCCACCGGCAGGCCATGTGCTCCTGACCGAGCGTAGGCGTCGAGCTCGGCGACGTCCTGACCGAGCGTCGTCATGGCTTCGGTGAAGATGTTCATGTCGATGACCTGCAGCGTCCTCAGGTGCTCGGCGTTATCGCGTCAAGGACGACGACCCCGGCCCGTGCGGCACGGTCAGCGAGAGAGGAAGCGTAGCCCGGCAGACCTGTCCCGTGGTTTCAGGCTAGCCAAAAGCCCACCGGTGGTGAGGACGTCCTCAATGTCGGAGTCCTCGCGCAGGCACAGTCCCACGATGTCGCTGACCATGCCGAGGTCCGAGAGAGTTGCATGTCGGACGTAAGGAAGCCCCTCAAGGGCGGCCAGGGACGTCTCCCGGCGCACCCAGATGTTCAGTTCAAAACCCGCTTGAATGATGGCGCGGGCCATTGGTGCGCCCTGGTCGCCGAGCCCGACCCATCCGACGCGGAGGGCGCCGTCATTCGGAGTTGAGCCGGAAGTAGCAGTGGTCATGATTGTCTCCTTCGTTGTCAGGGGATCAGGCAGAGCGCCGGGCGAGAAGCTCCCGGGAGAGGTCCCAGAGCCGGTCGGCGTTCGCGGCGTCGAGGGCATAGGGCGCAACGCCGGTGTAGTCGGGGCCGCGGTGTTCGGCGACGGGTGCTTCGTTGACGTCCTCAAAGTAACGTCCGCCGATGCCCTCGAGGTCCGGTGAGGTCGCCACGTACAGGGTCGTGGCAGCGCCCTGCTGGGGCGTCTTCTGGCGTTCGACCGGCGTGCGCAGGCCGCCCGTGTGGCGCTGCAGGTTTGTGGCGATAGCACCTGGCATGACGGCGTTTGAGGTGATGCCGTCCTTCGCCCACCGACCGGTGACCGCCACAGCGAACAGGGCAGCGGCGGTCTTGGACTGGCCGTACGCGAGGAACGCGTCGTAGGGAATGAAGTTGAAGTGCGGGTCGTCGAAGAGGACCGGGGCGAACAGGTGTCCGCTGGAGCTCAGCGACACGATGCGGGCGTTACCCGCCGCAGCCAGTGCCGGGTGGAGGGCTTGGGCGAGGGCGAAGTGACCGAGGTGGTTGGTGGCGAACTGCATCTCCCACCCCTCGGCGGTGCGCTCCAGCTCGGGCAGGGCCATGATGCCCGCATTGTTGACCAGCACGTGCAGGGGCCCGGTCCATGCGTCGGCGAATTCCGTAATCGAGGTGAGGTCGGCGAGGTCGAGCCGGCCGAGGAAAATTTTCTGATTTCCCGTCGAGGCGCGCAGTTCCTCGGCGACCGGGGCCGCAGCCTCCAGGTTCCGCACGGCGAGGGTCACCTCCGCACCGATCCTGGCGAACGCGCGGGCGGTTTCGATGCCGATGCCGGAGGCGCCGCCGGTGATGACGATGCGCTTGCCGGTGAAGTCGATGCCTTCGGTGACATCCGAGGTGGTCGAGGAGAAACCAAACGGGGTGGTGATGCGGGTCATGACGGAGAACTTCTTTCGTCGAAGAGAGGATGCTTCATCGTGCGGAGGGGTCCGCTGTCACGCCGGCCCCAGCCAAAATGTGCCGCTGGGCGGAGTACGGGGCCCGGATAGAAGTGTGCTCTTACGCGAAAGCGGTAGGTAGCACCCTGTCTTTCATAGGAATGGCAGGGCTACCATCGACGGTTGAACCCAGTCAGGGCAGCGGTCGAGTCCTACCGGCCGGAGTCCGCTACTGCGGGCGGGCGAGCCGTTCCAGCGCTGCGGCCGAGGGGCTGCCGGGCGCGGCATGGTGGATGACGAGCAGGTGGCCGTCGGTTCCGGTGACGGCGAACTTCTCGTGGAACAGCTCCAGATCGCCGACCACGGGGTGGTGGAGGGTCCGGCGCCCGGCGACTTTCGGGCGTACGTCGTGCCGGTTCCAGAGCTGCAGGAAATACGCGCTGCGTTCGGAGAGATCAGTGACCAGTCGCACGAGGCGGGGATCGTTGGTTCGTTCGCCGACAGATGCGCGCAGCCCTGCCACGGATTCGCGCATCACCTGGTCGTAGTCCTCATAGAGGTCGCGTTCGGCGGGGTCGAGGAACGCCTCCCGGAGGACATTTGTGCCGGGAGCATTACGGGGCGAGAGGGCGATCGCGAGCGGGTTGGCGGCCAGCACGGTCATGAACCGGTCCTGCACGAAGGCCGGCACGCTGCCGATTGTGCCCAGAAGAAGCCTCAGACCGGGCGCAACGGTATCCGAAGCCGCCGCGTCCTTTGCCCGACCGGGGGCGGCAGGTCCGGAGCGGGGCTGGGCCAGCTGGTGGAGGTGCAGGGTGGAGGGCGGGTCGAGCATCAGCGCCCGCGCCAGTGCATCGAGGATCTGCGGGGACGGCTGGTGGTCCCTGCCCTGCTCGAGGCGCACGTAGTAGTCGACGCTGATTCCTGCCAGCTGCGCGACTTCCTCTCGCCGCAGCCCGGTGACACGACGCCGCCCGTAGGTATGGAGGTTGACGTCCTGGGGACGTACGAGCTTCCTCCTCGCCTTAAGGTAGTCGCTGAAGGCCGGATTCTTCTGCACGAACCTAATCTAGACCTGCGTCCAGACTCACCGCTCCGCTCCAGGCCGCCGCTGCCCACGATGCGACTGCCTTCTATCGGGGTCAGCCACGAGATGGTGATGATCCTCCTCGGCGTGGCCGGGGAGGGAAGCCGGGCGCGGCTGTTTCGGGGAGGTCTGCGCCGGCTCTTTTGCAGTGACTGGCCTTGGTCTAGGCTTAAGTTGCGCCTTGCGAGGCGGCTCAGGAATGGCTTTGCTGGGAGGTCCGGACCGACCGAGTGAAAATTGCATCAGATGCACCTGAGATGAACGGCTCCGGGTCACGGACGCCGGGTCCGCTCGAATTCAGCTGCATCCGCTCTGGGCAAAAGCGGACGGATCCGCCGGACATCCAGCCGCAGCGCTGATCGCGCGCCCCCTCCCCATCACCGCTCCGGCGTTTGTGGAAGTAGAAAATCATCATGAAAAAGTCTCTCAGCTGGAGGCTGTTAATCCTTGTTGCCGGGACGCTGCTTGGCCTGCTTGCGGGCCTCGGGCTGTCAGCTCCCGCGGTTGCTGCCCCCGTTCAGACTGTGGCCACTACGGATCACTATGACGACAAGGACGACGACAGCGATCTCAGATTGAAGGTCGACCGCGACGGCAGACTGAAGGTCATTGGCGAGGATTACGAGGCCAAAAAAGTTTATGTGAAGATCGTCCAAACCAACCATAAGGACAGGGAACGGGTAATCGACGAGCGTGAGGTATGGACCCGCCACGGCGATTTCAAGTTCGACAGCAAGAAGGCGAAGTGCGGCAATGAATACCGGGCTTACAGTTACAGCAAGAAAGACGGCCGGGACAAGAGCGACAAGCTCCGGATCGACTGCCGTAAGGACGGCCGCCATTAGCAGTAGTTCACACCACGGTCAGGCCTCCTAAACGGCTTGCCGGGCATCCCTGAAGCAGGCAACGGACGGGGTGCATCAGCTCACCACCTCACCACCTTGGACCCGGTGGAGGGTCATCGAACCCTCCACCGGGTCCACGCCCACTGCCATAAGCGTTTCTCGAAGCGCAGCCTTCCAGCCGAGCACGTTTACTTTACTGAACACCGAAGCCCCCGGTGATCTGTCCGGGGGCTTCGCTGCTTGCACGCGCATGCTCTATTGAACGGCGACGAATACCTTGTCATTGAGCATGCCGGGCCTGATAGCGAGAACCCCTTGCCCTGCCGTGGCACTCGGCACTTCAAAAACCGCATTACCGGTCGTAGTGCCGTCCGTGTAGAGCGTGCCCGTGGTATCGATAGCCTCCGGCGGTACCACGGCTTTATCGAAACTATTGACCGTTGTACCGTCTGCTGTGACGTACTCGACTGTTACGAAAGCCGGAATCTGCCCGGCTGGGTCATCACCGAGGTATGTGGCCGAGTAGTTCACGAGCATGTACTCCGACCCATCAGCGGGCGGTTCGTTGAATTCATTGGCAGAGACAACCTGATCAGTGGCGGCGAGGGCGACTGAGTTGACGACGATGCGCCAGTCATCGGATTCGATCACCGAGCCGATCGCGTATGGATTCGCGCGCGTCCCAGCTTCGTCGGCTGCGCCTTCTTCGGCTTCTCCATTATCGGCTACGGCATTCTCGGACGGTTCGACAACCTTGGTATCGCCGCTGCCGAAGGATTCTTCGAAGGAGTCTGCGACAACGGTGGTGAACACGACTACCCCGACAATCGTTCCCACGATCGACAGGATCAAGGCCGTGATGCCCATCCACTTGGATTTGCCCTTGAGGAACAGGGAGACGAGACCCAAAATAAAGGCAACCGGCAGCAATATCCAGCCGACGATGAGAGCACCTGGTATACAGGCAAATATAAAGCCGAGCACCGCCGTGATGAGAGCGATGAGCCCCACGACGTTCGACTGCTTCTTCCTCTTCAGTGTCTCAGGCGGAAGCGTCTGCGTGGACGTCCCATGGCCAGGATGCGCGGAAAATGATTGCTGTGGCGGGTAGGGCGAGTTTTGCTGTGAGCCCTCCCCAGGAAGCTCTGGTGTTGTCATATCTTAATGATGACAGATGTAAAAGGATCTTGTGTCCACAACGCGACAATCGCAGCGCCATATAGCGTAAACCGATCCGTCTTGCACCCACGCCACCAAGGCACGACCCTCCAAGCCACGAAGGTCGGCTCTATGATGCGCTCACAGTTTCGTAGTCCTCTATCCCTCTCTAGGTTCTTTGATTTTTGATAACGTGGACCATCGCGGTGGTGAGGATGTGTAAAGTAACTAACCGGTATTACGAGCGTCCTGAAACAGCAAATCTGTAGAAGTACCTGCGCTTCCGTGAGTACTGAATGCGTTCGACTCTGGAGCCTTCGAAGGGCGACAAGAGACCTACTTCTAACTTCGCTGAGGACTACTGTTGAGAAAAATTGGCCTTATCGCATTATCACTTCTACTCGCGAGCTGCGCGGCCCCCTCCTCTGAGGAATCAAGCGAAACCCGACACCAGCCCTCATCTCCTATAGCGGCATCCTCGTCAGCCCTCGCTGTCCTTGAAGCATCTGACGGTGCAACTTGTCAGACCCTCATTGGTACTGATGGGGGACTCGTAGCGGAGTCCGGTCAATTTCTCATCGATGTCAAAGAGCTCAGCGATGCGACCGCCACCAACGCGGTAGACCTTGCCGATGCGCTCAGAGGAGTGGCTGATACGTCATCAGAGCAACTCCGCGATTCTCTTACCGTGATGCAGGAGCCGTTCCGTGATCTTGCAGCCGCTTACAAGAATGGTGATGAGTTCAGTCTCGACGCATCGCGATTCAAAGCCGCCGGCGAGGAGGTTATCGGTCTATGCGAGCCCCTGTTGCAGAACGGCGCAGGGGCTGAAACGGATGTCGAAGCTCCAACCGACATCGACACAGCGCCTCCTGCTGATGGCGGTAGCTACTCTTCGATCTTGGATCTGCAGCGGGCGTATATCATGGCGGGCGGCGAGTGCTCTGTGCTCAATCAAACGAACCAAATTACACTCGCTGCGGAATCCGGCGATTGCAATGATACTTCGGTCCTGTCCACCTATCTCTCCGCCACGGACATCAGCGAACTTATCCAGAACAATAAAGCGCTTAATGAGGAAATAGGATTTGAATCTGACGCCGTTTGGCTCATCGGTCAGAATTGGATTATCAATAGCGAAGACGCCGCTGAAGTTCGGAAAGAGATGGGCGGACAGTTGGTTAGCTTCTGAGTCGATCAGCAGCACTCACCACTCAATCCCGGGTGATCATCAACCCTTCCAAACCTCAAAGGCCGCCAGGTTCACGAAGGATGAATCAAGGGCGTCCGCGTCGTGTTCGCCATGTAGGACCAAGTCACTCGGGATGAAATGATGGCGGGTGCCACAAAGGGCGACAGAATGACTAGCCTTCACCCCGCGCCTACACGCGGCATCAGTCACATATCGAATACAGGGGAAAATGAATAAGAAAATGAAGCTGGCGAGCGCCGGCGCGTTCGTGATTGCGGTGTTTGCAGGCGGCTTGGGAGTTGGCTCTGCTTCCGCAGACCCGACCAAAAGCGAGGAATACGCTGCAGTAGAGACAGAAAAGGCCGAGCAGCAGACTAAACTTTCGGAACGGGAAGAGGAGATTGCGGAGCTGAAAGGCCAGCGGACGGAACTTCTGGGGCAACTCGACGAGGCGCGAGCGCGAGAAGGTAGCCTTAAGACGCAAGAGGCGGCGATCAAAAAACGTGAAACAGCAATTGGGGCAGCGGAAGCAGGTTTGAGGAAGCGTGAGGATGCCGTGAAAGGCGCCGAGTCAGCCAAGGCAGCTACGACAATCGGCGAAGGCACATGGACCGTCGGCCGGAACGTCGAACCGGGCATCTACACGACGGCGAAGCCCGTTTCGGGTTCGTGCTATTGGGGCATTTACACATCGGGAACGAACGGTGATGACATTATCGCGAATGACATCGTTACGGGCGGTCAACCGACGGTAACCCTCCAAGTCGGACAAGATTTTGAAACGACACGGTGCGGATCTTGGTCTAAAATAGGCTAATCCTGCACATTAGAGCTGCCTCATCAATATGATGAGGCAGCTCTAATGCGCCCATCTGTGGGTCCGTAGAATGGTGGGCCCGTGCGTGACCATTGTCCTGACTGACCAGCCATGGAATTATGCGTGCCGTGGATATTGCAGCGAGGATTAGAGACGCGCTCCATTGCGCTTCGGACGGGAGGAAGCGGGGCCAGCGCTCGTTGCGACGAGGATGCCGGATAAAGCAGAGTTGCGGGCGTGACGGCCCCAGCCCACGCCACGGTGACACTTCTCGCCGTTGCGCTGTGCTTCAGCAAGAACCGGCAGGTCCCTCCCGCGGGGCCGCCGTGACTTGCTAGCGTGTGGCGCATGCCCATCAAACTCGAGAACGTCGGCATCGCGGTCAGCGACCTCGAAGCAGCTATCGCCTTCTTCGCCGACCTCGGGCTCACCGTCCTCGGCCGCGACACGGTCAGTGGAGAGTGGGCCGACACCGCCGTCGGCCTCGATGGCAACCACGCCAAGATCGCCATGCTACAGACGCCCGACGGCAACGGCCGCCTCGAACTTTTCGAGTACCTCCACCCCGACGCGATCGAGACGGAGCCCACCCTGCCCAACGAGATCGGTATGCACCGCGTCGCCTTCTCCGTCGACGACATCGACGCGGCCCTCGAGATCGCCGCAAGGCACGGATTCCACCCGCTGCGCGGCGTGGCCACCTACGGGGATGTCTACAAGCTCACCTACGTCCGCGGCCCCAGCGGCATCCTGGTGATGCTCGCGCAGGAACTGAACAAGAACTGAACAGGACCTGACCCGTCATTGCCTCGGTGATGAGGAAAGGGTCGAGGTGGCGCGTGCCGCTCCGGCCGCAGCCGAGCCGCCCAGGTCTCCTGCGGGCAGTTGCTTTTGGGTGGTCAGTGCCGTCGTCCAGGCATCGGTCGAGCCGACGGCGGCCCAGTTGGAATTGAGCAGTGCGAGCAGGGTCGTGTGCACGGTCTCGGCGTCGGCGAAACCGGCATCGTTGGCGAGGTTGATCGCCCCGGTGGCATCGGAAAGGACCTCGGTGGTGAAGCCGAGGGCTTCGGCCTCGACGGCCGAGCCGAGGATGCAGTTGTTGGTCATGTAGCCCACGAGGGTGACGGTGTCGACGCCGTTCTCGTGCAGCCATGCGGTGAGGTCGGTGTCGGCGTACACGGAGCCGTACTGCTTCACGACGCTCTTCCACGTGTCGGTGCGCCGGTTCTGGATCTCCGGGTGGAGCTCGAATTCCGGCGTGCCCGGTGCGAAGACGGGAGCTCCCTCGCCGGCGGTGTGCTGAACGACGGCGATGGGGATGCCTGCCGCGGTGGCCGCGTCAATCGCTGCAGTGATACGCGGCAGTGACTCCTCATGCGGCGGATACTGAATCTCGAGCAGACCGCTGAAGTACTGCTGCTGGACATCGACGAGGACGAGGGCGCGGCGGGGTGTGCTCATGGGGATGCTCCTGGGTAGGGAAGGTCGGTGACCGTCCGGTGGCGTTGATTCCATGCTTCACCGTGCAGAGGCGGCACAACAGTGGCACGCATGCCTGGGTACGATGGAATCAGGCCAAACGGGAGACTTCATGCGGATTGCGGTGTACGCCTTCGACGGGGTGACGATGTTCCATCTCGCCGTCCCGCAGATGGTCTTCGATGAGGTGGCCCGGCAGGGACTTGGCGACTGGACGACCACCCTCTTCTCCGACCGCCCCGGCGCGGTCCGGACAGCCGAGGGCTATCAGCTGGCCGGAATCGAGGGACCGGACGCTGCGGCGGGGGCGGATGTTGTGGTGGTGCCCTCGTGGTTCGACGACGGCCGCGTTCCAAGCGACGCTCTGCGGGCCGTACTGCAGGATGCACACCGGCAGGACGTCGCAATCCTGGGCCTGTGCCTTGGGGCGATCGCCGTGGCGGACGCGGGCCTGCTCGCGGGCCGACGGGCCGTCACGCACTGGCAGGCCTTCACCGCCCTGATCGAGCGGCATCCGGACATCCTCCTCGACCGCTCCGTGCTGTATATCGACCACGGTGACGTGATGACTTCGGCGGGAACGGCATCGGGCCTTGACGCGTGCCTTCACCTTGTGCGGACCCGCCTGGGAGCGGACGCGGCGAACAGGGTGGCGCGCAGCCTCGTGGTCGCGCCCCACCGCGAGGGCGGACAGGCACAGTACATCGAGCATCCGGTTCCCCAGCGTTCCGCAGACGATCCGATTGCGCGTTTGCTGGAGTGGACGCTGGGAAATCTCCGCGAGCCGCTCACCATTAATCAGCTTTCGCAGCGGGCCCACATGAGCCGGCGCACTTTCGTCCGTGCTTTCCGGGCAGCCACCGGGACAACACCCGCCGCCTGGGTGCGGTCCCGCCGGCTCGATGCCGCCCGCCGCCTCCTGGAAACCACCGATCTGTCGATTGATCAGATCGCCGCGGACTGCGGGTTCGGCAACGCGGTCACACTCCGCCAGAACTTCGCGGCCGCGTTCTCGACCACTCCGACCGACTATCGACGCCGCTTCGACACCCGCCCCTCCACCCCGACCCTGCCCTAACGCCCACGGAGACCACCAGGGCCTCCTACCCACTGGGGTGTGCCGCGGAGGGCAGAGGTGAAGCTGCTTAGTGGTCCTTCCGGACTAGACCTCATGGTGGATCCGCCGGAAGGGCGGCTCTCGCTACACTACGCAGGGACGATCCGGAGGGTGCTGCTGTCGACATGCCGAACATTGTGAACCGTTTCCTGCCTGCAACGGGCTCCGTGGAGGGGCAGTGGGAGCGGCCGGGTCCCACCCCCGACCAGCAGCGCGCAGACGTCATCGGCGTCCTCATCTTCTTCCTCGTGAGCGCAGTCGCCCTTGAACTGAGCCGCGGCGCGGGAGCGATGGCCGAGGAACGCAGCCCGATCTGGCTGCAGCACGCGGTTCTTGCCCTGATGATCCTTCCGCTGGTGCTGCGGCGCCGGTTCCCGGTCGCCGTGATGCTCGCAATGTCAGCCCTCTTTATCGCCCTGGGGCTGTGGATTCCCGCTCTTTCGCTTCAGCTCTCCTTCCAGGTGGCATACTTCGCGTCGCTCTACTCGGCGGTGGCCTGGGCGAAGGACCGCCGGGTGCTGTGGCTTGGGACCACCGTGGTGGTGGTCGCAATGGCACTGTGGCTGATTCTGGCGTTGACGGTGTCATCGACGTTCGACGGGCTGATCGAGAGCATCGAGGAAGGTGACGAGACGTCGAAGGGGATCCTTGATCCACTCACGTCAATAGCGCTCTACAACTCGATCGTGAATATCGCATACTTCGGGGGTGCCATCCTTGTCGGTCTGTCCTCCCGGCGGAACGCCCTGCAGCGGGCGCAGCTGGCGGAACAGGCCGGGAGGATCACCCGCCAGTCCGCGGAACTGGCCCGGCGGGCGGTCATCGAGGAACGCCTGCGGATTGCGCGGGAACTGCACGACGTCGTCGCGCACCACGTGTCGGTCATCGGAGTCCAGGCCGGAGCTGCCCGCCGCGTTCTGAACCGGAAGCCCGAGGCCGCCGCCGAAGCCCTCCGCACGATCGAGCAGGTCAGCCGCCAGGCGGTGACGGATATGCGGGGCCTGTTGGGAGTACTCCGCTCGGGAACCTTCGACGAAGACCCCAAAGAAAATGAAGGACGCCATCCCGAGCCGGGCCTTGCAGACCTTGACGCTTTGGCCCAAAGCCAGCGTGCCTTCGGCTTGGAGGTTGATTTCGCCCGGATCGAGGATGTTTCGGGCGCGCTTGAGGAGGTATCGGCGCCGCTCGCCCTGTCCGTGTACCGAACCGCCCAGGAATCCCTGACCAACATCCGGCGCCACTCGACCGCGTCCGCCGCCGTGCTCACCCTGCGCACCGGGAGATCGGGCGAGCAGCGCTGGGTGGAACTTGAGACGGTCGACAACGGCAGGCCGCTCCGGCACGCGGAGCCCGGCTCCGGGTACGGGCTGCAGGGAGTCCGCGAACGCGTGGCACTGCACCGCGGCACCGCGGAAATAGGACCCAGGTCCGACGGCGGGTGGCGGGTCCGCGCCCGTTTCCTGCTTCACTGAATTCGCAGAGCGCAGCCACCCTGGCGCTGACCTCCAACCCACCGGGAAAGGCCGCAATGGACCCCATTCGAGTACTGCTTGCAGACGATCAGCGACTGGTCCGCGCAGGTTTCGCCACAATGCTTTCCGTTGAGGACGATATTGAGGTGGTGGGCCAGGTAACCAACGGGCAGGAGGCGGTGGACTTCGCGGCTTCCCGGAACGTCGACGTCGTCCTCATGGATGTGCAGATGCCGGTGATGGACGGCATCCGGGCGACCGAGCTGATCACGGCGGAGGGGCGGGGAAAGGTCATCATCCTCACCACCTTCGAACGCGACGATTACCTTTTCGATGCCATCCGGGGCGGCGCGAGCGGCTTCCTCCTGAAAAACGCCGATCCCGAGGATCTCGTCGCAGCGGTGAGGGCCGTCGCAGGCGGGTACGCACTGCTCGCACCCGAGGTCACGGTGCGGGTGATTCGACAGTTCGCCAGCCAGCTCGGCGGCGGAAACGCTCCACCGGCGCATCGGCAGCCCAGCCCGGAACAGCAGCAGAAACAGGCCCTGCTCGCTCCCCTGACCCAGCGCGAGAAAGAAGTCCTGACGTGCATGGCGGCGGGCCTGAGCAACGCGGAGCTGGCCACGAAGCTGTCCCTTGCGGAAGCGACAGTGAAATCCCATGTCTCCTCCCTGCTGGCAAAGATCCAGGTGCGCGACCGCGTGCAGGCAGTGGTCTTCGCCTACGAGAGCGGGCTCATCCGTCCGGGGGAATGAAAGTTCCACCTTTCGGCTCATCCCTCACGGGGCCGGTCTCTATAGATTGAGTGCAGGACGCGATCCCACGGCCCCATCGGAGGAACCCATGCTGCAGGTGCAGAACCTGACCCGACGCTTCGGCGAGCACACCGCCGTCGACGACGTCACCTTCTCAGTCCCGTCAGGGAAAATGACCGGGTTCGTCGGCGCGAACGGCGCAGGAAAGACAACGACCATGCGGATGATCATGGGAGTGCTCACGGCGCATGCCGGGGAGGTGCTGCTCGACGGCCGCCCCGTCACCGCCGACGACCGGGCGACGTTTGGGTACATGCCCGAGGAACGCGGCCTCTACCCCAAGCAGCCCATCATCGATCAGCTCATCTACCTCGGACAGCTGCACCGGATGAGCCAGGGGGATGCACGATCCCGCGCCCAGGAACTGCTCGAACGATTCCAGCTCGGTGACCGCCGAAAGGACAAGCTGGAGTCGCTGTCACTGGGCAACCAGCAGCGGGTTCAGATCGCAGCCTCACTCCTGCACCGGCCGTCCGTGTTGATCCTTGATGAGCCATTCTCCGGACTCGATCCCGTCGCCGTTGACTCCATGGTCGAACTTCTCCGCGAGCACACGGCCCAGGGGGTGCCGGTCCTCTTCTCCAGCCACCAGCTCGACCTCGTGGACCGCCTGTGCGACAACCTCGTGATCCTCCAGAAGGGCCGGCTGGTGACCTCCGGCAGCGGTGATGAACTCCGTGCCGCCGCCCCACGCCGGCACCGGCTCACGGTGTCGCCCGACGCCGGGTGGGTGCGGGAAGAGGCAGGAGTGACCGTCATCGACGTCGCAGGCCAGGACGCCGTGGTGGAACTGGACAACGACGACGACGCGCAGCGGCTCCTCACCGCCGCCATGGCACGCGGACACGTGCACGAATTCAGCCGGATCCGGCCAAGTCTCAGCGAAATCTACCGGGGGGTATCCCAATGAGCACCATCACGAAACTCCAGCACAGCGGGCACCAGCCCGAAGGTGCTGCGCCCTCCGTCCCGGGCGGCACCCAGCCGGCATGGCTGATCGTCACTCTGCGCGAGGTGATGGTGAAGACGAAGGACCGAGGTTTCGCGATCTCCACCGTGGTGACCCTGGTGCTGATCGTCGCGGGCGTGGTGTTCAACGCCTACATGGACAACCGCGGGGAAGACTTCGCCGTCGCCGTCACGTCGGACGCCGGCCGGTCCGTGGTGGCGCTCGCCGACGAGGAAGGCAGGGCCGACGACGGCAACACCGCGTTCGAGGCGGTGGTTGTCGGGTCGGACGACGCCGCCCTGGACCAGGTACGCAGCGGGGACGTCGACGCCGCACTCCTGCAGAACGAAGACAATCTTTGGACGCTGACCGGCAAGGAGGAGGTCTCCCCAGGGTTGAGCGGCGGGCTCGGAGCCGCACTGGAGAGCTTCGTCCTGCGCACCAACGCCGCTGCCACCGGAATGTCCCCCCAGGAACTGCTCGCCGGGTCGGAGCTCGAACAATCGCTGCTTGAGGGCAGCACCGAGAACCAGGCCGTCGCCTCCGTAGCGGGGTTCGCTTTCGGCTTCCTGTTCTACATGGCGGCAATCATCTTCGGCCTGCAGATCGCGAATTCGGTCGTTGAGGAAAAGCAGAATCGGGTGGTCGAAATCCTCGCCACCGCCATTCCCATCCGGCAGCTGCTGTACGGGAAGGTTCTGGGCAACACCATTCTCGCCATGGTTCAGCTGGCGATGTACGGCGGCGCCGCGCTTCTCGCCCTCAACCTCACAGGCACGTCCGACCTCGTGGGCGGCATCATCCCGGCCTCCGGCTGGTTCCTCGTGTTCTTCCTCTTCGGATTCCTGATCCTCGCGGCGATGTGGGCGGTGCTTGGATCGCTGGCCAGCCGGCCGGAGGACCTGAACAACAGCTCCGCGCCGGTGCTGGCGCTGATCCTGGCGGCGCTGGGCGCCGGCCTGTTCGCCACCGGACAGCTCCTGGTCGTTGCCTCCTATGTGCCCGTGGTGTCATCCGTCGCCATGCCCATCCGCATGCTCAAGACCGAGGTGGCCGTGTGGGAGCCGATCCTGTCACTGGTGATCGCGCTGGCGGCCGCGGCGGCGCTTATCCACCTCGGCGAGAAGATCTACCGCCGAGCGGTGATGCAGCCCGGCTCCCTGTCCCTGCGGAAGGCCATGAAGCTGGAGCAGTAGGGGCGTGTCCCTCGTCCTACTTCGTTTCGATGAGCTGAATGAGGTTGCCGCAGGTATCGTCGAAGACTGCCACGACAGCGGCACCGATGTCGGTGGGCGGTTGCGTGAACACAACGCCCCTGCCGGTCAGCCCGGCGTACTCGGCTGTTAGGCCGGACCCTCCGTTGTGCCGGCCCATCGTGTCTCTGCTGATTCGACGATGCTGAGCTTGGGCAGCTTAGCTACCCGTCCGTCTCCGGATGATCGCCCTCGGATACGGCGGTTGAGCCAAGGCAGCACGTAAAACCACCACCACTGTGCTTCTGTACGGAACGTTCGCGGAGGCCGTGTTCCCTCCAGTGCCGCATTCCAGGCATAAGCGCCTGGCAGACCCAACGCATCAGCCGCCCCCAGAGCGAGACGTTCGTGTCCCAGCTGGGAAAGATGGAGGCGGTCGAGAGCCCAGGCCCGGGGGTCTTCGAAGACTGTCCCCTCGGTGCTGGCGAGCGAGACGACACCCCACCGGTCGGACAGCTGCCGGTAGATGGCGTTCAGGCGTCGTCGGCGGACGCCGATAAGGCTTCCTGCCGGCGATACGCCCAACAGATCAGGGATCGGAACGAACATCACGTCGGTGCCTGATTCCCTGAACGGGGTGACCAATCCAGCAAGGCTGGCCTGGAGGGCGTCGAAGTCGACTCGCGGACGCAAGATGTCATTCATACCCGCCGTGATAGTGACGAGATCGGGAGCAAGGCTCAGTGCCTGGTTCAGCTGATGTTCGCGCACCTGGTCGGTCTTGTATCCGCGCACGGCAAGGTTCGCGTACTCGACGGGTCCGTGCTGAACGGTAAGCAGACCCGCGAGGCGGTCCGTCCATCCGCGCGGGGTTCCGTCCGGCCAGGGAAGGTCCCCAACCCCTTCGGACAAACTATCCCCGATCGCGATGTACCGATAACTCATAGTGGTTCCTTGGTCGGAAGGTTCGGACGTCATGCGGCCTTGCATCGGATCCCGGCGACGAGCCGGCCCGATCTGGCTCGAGGCGTGGAGTGGAGACTCTTCGGACAGGCGCAGCACGCCCTCCCAGACTATGCCCTGGTCGGGGACATCGCGGCGGGTTCGAGCATCTGCTCCCTGGAGTACTGCAAGGCGACCATCACCACGGCGATGACGGGTGTGGCAAGAAACGCGCCAACGATGCCGAACAGCGACGCGCCGGCCGCCACTCCAGTGAGGACTACAGCTGGGTGGAGCCTGAGGGACCTACCGACCAGGAGCGGCTGCAGGACATTACTTTCGATCTGCTGCACGAGCAGGACGATGCCCAGCACAATCAGGGCTGTAACCCACCCCTCGGACAGGAGCGCCACGAGCGTCGCGAGGAGCCCGGTCGCGACGGCGCCGATCACCGGAAGGAATCCGCCGAAAAATATCAGCACCGCCAACGGCAGAGCAAGCGGGACCCCGAGGGCCCACAGCCCGACCCCGATGACCACGGCGTCCACGAGAGCTACTGCCGCCTGGGAGGACACGTATGCGGACAAGGTCTGCCAGCTCCTCGATGACACCCCTGCGGCATGGACGAACGCCGTGCCCGTCGTCCACCGCAGAAGCCAGTCGGAGAACCTGTCTCCGTCCTTGAGGCAGAAGAACGTCAGAATCAGCGTCAGCAGCACCGTCACCGTGATGGAACCGACCGTCTCGAGGCCTGTGAACAGCTGTGCCAGGATGTGGCCCAGGTTCTCCTGCGGCCAGATGAGCGCCGATTCGAGGAGCCCGTTGATGTCCGCCTCCGTGAACGACAACGACGCCGCGAACTCGTTCAGACTCCGAACGTTGTCCTTCGTGCGCATCGATAGTTCCCGCACCCCGTTCACGGACAAGGCGGCAGTCGCCCACCCCGCCCCGACCGCCGCACCCACCAGACCGACGATCGTGATGGCTGCGGCTGCCGCCGTGGGCAGGGCGCGACGCAGGAACTTTGTGACAGGCCAAAGTATCGACGACAGCAGCAGGGCCAGGATCAGCGGGAGTACGACCACCCACACTTTGAAAAGCAAGTAGCACACGCCGATAACCGCAGCCGCAATAATCAGGATCCGTCCCAGGATCGGAGTCGCCGCTCTCAGGGCCGAAAGCAGCGCTCCGCGGCGGATACGCCGTGGTGTCCTCCGGATCTCATCAGGACCGCATCTTCCTTCTACGGCGGCTGCCATGATCAGGTCCTGCTGCTCGGCCATTTCTTTCCTTCAAGTGAAGTGGTGGACGCATTGTGCGTCACCGCAGTCACTTTATAGAGAGGTTCTAGGCAATTTCGTCCGCCAAATTGAGTACACGATGTACTCCATTAGGACTATCTCCGTTCCTTGACTCGTCACTTCCACCGGGGTGATGCCCGGCCGGTACCGGGGAGCCCGGGGGGACGCGACCGCGGGCCAGCATGAACGAAGCCCATCACCGGGATGGTGATGGGCTTCGTGGGACTGCTGGTTGGGTGTTACTTGGTGTTGTTAGTGGGTGCCAGGAAGGAGTTCAGGACCTTGACCAGTTCCTCGGGGGCCTGTTCCGCGACCCAGTGGCCGGCGCCGGGGATGACCGCGGTCTGCACCTGCGGGGCGGCTGGCTTGATGCCTTCGGCTGCGGCGGGTCCCCAGCTGTTTTCTCCACCGATCCCGAGGACGGGGATGGTCAGCGGGGTCTTGGCGCGCTCGGCGTTCTGGGCAAGGGTGGCGTCCCATTCACGGTAGAGCCCGAAGCTGGCGCGCAGGCTGTCCTTGTCGCGGTTGTACTGCTTGACGTAGTACTTGATCGCCCGTTCCGACAGCGTCTCCCCGCCGCCCTGGATCTTGAACTCGTAGCGGTAGAACGCGTCCGCGTTGCTGCGCACCAGGTCGATGATCAGCTCATCGTCGACCCGGTTGAAGGGGATGTGCCACAGGCGGTTGTTGGTGGCCTCGTCGAGGAACAGCGGCGGGCCCTGGGGGGTGATCCCGGGAGGGCCCGGAATCTCGGCGCCGGCGAAACGCTCGACCCGGTCGCGGTGGTCGGCGGCCAGGGCATAGCCAATGATGTACCCGGTGTCGTGTCCGACCACGGAGAACTTCTCATGGCCGAGTTCGGTCATCAGGGCGGCCAGGTCATCGGCAAGGGTGGCGGTGTCGTAGCCGTCAGTGGCTTTTTCGGTCAGGCCGATGCCGCGCTGGTCGACTGCGATCACGGTGTGGTCTTCGGCCAGCGGGCCCATCACCGAACGCCATGCGGAGGAGTCCTCCGGCCAGCCGTGCACCAGCAGAACCGCCGGGCCTTCCCCGCCGACCACCGCGTGCTGGCGGATGCCGTTGGCCTCGACGAATTTGCTCTCGAAGGTGTCGCTGAAGCCGGCAGGCAGCTTCTGCTGCCCACTGGTCACCCAGCTTTTCACTTCCGCCTTGGGCTCGGAGGCTCCGACGGAGACGGTGCCGACCACGAGCGCCGCGGCGATCGCGGCCGCGGCGCCTATCCACCGGCGGTGGGTCCGCCTGGCAGGACGCGATGACGCCGCGTGGAGATTTTCCTGATCTGGATTAGAAGCAGGGTTGTGCATGGGGTCCCCTTTCATGAGACTCGCTGAAGGTAGGAGGTTTTCGTGGTCAGGCTTGGCGGTTAGACGCGGCCGGGGAAGCGGGTGGTGATTTCCTGGAGGATGAATTCGTTGCCCTCGGGATCGCTGAAGATGGCGAAGGAGAAGTAGCTGGCGCGCTCCGGGGCCAGGCCAGGGGTGCGTCCCTCGGTCCGGACGCTGGGAATGCCGCCCTGTGCTTCGTGGAAGACCTCGGTGATCTCGATGCCGCGGGAGGCGATGTCGGCGCGGGCCGCCTCGACGTCGTCGACGACCAGGTAGGTGCCGCGGGTCGAGCCCGGGGCGGCGTCGGTGAGGCCGTTGCTGATGATGAGGGAGGCGTGGGATCCGGTCGGGGTGTAGTGCACGGCGCGGAAGCCGCCCTCCCCTTGGATGTCCACATCGAGGCGCCAGTCGAGCTTGTCGTAGAACGCCTTGGCGCGGTCCACGTCCGCGACGGGCAGGATGATGAGTTCGAGCTTGTAATCCATGATTCTGTTCCTGACTGGTTGTGATGGGTGGTGCACATGGGCTGGTGGAACGTGGCCCGCAGGCTGTTCAATCCCGAATTCCGGTGATCCAGACCGTCGTCGCGATTGCGACTACACTCATAACCGAGCGCACTCATAAATTATTCCGGGATTAGCTGCGGCTCGGGGGGCCGGGCATTCACCGGATGGGAGTGCCCGCCGATCAGGCTGCGACCTGCCGGAGATGGGAGAATGATCCCGGTGCTTGCACTCCGCACGTATGCAACTAATCTCGAAACCGAGCGCACTCAGAAACTATCTCCGGAGGGTCCGTTATGTCTGTCGCCTCTCGGCCGCCTGGCCGGCGCGAACGGAACAAGCAGGAGAAGTTGGATCGGATCATCGCCGCTGCCAGCGAACTGTTCGCCAGGCATGGGGTGGACGACGTCACGACCCAGCAGATTGCCGATAAGGCCGATATCGGCACGGGAACCCTCTTCCTCTATGCCAGGAACAAGGGCGAACTCCTACTGCTGGTGGAAAACGCCATCTATGGGGCAGCGCTTGAGCGGGGCCGGGCGGATGCCGAGGCCGCCCCGAATGTATTGGAGGCGGCTCTCGCCATCGTGCGGCCCATCGTGGAGTGCAACCGCGCCCATGCCGGAAACGGCCGAACGTACCTGCGCGAGATGATCTTCGGGGACCCCAGCGAGCCGAACCACGGCGACGCCCTGGCCATCATCGCGGAAAGCGAAAAGATCCTCACTGCAGCGGTCCAAAGGGACGAGCGGTTCGGAGCGGACGACGCCGCAACCGTCGCCCGGATCATCTCCTCGGTCCTCTTTTTCAGCATGGCGGTCGGCACCAACGCCCCCCTCGGCGTCGAAGGGGTTATGCAGGATATCCGACGACACTTGGCCATCGTCCTGCATCGGTAGCGCCGTCACCGCACGGCCTGCGGCCGATGATGCGAGGATGGGACGGTGGAAGCCGAAAGTTCCTCGCCGCTGGCCCGCCGCACCGCCCTGACCAGATCCCGGCTTGCTCCGAACCCCGGGCCGATGAGCCTCGAGGGCACCAATTCGTATCTGATAGGTCCGGAAGACAGCGCGGGAGCGGCAGTGGTGGATCCCGGCCCGCTGGACGAACAGCACCTCCGCGCGCTCGCTGCCGGCCGTGTCCAACTCATCCTGATCACGCACCGCCACGCTGACCACACGGCCGGGGCCGCGCGCCTGCACGAACTGACGGGCGCACCCGTGCGCGCCGCCGACCCGAATCATTGCATCGAGGCACAGCCGCTGCAGGACGGCGAAGTCCTCTCGGTCGCCGGAACAGAAATGCGAGTGATGGCAACGCCGGGGCACACGTCGGATTCGGTGTGCTTACACCTGCCCTCCGACGGCCCGGCGGGCTCGGTCCTCACCGGTGACACCATTCTGGGCCGCGGAACAACGATGATTGACCATCCCGATGGCCGCCTCGGCGACTACCTTTCCTCACTGAACCGGCTCGAACCGCTCGGACCGGCCACTGTGCTGCCAGCCCACGGCCCGGTCCTGGCGGCACTCGACGCCGTCGTGCGCGCCTACCGCGCGCACCGCCTGGACCGCCTCGCGCAGATCCGCTCCGCCATCACCGGGCTTGGGCCGGATGCCGGAGTACGGGAGGTCACCGACGTCGTCTACGCCGATGCGGATCCCTCGGTGCGGCGGGCGGCCGAGAGCTCGGTGGCCGCCCAGCTGGAGTACCTCCGCACCGTGCTGTAACGACGTCCCGGATCCGGGCGGCGTCGACATTGGCCTGGAGAAAGTCAAGCCCACATCCGAGATGCGCTCCCTAGGATAGGGAATGCAGCCGCGGACACGAATCGACGCGTCCGTCCAACAGCAAGGAGAACCATGGCTACCGTTCGCACAGCCCACACCGTCTGGAGTGGCGACCTCGCCTCAGGCTCGGGACAGGTCACCCTCGATTCCTCCGGCATCGGCACCTACGACGTCACCTGGAAGGCACGCGCTGAGCAGTCCGAGGGCAAGACCAGCCCTGAGGAGCTCATCGCCGCAGCTCACTCCGCCTGCTTCTCGATGGCCTTCAGCCACGCCCTGAGCGAGGAAGGCAAAACCCCGGAGCGCGTGGAAACCAAGGCGGAGGTCGACTTCCAGCCCGGCACCGGGATCACCGCCATCCGGCTCACGCTCGACGCCACCGTGCCCGGGATCTCGGAAGAGGATTTCCAGCGCCTCGCCGAGGCCGCCAAGGAGGGCTGCCCGGTCTCGCAGGCCCTTGCCGCCGTCAAGGACATCTCGCTGACAGCCACCCTGCACGGCTGACCCACCCCGCGCCGAGCCGTTCAGGAGGACCCCGGACACCACCGTTCCGGGGTCCTCCTGCCGTCAGTGCCAAGGGGCCCGGCGGAGTCCCGTGTCACCCGCGGCGCGGCGTGGCCCCCTACGGGGACGTCAACAATCTCACCTGCGTCCGCTGCCCCAGCGGCATCCTGAAGAAGCTCGCCCAGTAATTGAACAAGAGCTGACCCTCAACCGACCCGTCACCGACGCTGCTCGGGGCGGACACCGCGCAGCAGGCGTCAGTTGGCTGCCGATCCGACAGGCCCACGAAGGTCTGTCTCCGAGAGAATCCGCGCAAAGGATGCCCGCAGGCGGCTCTCGCACTCCCGGTTGGCCCCGAGGCGGTCC
The DNA here is from genome assembly GCF_009828605.1 of Arthrobacter zhaoguopingii. Taxonomy (NCBI): domain Bacteria; kingdom Bacillati; phylum Actinomycetota; class Actinomycetes; order Micrococcales; family Micrococcaceae; genus Arthrobacter; species Arthrobacter zhaoguopingii. Next base: position 9,452 of record NZ_WIAE01000016.1, on the reverse strand, counting down.
AGGCCCAGCAGGGCGGCGCCCACAATCGGCGCCGATCCGGTGGTATGCGCAGCGGCCAGCGGTGCGGCGCCCCGAAGACCACGACGGATCTCAGAGTGAAGGAGATCGTTCCCGCTGGTGAGCACGCCTCCACCGAGAACCACGGTGGTGGGCTTTTTCAGCAGCTCCAGCCGCCGCAGCGCGGCAAGGACGAGGACAACCACTTCCTCCGCCTGCCGCTCGACAATCCGGACGGCGACGGCGTCCCCTCCAGAGGCTGCCTGCAACACCACCCGAGCGAGCGTCCTCAGCTCGGCTGGGTCCAGCCGGCCATAGTGGAGGGCCTCGATGACGTCCTCGAGCGAGTCGGCACGAAACCGTTCCGTGATGAGGTGAACCAGCGAGGTGGGCTCGCCCCTGCCGTCGGCCGCCCGCGCCGCCCACCACAGAGCTTCGTCGCCCAGCTGCATCCCGCCGCCCCAGTCACCGGAAATCCGTCCGAGTGAGGGGAAGCGCGCCTGCCTGCCGTCCCGCGACACACCGACGCAGTTGATTCCCGCCCCGCAGACCACGGCCACCGCATCACGGTCATCGGTTCCGGCACGCAGGAGGGCGAACGTGTCGTTGTCCACGACGGTCTCGCGTGCCCAGCCCCTGGCGGCCAGTGCGTGCGTCAGCTCTGCCGTTTCGCCTGGCAGGTCAGCTCCGGCGAGATAGGCGCCGGCAGAGTCTGCCACACCCACAGCACCCTCGAAACCGGCCCGGGCGGCGGCTTCTGCGACGAGTCCGTCGAGGAAATCGGCGCAGCCGTCGATGCCCAGGAAGTGGGGTGAGGACCCGGGCCCCCGTACGTGCGCGAGAACCTCCCCGGAGGAAGCGATCAGCGCGACATCTGTCTTGCTGTTGCCACCGTCGATGGCCAGCACCGCCGCGTTCATCCTGCCCATGGCAGGTGCTGCCGGTTCGCGCTGAGCAACCGGTCGGTCAGCTGGTCGGCAAGGTCGATCTGCCCCACGAGGGGGTGGGCGAGCAGGGCGCGGAAGACGCGGTCCCGGCCGCCCTGCAGCGCGGCGTCCAGCGCCAGTTCCTCGTAGGCCGACACATGGGAAATCAATCCCGCATACAGCGCATCCACCGGTTCCACCTTCGCCGGGACAACGGCCCCGGACGTGATCCTTCCGGGCACCTCGATGACGGCCTCGGCCGGGAGGAACGGGAACGTTCCCTCATTGCGGACATTGACCACCTGGACGTCGCCGCGGTCGCTCATCAGTGAGGCGACCAGGTTGATGGCCGCCTCGGAGTAGAACGCTCCACCGCGCTCGGACAGCAGCGCGGGCTTCTCATCGAGGGACTCATCCGCATACATCCTCAGGAGCTGCCCTTCAATGTCCGCCACCCGCTGCCCGCGGGAGGACTCCCGGCGTTGCTCCCCAACCACAACATCATGCTGGTAAAAGTAGCGGAGGTAATAGGACGGGATGGAACCCAACCGCGTCAGGACACCTTCGGGAAGGTGCAGGTGCCCTGCGATGTCGGCCGCATGGCGATCGAGGAGCAGAGGCAGCTGGTCCACGCCGTCGAGGCGCACCGCCCGCTCCCAGGTCAGGTGGTTCAGGCCGACGTGGTCCAGCTCGACGCGCTCGGGGGAAACCTCGAGCAGCCGCGCGAAATATCTCTGCAGACCGATGGCCACGTTGCAGAGGCCAACGGCGCGGTGGCCCGCGTCGAGCAGGGCGCGCGTCACGATGCCCACAGGGTTGGTGAAATCGACGATCCATGCACCCGGTGCGGCAAGCCGGCGCACCCTGTCCGCGACATCGAGCACCACGGGAACCGTGCGCAGCGCCTTCGCGAGGCCTCCGGCTCCCGTGGTTTCCTGTCCGAGGCAGCCGCAGTCAAGGGGCCAGGTCTCGTCGCCGATCCGGGCCGCCTGCCCTCCGACGCGCAGCTGGATCAGGACCACGTCGGAATCCGTCACGGCGGCATCGAGATCGGTGGTCGCGATTAGCTTCGCGGGGTGGCCACCTCGGGCGAGAATCCGCCGGGCCAAACCGGCAACCAGTTCCAGCCGTTCGGCGGCGGGATCGGTCAGCACCACTTCGTCGATCAACAGCGAGTCCCGAAGCCGGGATATGCCGTCGATCAGTTCGGGAGTGTAGGTCGAGCCTCCGCCGACGACCGTCATTCTCATCCTCAACCGCTCCTCACTGAACCCGCTCGCCAATGGGCCGGGATGATCGCACCATCGCACAACTTCGGATTGAACATCCTGCGGAGGCAGCCCGGTTCAGGAGTCTAGCCGACGCTCCAGGCGGGCGCGGCCAGACACTGCCTCGGGGCGCCCCCACTCCTCAACGCGTCCAGGAGGAGAACAACCGCTCTTCGGCGAGTGCAGGATTGGGCGTTTCACACCTCGAGATGCGGTAAGTTGTCGGCAGTTTGAAAGTCCGGGCCCGAACCGATCCTGCCCCGGCAAAGACGGGACCGCATGGCGCACGAGCGCTCGTCGTCTCCCGAAGGATGGAAGATCACCCGATGCCCGCTGCTGCCCGGAACACACCAGACCGCACCGCCAGGTTCGGCTTCGCCTTCATCGGCGTCCTGCTCATCGCAGTCAACCTTCGGGTGTCCTTCGTCAGCGTGGGACCGGTTCTCGGGAACATCAGCGCAGACCTTGAGCTCTCGAGTGCCGCAGCGGGATTCCTTACGGGCCTTCCCCTGATCGCTTTCGCCGTCTTCTCACCCGTGGCGCCCGGCTTCGCCGCCCGTCTGGGCCTGGACCGGGCGCTGTGGGTATCCCTGCTGCTCCTCGCCGCGGGCATCGTGCTCCGCTCCCTGCCCGTGCCCGGCTTCATCTGGGGAGGCACCGCCCTGATCGGCCTGGCCATCGCGTTCCTCAATGTCCTCGTGCCATCCCTCGTGAAGCGGGACTTCCCACGGAGGGTCAGCCAGGTCACCGGAAGCTACACCGCCACCCAGGCCGCCTTCGCCGCGGTCGGGGCGGCCGTCGTCGTTCCGGTGGCGCAGACGTCCCCGGCGGGGTGGCGGCTCGCCCTCGGAATCTGGGTGGGGCTGGCCCTCATCGCCCTGGCGGTGCTCCTGCCGTGGCTGCGCCGGCACGGGGCAGCCGCCGCGCACGCCACCGCGCCGCAGGCCCGTTTCCGCTCGCCCTGGGCTTCGGCCCTGGGCTGGCAGGTGACGGTCTTCATGGGACTGCAATCGATCGCCTTCTACGTCCTGATGGCCTGGCTTCCCACCATCGAACAAAGCCGGGGCGTCCCCGCCACCACGGCGGGTATCCACCTTTCCGTTTTCCTGCTGGTCAGCGTGTTCGCCAGCCTCGCCACCGGACGGATCCTGCACCGGGGACCGGATCAGCGGCTCGTAGCCTTCTCCACCAGCGCGCTCATGGTCGTGACCTTCCTCGGGCTCGCGCTGGCGCCGGGGCTCATCCTGCTGTGGGTCATTCTGGGCGCAATCGGATGCGGGGGCCTGATCGTCATCGCCCTGTCCCTCTTCAGCCTCCGCACCGTGAACTACCCGCAGGCAGCCTCGTTGTCCGGCATGGCGCAATCCTTCGGCTACGGTCTGGGAGCGGCGGGCCCGGTGATCTTCGGCGGCCTCCGTGATGTGAGCGGAGAGTGGACGCTTCCGCTCCTGGCCACCGCGGGCGTCATGGCTGTGCTCGCCGGAACCGGTGTGCTTGCCGGCCGCGACCGGGTGATCAGCGGCACCGAACGACCTGGACATTGATGAGCCTCCGCTGAATTTCTGCCGGCGGCGGCATCGCCACCGCCCAACGGAGCGTCCTAGACTTTCCGCATGGCGGTGCGCGGCGGATTCCCCATCCTTTCAACCCAGGACCTTGAGCGACTCGTGAGCTTCTACGAGTCAGCATTCGACGCCGAGCGCACATACGGGTACCCCGGGCCCGATGGAAACGACGTCTTCGTCTCCCTCCGCGTCGGAGGAGCCACCGTCGCGATCGCAGCCGACGAGGTGCCCACCGCCGCCGCCGACCGGATAGCACTCTGGTTCTACGTCGATGACGCCGATTCTGCCTACGAGCAGGCCCTTCGAGCCGGCGGCCAGGCGGTGAGGGGGCCCGCCGACATGCCGTGGGGCGAGCGGGTTGCCAGCATCAAAGACCCCGACGGTTTCCTGATCAGCATGGGCGCCGAAAAACGCAGCTCCCAGCACAGGTAAAGGTACAACCGTCGAGCGGCATGGTGGGAGGTACCGGAATCCGGCTGCCCGGCACTGCGGCGAACCCGGTATGCCGGCGGGCGGCGCTACACCGAGGCCGAGACGCGCTCCTCCCGTTTGCGGCCGGCGCGGGCGAGCAGGTAGAGCAGCGATCCGACCACCACGTAGGCGATGGCACCGAGCCAGATGATCCCGGACTGCTGGGCCAGCAGCACAATGCTGGCGATCATCGCGAGGATCGGCACGATCCGGGGAACCGAGAAGTGGGCGTGCTCCACCTTGTCCTTCTTGAGCACAAGCACGCTGACATTGGCCGACAGGAACACCAGGAGCAGCAGCAGCACGGTGGTCTCCGCCAGTGAGTTGACGTTTCCGACGAGGGTCAAAATGATCGTCAGGACGGCGACGACGATGATCGAGACAAAGGGCGTGCGCCGGTTCGGCAGCACCCGGCAGAACGCATCGGGAAGAAGCTTCGCTTCCGAGAGGCCGTAGCCGACCCGGCTGGCCATGACCATGAACAGCAGGGTGCCGTTGGCGATGGCGACCAGGGCGATCAGGCTGAACAGCCAGAGCGGGATCCCGACGCCGCTGGCCCGCACCACGTCGAGCAGCGGACCGGTGGAGTCGGCCAGTTCGGCCGGAGGCAGGACGATCACGGCACCGAGTGCGATCAGGAGGTAGACGACCGCCGCGGTGCCGATGGCTCCGAAGAGGGCCCGCGGGTAGGCCTTGGAGGGGTCGCGCACCTCCTCGGCCATGTTGGCGGCTGCCTCGAAGCCAAGGAAGGAGAAGAACGCAATGACGGACGCCGCGAAGGCGCCGCCCAGTGGCGACACATCCGGGGCGAATTCGAGCAGCCGGGCCGGTTCCCCGTCACCTCTACCGAGCACGATGGCGGCAACCACGATGACGAGCACGAGGCCGGTCACCTCGATGATTGACGCGATGAGGTTCGCGCCGAGCGATTCACGGACGCCGCGGAGGTTGATCAGCGTCAGCAGGATGATGAAGACCACCGCCGCCGGGCGCGCCGGCACGTCGATGAGCGCCGCCAGATAGTCGCCCGCGAAGGCGTTCGCCAGGGCTGCAGCCGTGGTGATGCCCGAGGCCATCATCAGGAATCCGACGAGAAAGGATACATAGGGAACTTTGAAGGCACGCTCGGCGTACCGTGCGGCTCCGCCGGCGTGCGGATACTTGGTGATGAGCTCCGCATAGGTCCCCGCTGTGAGGAGCGCCACGACCAGCGCGATGAGCAGCGGCAGCCAGATCACGCCCCCGACGTCGGCGGACATGGAACCCACGAGGGTGTAGATGCCCGCCCCGAGGGTATCCCCCACGATGAACGCGAACAGCAACGGGGCACCGACGGCCCGCTTCAGTCCGACGTGCTCACTCGGTGTCGCCGTGCCGGTTTTTTCACTCATCGCACCATTTGAATCCTTCCCCAGCGGGGACGCAAGAGACAGCACGGGATGGCCCTGCTTTAAGACCACTGGAACGGTCCCCCTGCCCGCAGGTGACCCGGCAGCGTGGCCCGGACCCGGAGTCCCGCCACCCAGGGAGTTACAGCCGTGGTACTGGGCCGGCTGGTCAACAAACGATAGGCTCACTCCATGGGCAGACCGCGTAAATTCCTCGAAACCGATGTCGTCCACTCCGCGGGCAAGGCCTTCTCCGACCACGGCTACGGAGGCACCACCCTCGAGGATCTGGTTGGAGCGACAGGCCTGGGCAAGCAGAGCCTGTACAACGCGTTCGGCGGCAAGCGGGAGCTCTTCCTGCGGGCACTGAGCTCCGACACCGCGGACGCCGTCGCGGCCCTGGACGAGGAACTGGGCGACTCGACTGCCACGCCGCTGGAACGGATCCGCGGCCATCTGATCAAACTGGCAATCACCCTCAGCGATGGCGGCGACAAGGGCGTGCTTTTCACCAAAGCCACAGTGGAACTTGCCGGCCGGGACGCCGACGTCACCCAAACTGCCCTCCAGGGCTTCCGCGATCTCGAGGGGATCTACCGCCAATGCATCATTGACGCGCAGGACGGCGGAGAGGTCGACGAGGCCGCCGATGCCACAGCGCTGGCATCCTTCTTTGTGGCCCTGACCCGCGGCATGGAGGTCCTGGGCGGCGCCGGCGTCAGCCGGACCGAACTCACGGCCGTCGCGTTGACCTCGATCAAGGTTCTTCCCGTGCTAGGAGAGGTGCCGGCCTAAGGCCCACCCGCCGCATCACTGACCCGGCCCGGTCCGCCCCCCACGGCGTCACCCGCCGGCGCCCCCGCCCGTCGAAGCCGCCGACCCGACCGCGGGTCCCAGGTGACCGGGCGGTCCTTCACCATGCCACAGTGCCTCCGTCGGTTCCTGCCGGCCGCTCCGCAGCCGATTGAGCGGCCGGACGGACCGGATTCTAGTTCTAACGTCTAGTTCGATTTGGTTCCGTGAGAATTAAGAGTAGGATTATTCTCACGCCAAGAAACAAGTTCTAGCGTTACAAATCTGGAGGAACCATGACCCGCATGCCGCTCATTGAACTGGACCAGGCCTCAGGTGCCGCACAGGAGCTCCTGACCCAGGTGAAGAAGGGGATGGGTGCCGTACCCAACATGACCAAGGCCATGGCGAACAGCCCGGCAACCCTGAAGGGGTATCTGGCACTGTCCGGCGCCCTGGCCGGCGGCGTCCTCGGCCGCAAGACCCAGGAGCGCCTGGCCCTCAACCTCGCCCAGGCCAACGGGTGCGACTACTGCCTCTCGGCCCACACCTTCACCGCACCCCGCGTGGGACTCACGGAACAGGACGTCCAGGACGCACGCCGCGGCACCGCTGCGGATGCCAAGTCCGACGCCATCCTCAAGTTCGCCGCCGCGGTTCTCGAGAGCCGCGGATCCGTATCCGAGCAGGACATCGCCGACGTCCGGACCGCCGGAGTTTCGGATGAGGAAATGGGCGAGATCGTGGCCAACATCGCGCTGAACGTCTTCACCAACTTCTTCAACAAGACCGCCGACGTCGACATCGACTTCCCGGTCGTCACCTCCGCCACCGTCTCCTAGATACCGGCGCCGGCGGCTCCTCCCCTCGGGGCGGGGCCATCGGCATTTCCGGCTCCACCGGCGCAGGGAAGCGTGCCGCCCCGGGCTCGAGCGGTCCGCGGTCCCTTCGCCGGGGACGGGGGACATGCGATCCTTTCCTGAGGGGACAAGGCACCGACTCCCTCCACGGGTTCCGGTGGACAGCGGCCGCACGCTAGCGGACCTTTACTGACGCTTCGCCGATGGGTGGGGCGCCGATCAATATCCCCAATCTCCTGAGGAGAACCACAATGACCACCCGTGTAGCAATCAATGGATTTGGACGCATCGGACGCAGCTATTTCAGGGCCGCCCTGGAGCAGGGCGCCCCCTTCGAGATCGTCGCCGTCAATGACCTCACCGACGCCGGGACACTGGCCCACCTGCTGCGCTACGACTCCGTCGTCGGTAAACTTCCCGTCCCGGTGGAGGTGAGCGGGGGCAATCTCATCGTCGGCGGGCACACCGTGCACACCTTTGCGGAAAAGGATCCGGCGGCGCTGCCCTGGGCCGAGCTGGGCGTCGATATCGTCATCGAATCGACCGGCTTCTTCACCAAGGGCGCGGACGCCGGCAAGCACCTGAGCGCCGGCGCGAAGAAGGTCATCATCTCCGCTCCTGCCACCGATGAGGACGTGACCCTGCTGCTGGGAGTCAACGAAGGCGACTACGATCCGGCCAGGCACCACATCATCTCCAATGCTTCCTGCACCACGAACTCGGTCGGCACCCTGGCCCGGGTCCTGCATGAGGCGTTCGGCATTGAAAAGGCGCTGATGACGACGATCCATGCCTACACCGCGGACCAGAACCTGCAGGACGGACCGCACCGGGATCTTCGCCGGGCACGCGCCGCGGCCATCAACATCGTCCCGACCTCCACCGGCGCGGCGAAGGCCATCGGCGTCGTCATGCCCGAACTCAAGGGCAAGATCGATGGCTACGCGATGCGCGTCCCCGTACCAGTTGGCTCCGCCACCGACCTCACCGCGACGATCAGCCGCGAAGTCACGGCCGAGGAGGTCAACGCGGCCTACAAGGCTGCTGCCGAGTCGGGTCCGGTAAAGGGCTATCTGACGTACACCGAGGATCCGATTGTCTCCTCGGACATCGTGGGAGATCCCTCCTCGTCGATCTTCGACGCCGGGCTCACCAAAGTCATCGGCAACCAGGTGAAGGTTGTTGCCTGGTACGACAACGAGTGGGGCTTCTCCAACCGGATGGTGGACCTGACCAATCTGGTAGCCGATTCCCTGGCCTGATCGGGAAGAGCCATGGGGGCGCACGGCCCAGCGGCCGGCGTCCCCATGGCCTTCGGCAGAAACAGGCATGCTCCAGGTTCTGGCCGGGCGGCACCGAGAGGTCTACCCTCGGGATCTATGAGCGAGGAATGCGTTTTCTGCGCCATTGGCGAGGGCCGGCTCGACGCCCTGGTGGTCGGTGAGAATCCAAGGGCGCTTGCCTTCCTGGACAGGCATCCCATCAGCGACGGCCATACGCTGGTAATATCGAAGCACCATTCGGAAAACTTCCTCGATATGCCGGCCGAGGACCGGGCGGCGGTCGCCGATCTTGCCCACGATGTTGCCCACAACCTCTCGCACACCCTGCCGCGCTTCGAGGGGTTCAACCTGATGATGTCCAATGGGCAGGCTGCGGGCCAGACTGTCTTCCACACGCACCTGCATGTTTTCCCCCGCAGGGCCGGGGACGGGTACCACCTCGAGCAGAAGCCGCAGCGCGTGCCGTCGAACGAGGAACTCCGCGCCATACAGTCGTTGATCCTGGCGGGAGCACCGGCCCGCAGTGACGACTGACCCCCCCAACCCGAGATCGGTGAGGTTGGGGTGGTCGGCTGGGCGCGGGCCGGACCGGTCCCAGTGGAACATCCGGTCGGCCTCGTCAAAGGCCTGGTCACCGATGCTCGCGTGCCGGTACCGCAGCAACCCGGGAATAGAATTTTCATCCCGTCGTTATGTTGACCGAAAAGTATAAAACATGGACCCTGGCCGGAAGATCCCTCGGCGGTACAGCGGGCCCTCCCCCAGATTGGAAGTCATGCGATTCATCAATGATCCGTCCACCGACCTGACCTATGCTGATGTGTTTTTGGTGCCCTCGGCCTCGGAGGTGGTTTCGCGTTTTGACGTGGATCTCTCCGCCGCTGATGGGACCGGTTCGACGA
>NZ_WIAE01000015.1:0-65752 GCF_009828605.1 Arthrobacter zhaoguopingii | reverse complement strand
GGGGCCCGGCCCGCGCCGCCGCCCTGGCCGCCGCGGCCGGCGGCGCCGTCCGGCGCCAGCCCGCTGGCGCCTGGCTGATTGCCGGTGCGGTCACGGTTCTCTACTGCGCCTACTCCACCGCGCAGTGGCACCGGCTCGAGTCGCCGTCGTGGGACCTGGGGATCTTCACCCAGCTCGCCAAGGCCTACGCGGGATTCCACGCGCCCATCGTCCCGATCAAGGGCGAGTCCTTCAACCTGCTCGGGGATCACTTCCATCCGCTGCTGGTCCTGCTCGGGCCCGTGTACGCCCTGGCCCCCTCGGCCTTCGCCCTCCTCGTGCTGCAGAACCTGCTGTTCGGGCTCTCGGTGTTCGTCGTCGCCCGCACCGGGTTGCGGGAGCTGGGTCGGGCCGGCGGGACCGCCGTCGGGCTGGCCTACGGCCTGTCCTGGGGGCTGCAGGCCGCCGCCGCGGCCCAGTTCCACGAGATCGCGTTCGCCGTCCCGCTGCTCGCCCTCAGCTGCGAGGCGCTGATCCGCCGGCGCCTTGCCGCGGCCCTGGCTTGGGGTTCCCTGCTGGTCTTCGTGAAGGAGGACCTGGGCCTGACGGTGATCGCGCTCGGCCTCGTGGTGGCGCTGCGCTTCCGGCACGCGGCCGGGCTGTGGCTCGCGTGCTGGGGCGCCCTGTGGCTCCTGCTCTCGGTGCGGGTGATTCTGCCGGCCCTGAACTCGGGGGGATCCTACGACTACGCCGGCCGCGTCGACGCGGCGGCGATGCTGGCCGACCCTGTGCAGGCGGCGGCCGACTTCTTCTCCGGGGCACCCAAGTACGAGACGGCGCTCCTGCTCCTGCTGGCCGGCGGGGTGGTCTTCCTGCGCTCCCCGCTGACGCTGGTCCTGGTGCCGACCCTGCTCTGGCGCTTCGCCTCCACCGAGGTGGGCTACTGGGGGCCGGGCTGGCATTACAGCGCCGTGCTCATGCCCGTGCTCTTCCTGGCTCTGATCGACGCCGCGGCCGGGCTCCGGCGCAGCGGGCGCACCCTGCCGCGGGTCCTCGCCGGCGCCGGGTGCGCCGGCGCCGCGGCCGCCGCGCTGGCCCTGCTGCCCGCCCAGTCCCTGGCGGAGCTCGCCGACCCCCGGACCTACCGGCAGTCCCCCCGCTGGGACGCCGCGCACCGGCTGATCGATGCGGTGCCCCCCGGCGCCAGCGTGGAGACCGGGGTGGGGCTGATGGCTTACCTCGTGCCCCGGGCCGAGGTGTACTGGATCGGGAACACCAACCCGGCCCCCGACTTCCTCCTCGTCGACGCCGAGGACTGGAGCTGGGGCACGCTTCCCCCGGCCGACGCCGAGGCTCACGCCGAGGAGACCTACCCGGGTACCGCCTACACCGTGGTGTTCGCCGAGGACGGCTATCAGTTGGTCGAACGGACCGGCTGATCGCCGGTAGCCTTAATTCATGAGCTCCGAGACCCCGCCGTCCGACAGCCCGTCCGGGCACCCCGCTGAGCACCCCGCTGAGCGACCCGCCGAGCGCCGGGAGGTGAGCGTGCGCCGCGCCCCCCGGTTCGCCCCGTTCATGCTGCTTGGAGTGGCGGTCGGCTTCATCGCAGCACTCATCATCGCCTACACGAGTCCGCCCGATCCCACCCTGACCCGCGAATCGGTTCTGGGGTTCTTTTTCGTCGTCCTCGCACTGCCCGGGCTGCTGCTTGGTGCCCTCGTGGTCCTGGTGCTCGACCGGCGCAGTGTGCGCCGGGCCCGCCGCCTCTCGGCCGACCCCGTTGAGGACGACGCCTGAGCCCGCCCTCTCTCGGCCGGTTCCGCCCGCCGACCCCGAGGCGTACGCTGTACTCCTGATGATGCGACCGGGTGTGCGGCACAAGAAAAGGCGGTGGCAATGACGGACCCCATCGAGGCACGGCCGCGCCCGCGCCTGAACCGGGCCCGGGTACTGGGGGCCGCGGTGGCCCTTGCCGACGAGATCGGCATCGAGTCGCTCAGCATGCGCCGGCTGGCCCAGGAGCTCCGGGTGGTGCCGATGGCCCTCTACAAGCACGTCGCCAACAAGGAGGAACTCCTCGACGGCATGGTCGACGTCATCGTCGGCGAGATCGGCCCTCCGGCACCCGACGCCGACTGGAAGAGCGGCGTGCGGTCGAGGGTCCTCTCGGCGCGGCGCGCCCTGCAGCGGCATACCTGGGCCCGCCGGGCGATCGAGACCCGCACCGGCATGACCCCCGTGGTGCTCGACTACATGGACTCTTTCGTCGGCGTGTTCCTGGCCGGCGGACTGTCCCTGGACCTCACCCACCACGCCATGCACGCCCTCGGCGGACGGATGTGGGGATTCACCCAGGAACTGTTCGAGGACCCCACGGCCCCGGCGCCGGCCGTAACGGACACCGACCGGGCCGAGATGCTCCGGCAGGCGGCCCAGCGTTACCCGAACGTGGTGGCGATCGCGACGTCGGTGACGCACGACGAAGGGTCGGTGGTCGGGCACGGCTGCGACGACCAGTTCGAGTTCGAGTTCGCCCTCGACCTGCTCCTCGACGGTTTCGAGCAGCTTCACGCGCGGGGCTGGACCTCGCAGGGGACCAAAACCCACCCGTCGAAACCTGAGGCGGCGAAAACCGTCCACTGACGCGCCGGCCGCACCGCCACCGGTCGCGCAGGCCGCCTTCCCGGCCCGCGCCGCCGGACACCGGAACGGCGGGGACCGCGCCGCTAGGCACGGTCCCCGCCGTATCACCCGCCCGCCGGGATGTCCCCGACGGGTACGCCCCGGACTAGGCGGGCACGCGGTCGCCCGGCGTCCGGGCCGCGTCGAGTGCCGCCACGGCCGGGGACCGGAAGCCCCTGGCGATCAGGTAGACCGCGAGGCACACCTCCCAGGCGAACACCGGGAGGGCCGCCACCGCCGCCCACACCGAGACCTGCTCGTAGAGGCCGAACATCTGGGCCGCCCCCGAGGCGAAGACCAGGGGCCCTCCCACCAGCCCCAGCACGGCGATGAACCGGGGCACCAGCCCGGACCGGTAGAGCAGGTAGGCCAGGAGCAGGGTGTTCGTTCCGCAGATGAAACTCGGCCCGACGAGGAAGGTCCAGTTGTTGAAGGCGACCAGGGCGCTGCCGAGGGCGAGCGTCTCCGGGCCCGCCTGCGGCAGGTCCTGCCGCAGCGTCACGAGCGTCAGGAGGGAGACGACGCCGGCGGTGATCACCGCGCCCTCGAGGGTACGCAGCGCCACATACCCCAGGGCGATGCCTTCGTTCTGCCGCCGGACCACGGGGTAGAGGGCAACGCCGGTTCCAACGATGGCCACCACGAGCAGCACGTCGAGGAAGGCGGCCAGGACCACCAGCGATTCCGGCCCCGAGCCGGTGATGTACTCCGGATTGCCAAGCGCCGGAACGTAGAGCAGCCGCGCCGCGATCGACGTGACGTGCGTGATGAGGAAGAGGACGCCGGCGGCGGCGGCGGTCCTTCGCAGTGAGGTCATTTTCCACTCTCTCGGGTGCGTGGCGTACGGCGTACACCATCTGAACCCAACGCTAGGTGTACGCCGTATACAAGTCAAGGGATTGGAAGACTTTTTCGACAGCTGCAGAAGCCGGCCGCCGTCACGTTCGGGTGCCGTATCCGGCCCGTGAGAGAATGGGTCCATGGTGCGCGGTGATGGAAAACTTACCCACGATCTTCTCCCCAACGAAAAAGGCCCCCAGGATGCCTGCGGCGTTTTCGGTGTCTGGGCCCCGGGGGAAGAGGTGGCCAAGCTGACTTACTACGGCCTGTACGCCCTGCAGCACCGGGGGCAGGAGTCCGCCGGCATCGCCACCAGCGACGGGGCGCGCATCAATGTGTACAAGGACATGGGTCTGGTGTCCCAGGTGTTCGACGAGACCACCCTGAACACGCTCACCGGCCACATCGCCGTCGGCCACTGCCGGTACTCCACCACCGGAGCCTCGCAGTGGGCCAACGCCCAGCCCACCCTGGGCGCCACCGCCGCGGGCACCGTCGCCCTGGCCCACAACGGCAACCTGACCAACTCCGCCGAGCTGTACCAGATGGTCCTGGACCGGCACGGCGTACCCCGTTCCGGGGAGATCGCCCAGGGCAACACCACCGACACCGCCCTGGTCACCGCACTGCTGGCCGGTGATGAGGGCCGCTCGCTCGAGGAAACGGCGATGGAGCTGCTGCCGAACATCCGCGGCGCCTTCTGCTTCGTATTCATGGACGAGGGAACCCTCTACGCGGCACGGGACACCTACGGGGTGCGCCCGCTGGTGCTCGGCCGCCTCGAGCGCGGCTGGGTCGTTGCCTCCGAGCAGGCCGCGCTGGCCACCGTGGGCGCGAGCTTCATCCGGGAGATCGAGCCCGGGGAATTCATCGCCATCGACGAGGACGGGGTCCGCTCAAGCCGCTTCGGGACCTCAACGGCGGCCGGCTGCGTCTTCGAGTACGTATATCTGGCCCGCCCCGACGCCGCCATCGCCGGGCGCTCGGTGTACGAATCCCGGGTGGAGATGGGCCGGCAGCTGGCGCGGGAGAACTCCGCCGGGGCCGACATTGTCATTCCGGTGCCCGAATCGGGCACCCCCGCCGCCGTCGGATTCGCCGAAGAGTCGGGCATCCCCTTCGCCCACGGCTTCGTCAAGAACGCCTACGTGGGCCGCACCTTTATCCAGCCCAGCCAGACCCTGCGGCAGCTGGGCATCAAGCTCAAGCTCAACGCCCTGGAATCGGTGATCCGCGGCAAGCGCATCATCGTGGTCGACGACTCCATCGTGCGCGGCAACACGCAGCGGGCCGTGGTGCGGATGCTGCGGGAGGCCGGCGCGGCCGAGGTCCACGTCAAGATCTCCTCCCCGCCGGTCCGCTGGCCCTGCTTCTACGGGATCGACTTCGCCTCCCGCGCCGAACTGATCGCCAACGGGGCCGCGGTCGAGGAGATCAGCAAGTCGATCGGCGCCGACAGCCTCGCCTACATCTCCGAGGACGGCATGATCGCCGCCACCCAGCAGCCCCGCGAACGGCTGTGCACGGCCTGCTTCACCGGCAGCTACCCCATCGAGCTCCCCGCCGCCGACCGCCTGGGCAAGAACCTCCTGGAGCGCAACCCGGCCGACGACGCCGACGGGTGCGAGCCCGGGCCCGACACCGAATTCGAAGCTGTACTCACCGACGCAGACAGGAAAGAACGGGTATGACCCCCTCCCCCAATCCGATCACCTACGCAAGTGCAGGAGTGGACGTCGAGGCCGGTGACCGCGCCGTCGAGCTGATGAAGGGCGCGGTCAAGGCCACCCACGGCGCCGAGGTGATCGGGGGCGTCGGCGGGTTCGCCGGCCTGTACGACGTGTCGAAGCTGCTGACCTACAGGCGGCCGCTGCTGGCGACCTCCACCGACGGCGTCGGCACCAAGGTCGCCATCGCCCAGGCCATGGACATCCACGACACCATCGGCTTCGACCTGGTGGGCATGGTCGTCGACGACATCGTGGTGGTCGGTGCCGAGCCGCTCTACATGACCGATTACATCGCCTGCGGCAAGGTGGTGCCCGAGCGCATCGCCGCCATTGTCCGCGGCATCGCCGCCGCCTGCTCGGTCGCCGGAACCGCCCTGGTGGGCGGGGAGACCGCCGAGCACCCCGGCCTGCTCGGAGAGCACGAGTACGACGTCGCCGGTGCGGCCACCGGTGTCGTGGAGGCCGACGGGCTGCTCGGCCCGGACCGCGTGCGGGAGGGTGACGTCGTGATCGGCATGGCCGCCTCGGGCCTCCACTCCAACGGCTACTCCCTCGTGCGACGCGTCATCAACTCGGCCGGGTGGGCCCTTGACCGCCAGGTTTCTGAACTGGGCCGCACGCTGGGCGAGGAACTGCTCGAGCCGACGCGCATCTACGCCGCCGACTGCCTCGACCTCGCCCGCACCACCGGCGCCGCCGTGCACGGGTTCAGCCATGTCACCGGCGGCGGCCTCGCCGCGAACCTCGCCCGGGTCCTCCCCCGCGGCATGGAGGCCACCGTGGACCGCTCCACCTGGGCACTGCCGCCGATCTTCTCGCTCGTCTCCGAGCTCGGCAACGTGCCCCTGCCGGACCTGGAGCGCACCCTGAACCTGGGTGTCGGAATGGTGGCCATCGTGGGGGCCGAGGGAGCCGACGCCGCCCTGGCGCGCCTCGCCGAGCGCGGCGTCCCCGCCTGGGCCATGGGCACCGTGGGCTCCGCCGCCGGATCGGTGCGGGCCGACGGACCGGACTACGTGCAGGGCGCCAAGGGCGTCGACGGCGGAGCTGTCCGGCTGGTGGGCTCCTACGCCTGACCGGAGGCCGGAAAGCCCGGCAAAAAGGACGAACGAAAGAGCGGTGCACCAGCTGCACCGCTCTTTCGATGTCTAGTTGCTGCCGACCTGCGAAAACCCGTATCGGGGATTCAAAGATTATCCGGCGCGGTGGAAACTATCCCGTGCGCCGGGAACCGTCTTCTCCGTCGTCGTCGAATTCGTCCGCATACTTGTCCGCATACTCCGAATAGTCCGGCTCAACCGGTTCGAGAGGTTCACTGCGTCGGTTTGAGGCATGGCTACCTGGGCCTGTGAGCTCGCGCTGCAGTGCCGTGTAGTCGGTCGCGGGGCTGAAGTACTTCATGTCCCGCGCCTGCTTGGTAGCTTTTGCCTTTTGACGGCCGCGCCCCATGGCGTGACCCCCTTTGTGCGTCGATCCGGAGGTGGTCACTGGGGCACAAAGGCCCAAGGCTGCAGCGAGGCCCCGGAGTAATTGGTCAATTTATCGTAACTATAGGTTACATGCTTTAACGTGAGTCCGCGTGCCGTTGTGACGTGCATGACGGATCGCCCTCCCGCCGCCTCGGAAGGGCGCGTGCCGGCGGGCGGAGATCAGCGCCCGAACGGCGCAAATTTGGATAGAGTTCTGCCCTAAGGGCCCATTTCCGGGCGCAGAACCAAAACCCTCCGAGGAGACAACGGTTGGCTACGAAGAATCGGGAGAACGCCCAGCGTGGTCCGGAGGATCAGGGGAAACCGGACGCCGGCGGGCACCAGGATGAGGCCCGGAATGCGGCTCTGGAGGCCGGTGCCGCCGAGCCCGGGGGCGCCACCGAGGCCAACGCTGCCGGCGCACCGTCGGAACCCGAACTGTCGGTGACGGCGGAGGACCTGACGCTCCCAGAACCGGTGCTGGCGCCTGCGTCCGTCAGCAGGACCGCGGCCGAGGCCGCGGCCCTCGATGAAGCGGCGGCGGAGGCCCAGTCGGTGGCGGAGGAGGCCGAGGACGCCGCCCTCCTGGCCGGCCCCCTGCCCGCCAACGCGCCGACTGTAACGGCGGCGCCGTCGGGCACCGCGCCTGCAGGCGGCCCGGCCGGTGATGCGGCGGAAGCCACCCCCCGGAGCAGTGAGACCCAAGGCAGTACGACCCAGAGCAGTGAGCCCCGGTCCGGCGCATCCGCGGCGGGTGAGTCAACCGGCCCGTCCATCCCGGACAAAAGAAGCAACTCCGCCGGAGGGGAGTCCACCCCCGGGCCCGCCGGGGAGCGCTCCGCTCCCAACGGCTCCTCGGGGTCCTCGGGGTCCTCTCCAGGCCCTTCAGCCGTGCACCCGTCCACCCCTAATTCTCCCGCGGACGGTTCCGCCAAGGACACCGGCGCGGCAGGCTCATGGGATGCCGGTGCCGAGGATGCCGAGGATGCCGAGGACCTCAGCCTCGCCTCCGTTCCTGAACCGGTGGTGGTCGGATCGGGTGCCGCCCACTCCGGCCTCCTCGCGGGAACCGATCCGGCCGCTCTCGGGGTCGGCCCCGCCGCTTCGACCAGTGCCGCCGGACGGGCCGGCGCGACCGCCGTCTCCCCCAGCGCATCCGGAGCACCGGAAACCGCCGGACCGGCGGCCGAGCCCGGTGCCCGCCGGTCCACCTGGGCGCCGGTCGGCGACGCCGGCGAACCCGTGGGCCCGCGGCGGGCGCGGTCCCGTGAGCGCCGGGAGAAGTCCCGGCGCCCGGTGGCGCTCCTCGTCCTCGGCGGCATCGCGGTCCTGGCCCTGCTCATCTGGGCGGCCATCAGTCTGGTGCGCGGCCTGACCGGCGCCGGCGACCCTCAGTCGCCCGAGGACATCCCAACCGCGGCCGGCGCCGACGGAGTGATTGCCGAAGACGTCCCGCCGTCGGTCCTGACCGCCGGCCACTGCCTCCTCGATTCCACCGACATCGAGAGCGATGTCACCATCGTGACCTGCTCGACGCCGCACCGGGCCCAGCTGATCGCCTCGGAGTTTTATCCGGACGACGCCGAATTCCCCGGCCGGAACCAGCTCGGCGCCCGGGCCGACTCGGCCTGTGATACCGCCCCGATCGACTCCGGCGTCGCGGCCGGAGCAGGCAGGATCGAGCTGCTGCGCGTGACGCCCACCGAAGGCACCTGGGCCGACGGCGACCGCCGGGTTGACTGCTTCGCCGTCCTGCAGGACGGTGCGACGCTGAGCCGGAGCCTGCTCACCGAGTAGCCCCGGCCTGCTGGAAGAGGGCTGTGGGCACGCCCGCTCAGGCGACGGCGCGCAGGCTGAGCCCCTCCCGCTGACCGTCGGCACTTCCATCGCCGTCCCGGTCGACCAGGACGCGGTCCCCGTCGTTGATCTCGCCGGCGAGGATCCCCCGGGCGAGCTGGTCGCCGATCTCCCGCTGCACGAGCCGGCGCAGGGGCCGGGCACCGTAGGCGGGGTCGAACCCGGTGAGGGCCAGCCACTCGCTTGCCGCCGGCGTCACCTCGAGGGTGAGTCGGCGCTCCTGCAGCCGCTTGCCCAGCGCCTCAACCTGAAGGTCGACGATCTTCGACAGCTCATCGAGGCTGAGCGCGTCGAAGATGATCACGTCGTCCAGGCGGTTGAGGAACTCCGGCCGGAAGCTGGCGTTCACCGTCGCCATCACGACCTGGCGGCGGGCCGCGTCATCGAGCGAGGGATCCATCAGGAACTGTGAGCCCAGGTTGGAGGTCAGAACCAGGATGACATTGCGGAAATCCACGGTGCGTCCCTGCCCGTCCGTCAGGCGGCCGTCGTCGAGCACCTGCAGGAGGATGTCGAAGACCTCCGGGTGCGCCTTCTCCACCTCGTCGAGCAGGACAACGCTGTAGGGACGGCGGCGCACCGCCTCCGTGAGCTGGCCGCCCTCCTCGTAACCGACATAGCCCGGCGGCGCGCCAACGAGCCGGGCGACCGAGTGCTTCTCGGAGTATTCGGACATGTCGATGCGCACCATGGAGCGTTCGTCGTCGAACAGGAAGTCCGCCAGCGCCTTCGCGAGTTCGGTCTTGCCCACACCGGTCGGGCCGAGGAACAGGAAGGAGCCGGTGGGCCGGTTCGGGTCGGAAACCCCGGCCCGGGCACAGCGCACCGCATCCGAGACCGACGCGACCGCCTTGGACTGGCCGATCAGCCGGGAGCCGATAACCTCCTCCATGTGCAGCAGCTTCTGGGACTCCCCCTGCAGCATGCGGCCGGCCGGAATGCCGGTCCACGCGGAGATGACCTCCGCAATGTCGTTGGCCGTCACCTCTTCGGCCACCATCAGCTCCGGGGCCTCCCCGGCCGATTCCTGCTCGGCTGCCTGGGCGGCGTCGAGCTCCCGCTGCACCTGCGGAATCTCCCCGTACAGGATCCGCGAGGCCGTCTCCAGGTCGCCCTCGCGCTGGGCCTTGTCTGCCTGTGAGCGCAGCTCGTCGAGGGACGCCTTCAGGTCACCGACCCGGTTCAGGCCCGCCTTCTCGGCCTCCCACCGGGCATTGAGCGCCGAGAGCTGCTCCTGCCGGTCCGCCATCACGGCGCGCAGGTCCTCGAGCCGCTCCTGGGAGGCCTCGTCCGTCTCACGCTCCAGCGCGAGCTCCTCCATCCGCATCCTGTCGATGGCCCGGCGCAGCTCGTCGATCTCCACCGGGGCGGAATCGATCTCCATGCGCAGGCGCGACGCGGCCTCGTCGACGAGGTCGATGGCCTTGTCGGGCAGCTGCCGCCCGGAGATGTACCGGTTGGACAAGGTCGCTGCTGCCACCAGGGCGGAGTCGGCGATGGAGACCTTGTGGTGTGCCTCGTAGCGTTCCTTGAGCCCGCGGAGGATGCCGATGGTGTCCTCCACCGACGGCTCCCCCACGTAGACCTGCTGGAAGCGCCGCTCCAGCGCCGGGTCCTTCTCCACATTCTCGCGGTACTCGTCGAGGGTCGTTGCGCCGATCAGGCGCAGCTCGCCACGGGCGAGCATGGGCTTGAGCATGTTGCCGGCGTCCATCGAGCCCTCGGCGGCACCGGCACCGACCACGGTGTGCAGTTCGTCGATAAAGGTGACGACCTGCCCGTTGGAGGAGCGGATCTCCTCGAGCACGGCCTTCAGCCGCTCCTCGAATTCGCCCCGGTACTTTGCGCCGGCAATCATCGAGCCGAGGTCGAGGCTGATGAGGGACTTGCCACGGAGGGACTCCGGAACGTCCCCGGCGACCATGCGCTGCGCGAGGCCTTCAACGACGGCCGTCTTGCCGACGCCCGGCTCCCCGATCAGCACCGGGTTGTTCTTGGTGCGGCGCGAGAGCACCTGCACGACGCGGCGGATCTCCGAATCACGTCCGATCACCGGGTCGAGCCTGCCCGCCCGCGCCAGATCGGTAAGGTCGACGCCGAACTTCTCGAGGGCCTGGAAGGTGTTTTCCGGGTCGGCGGAGGTCACCCTGCGGTCGCCCCGGACGCCGGGGAGCGCGGCCGCGAGCGCGTCGCGGGAAATTCCGGCCTCGCGCAGAATCCTTCCGGCAGGTCCGGCGTCGGCGGCAATCCCGAGCAGCAGGTGCTCGGTTGAGACGAACTGGTCCCCCAGCGCTTCGGCCTCCTGCTGGGCAGCGGAAATCACCTGGAGGGCGCCCCGGGAGAACTGGGCCTGGGCCACGCTCGATCCCGAGGAGGAGGGCAGTGCGCGGATGGCCGTGCTCGCCTGCACGCTGATGTCGTCGGGCGAGGCGCCGGCCGCCTTGAGCAGTGCCACGGCGATGCCCTCCCGCTGGTCCATCAGCGCCTTGAGGAAGTGCGGCGTTTCGACCTGGGCGTTGCCCGCCGTCGAAGCGTTCATTGCCGCAGCCGAAAGAGCCTCCTGGCTCTTGGTGGTGAATTTTGCGTCCATGGACCCATCCTTCGCTATCGACGATGTTCCTGATCGGAACACCTTCCAAAACCTAAGTTGAGTGTACCTGACTCAACCTTCTCGTGCCGGTTCTTATGCCCGATTCGCCTCCAGCGAAACGGCCGGTGACCGCCCGGCCTGCCGTCGTTCTTTCGAGCCCGGTCCGGAGAGGGGCCGCTGTCGGCCATAATGGCCCGATGGGGAAATTTCATCGACTGACCGCCGTCCTGACCACCACCGTCCTGGCGGCCTCGCTCGCCGCCTGCGCCGACGACCGGCCAAGCGCTGCCGATGCCGCGAAAAGGCTCGCCGCGGGCCTGTCCAAGCTCGACGTCGGGGGCTCGGCCTTCACCGCGGTCAGGGCCGAGGATGTCACCACGGACCTGGGCTCCATCACCGAGGCACTCGCACCGCTGAAGCCCAGAGTGGCCGTAGACGGCGTGGAGTCAACTGGTGAGGACACCGCGACGGCCACCCTCGACTATGTGTGGGATGTCGACGCCTCGGACGAGGACTGGACCTACTCGACGTCCGTGGAGCTCTCCCGGGAGGAGGACGAGTGGCAGGCCGAATGGGACCCGGCCATCTTCGTCCCGGAACTGCGAGTCGATGAACACCTCGCCCGTGAGGAAATTCCTGCTGACCGGGGCGACATCACCGGCGCCGACGGCGAGGTGCTGGTCACCGAGCGCACGGTCCTGCGGGTCGGCATCGACAAGACCAAAGCCCCCGAAGACGGGCACGACGCCGCGGCGCGTGCACTCGCCGCACTCGTGGAGATCGATCCGGCGTCCTACGCGGAGCAGGTGGCCGCCGCCGGCGCGGAGGCGTTCGTCGAGGCCATCGTGCTGCGCGAGGACGCCCCGCTCGCAGCCGACCGCGCCGCCATCGACGCCATTCCGGGGGCCGTTGCCCTTCAGGATTTCCGTGAACTGGCGCCGACCCGGGCCTTCGCCCGTGAGCTGCTGGGCACCGTCGGGGAACCGACGGCCGAACTGATCGAGCAGTCCGGCGGGAAGCTCGAGGCCGGGGATATCACCGGCCTTTCCGGCCTGCAGCGCCAGCACAACGAACTGCTCGCCGGAACCCCCGGGGTAAGAATCACCGCGGTTCTCGGGGACGGGAACACCCTGACACCCCGGTCGCTGTTCGCCAAGTCCCCGGTGGATGGAAAGCCGCTCGCCACCACGCTCGACGCGAAGCTACAGACCCTTGCCGAGGAGGTCCTCGCCGAGGAGCCCTCGGCGTCCTCGATTGTCGCCATCCGCCCCAGCACCGGGGAAGTCCTGACCGCCGCAAACGGACCCGGCAGTGAAGGCCTGCCCACCGCGCTGCTCGGGCAGTACCCGCCGGGGTCCACCTTCAAGATCGCGACCACCCTCGCGCTGCTGCGCAAGGGCCTCACCCCGGAGTCCCCCACCGACTGCCCCGCCGAGCTCACCGTCGACGGGCGCAGCTTCAACAATGCGAGCACCTACCCGGCGCAGTTCACCGGAACGATCCCACTGCTCCAGAGCTTCGCGCAGTCCTGCAACACCGGGTTCATCTCCAACCGCGATCAGGTGTCCCAGCAGGAACTCGCCTCGGCAGCCGCTGACCTCGGCATCGGGATCGAAGCCTCAATCGGCACGCCGGCTTTCTTCGGCGTCGTTCCCGCCGAGGCGGAGGGAACCGCGCACGCCGCGTCGATGATCGGGCAGGGCGAAATCCTCGTCTCGCCGCTGGCGCTCGCGACGATGGCCGCGAGCGTCGGCAAGGGCGCCAGGGTCACCCCGACGGTGCTGGCGGGCGGGCAGGACGAGGCGTCGTCTTCGGGCTCCGCGCCGTCGGCATCCTCGTCGGCGTCCCCGTCCTCCGAGCCTTCGGGAGAGGCATCCCCGTCCAGCGCGCCGGTCGAACCCAGCAAACTGACCGCGGAGGAGGCCGCCACTCTGCGGGCACTGATGCGCGCCGTGGTCACCGAGGGCGGTGCCGGTATGCTCGCCGGCGTTCCAGGCGATCCCGTGCACGCGAAGACCGGGACCGCGGAGTTCGGCAGCGAGACCCCGCCGCGCACCCATGCGTGGATCGTCGCACTGCAGGGTGACCTCGCCGTCGCGGTCTTTGTCGAAGAGGGCGAGCTCGGCTCGACCTCGGGCGGGCCGCTCATGGAGGCGTTCCTTCGGGGAGCCGGCTCCTAGAAACCCGGCCCCCGCCGAAGGTGCGGCTCACCACGCTCTGCACCACCCACCTCCGCCGAAAGAGCAGCTCACCACGCTTCGATCCTGCCTAAGCGTGGTGAGCTGCCAACTCGGCGGGGTCCGGCCCGGGGTCAGCGGTACTGGGGAATTCGTGTGCCGCGCGTCTCCACGATGACCTTGCCCAGCGGCATCAGTGACACGGGAATGAGCTTGAGATTAGCGATGCCCAGGGGAATCCCGATGATGCTCACAAACATGGGGATCGCTGTGAGGACGTGCCCGATGGCGATCCAGATCCCCGCGACGAGCAGCCAGATGACGTTGCCCAGGGTGGAGAAGAAGGACACCTGCCCGCCGCGGTCTACTACCGTCCGCCCGAACGGCCAAAGGGCGTAGAGGCCGATCCGGAAGGAGGCGATTCCGAAAGGGATCGTGATGATCAGGACGCAGCACAGGATTCCGGCGGCGAAGTAGCCAAGGGCCAGCCAGATACCGCCGAAGAGCAGCCAGATCACGTTCAGGAGTGTATTCATGGGCCCATTGTCGCGCATTGCCGGGTGCGGCGTCGGGGGATCTGCACCGCGGCCCCTCGGCCCCCGACAAAACGGCAGCTCACCACGCTTCCTCACCCCCGAAACTGCAGCTCACCACGCTTCCTCACCCCCGAAACTGCAGTTCACCACGCTTCGACCCCGCGGGAGCGTGGTTATCTACAAACTCGGCGGGCCCCCCAACGCAGCGAGACGCCCCGCACAGCAGAAAAAGCCCCTTCCCGCACGGGAAGGGGCCTTTCAGCTGGCGGATCAGCGGAGCTTAGCGCGTGCGGCGGTCGTTCGACGCCGGCGCACTCGCCCTGCGCGAGCCACCGGAGCGCCCGGCGCTGGCGGGACGGCCCGCTGCGGCCGGTGCGTGACTGCGCTGGCCCGAGGACGTTCCGCCGGCGGCCGCCGGACGGCGCGGGGCGACGTCGGCGGCGCGCTGGCCCGTTGCGGGACGGCGGCTGCGGGTTCCGGCGGTGTCGGCTGCGGGACGGCCCTCGGCGGAGCGGCGGCGGCCTGCGCCGGCGCCTGCCTCGGTGCCGAAGCGCGGTGCCTGCGGCTGGTCCTTGCGGCGGTCGGCGCGGTTGCCCTGGGCGGGCTGCGCCTCGGCCGCGACACGTCCACGGCCACCCCTGCCGCCGCGTCCGCCGGCGGCGGGTGCTGCGGCGCCGCGGCGGGCGCGCTTGCGCTGGGCGTTGGCTCCGGTGGAGGTGCCCT
This sequence comes from Arthrobacter zhaoguopingii, assembly GCF_009828605.1. NCBI lineage: Bacteria > Bacillati > Actinomycetota > Actinomycetes > Micrococcales > Micrococcaceae > Arthrobacter > Arthrobacter zhaoguopingii. The sequence continues at coordinate 51,166 of NZ_WIAE01000015.1, read as the reverse complement.
CGCCGCGGGCGGTGTCCCGCTGGGCGATCAGTGCGGCGCGGGTGCGCGGATCGATCTTCTCTGCGACGTCACCGATCAGCTTGCCGACCAGCGGCGAGGTTGCCTTGACGTTTTCGAAGGCGACGTCGACGCCGGCGGCGCGCATCAGCTTCTGCACCTCCGACTTCTGCTCCGGCAGGGTGATCGTCACGACGGTGCCCGAGGACCCGGCGCGGGCGGTGCGGCCCGATCGGTGGAGGTAGGCCTTGTGCTCGGTGGGCGGGTCGACGTGGACGACGAGTTCGACGTCGTCGACGTGCACGCCGCGGGCGGCGACGTCGGTCGCCACGAGGACGCGCACATCGCCGCTGGAGAACTCCGCAAGGTTCCGGTCACGGGCGTTCTGCGAGAGGTTGCCGTGGAGATCGACGGCGGGGATGCCGGCGTCGGTGAGGGTCTTGGCCAGCTTGCGGGCGTGGTGCTTGGTGCGCATGAACAGCAGGCGGCGCCCGGTGCCGGAGGCAAGCTGGACGATCAGCTGCTTCTTCTGGGTCTGGTCGCCGATGAGCAGCACGTGGTGCTCCATCGTGGTGACCGCGGCCTGGGGGTCGTCGACCGAGTGGGTGACGGGCTTGCTCAGGTAGCGGTTGACGAGCTTGTCCACGCCGTTGTCGAGCGTCGCCGAGAACAGCAGGCGCTGGCCCTCGGTGGGCGTGGTGTCCATGATCTTCTTCACGACGGGCAGGAAGCCCAGGTCGGCCATGTGGTCGGCCTCGTCGAGGATGGTGATCTCCACCGATTCAAGGGTGATGAGCTTCTGTCGCATCAGGTCCTCGAGGCGGCCTGGGCAGGCGATGACGATGTCGACGCCGGCCCGCAGTGCCTTCTCCTGGCGCTGCTGGGAGACCCCGCCGTAGATGACGGTGGTGTTCAGGCCCAGCTCGTTGGCCAAGGGCTCAACGGTGTTGTTGATCTGGGTGGCCAGCTCGCGGGTCGGGGCGAGGATCAGTGCCAGCGGGCGTCCGGGCTTGCGCCGGTAGGCGGCCTCCTGCTCGGCGAGCCGGGACACCATGGGAAGGGCAAAAGCGAGGGTCTTTCCCGAGCCGGTGCGGCCGCGGCCGAGGACGTCGCGTCCCGCGAGGGTGTCGGGGAGGGTCTTCACCTGGATGGGGAAAGGTTCGGTGATTCCCTGCGCGGTCAGGTTCGAAACCAGCGCTTTGGGCACACCAAGGGCGGCAAAAGTAGTCATGTATATACACGAACTTTCTTCTCATCTTCCCCGGCGCCGGTTGGCACAGGGGTTCGCCGAAGAAAAGTCAGACAGTGTCCACCGCGCTTCCATACGGGAAGCTGGATGCGGGACAAAAGAAAGCGCTCATCGACGCAGGCTGCGGGTATCGGGGCCGTCTCCGGCCTCCGGGATACGCAGGCATGTCCTTCCACCTTACCAGCCGGAACGGCCCCCGACTGACGCGCACCGCCCCGGAGGCGCTTCACCCCTCCCGTTTTCCGGCACCGTCTGGGAGGGTGTGAGGACCCACACCAGGGGAATCATCGACAGAATCCACCGGGAGGACCTTCATGACCGCAACCCCCGCCAGCCTGCTCGAGGAGGCACGCCAGCTCCACGGCGGCCTGACCGATCTGCGGCACCGTCTCCACCGGGAACCCGAGATCGGGCTGTCGCTGCCGCGGACCCAGCAGAAGGTCCTCGAATCCCTTGAGGGCCTCCCGTACGAGGTGACCCTGGGCACGGAGACCACCTCCGTCACCGCCGTGCTGCGCGGCACCGCCGCCTCGGCCGGCCGGCGGCCGACCGTGCTGCTGCGCGGCGACATGGACGCCCTCCCGGTGCAGGAACGCACCGGAGAGCAGTTCTCCTCCACCATCGACGGCGTCATGCACGCGTGCGGGCACGACCTGCACACCTCGATGCTCGCCGGTGCCGCCGGCCTGCTCGCCGCCCACCGGGACGAGCTGGCCGGCGACGTCGTGCTCATGTTCCAGCCCGGTGAGGAGGGGTACGACGGCGCGGCGGTGATGATCCGCGAGGGCGTCCTCGAGGCCTCCGGCCGACTGCCTGATGCGGCCTACGGACTCCATGTGACCTCCTCTCTGCTGCCCAACGGGATCTTCGCCAGCAGGGGCGGCACGCTGATGTCGGCCTCGGACGGGCTCATGGTGACGGTCCGCGGCGCCGGCGGCCACGGCTCGGCCCCGCACACCGCGAAGGACCCGGTCACCGTGGCCGCCGAAATCGTCACGCAGCTGCAGGTGATGGTGACCCGGCAGTTCAATATGTTCGACCCGGTGGTGATCTCCGTAGGGGTGCTTCGGGCGGGCACGAAGCGGAACATCATTCCCGACACGGCCCGGATCGAGGCCACCGTGCGGACCTTCTCGGCGGAGAACCGGGAGAAGATGGCCGCCATCGCCCCGCGCCTGGTGCGCGGCATCGCCGAGGCGCACGGGCTGGAGGCCGACGTCGACTACGAGACCGAGTACCCGCTGACGGTGACGAACTTCTCGGAGACGCTCCACGCGCAGGAGCAGGTTGACGCGCTCTTCGGCCCCGGCCGGTACTCGGAGATGCAGCAGCCCCTGAGCGGTTCCGAGGACTTCTCGCGCATCCTGGAGGCGGTCCCCGGCAGCTTTGTCTTCCTCGCCGCCACTTCGCCGGGCGCCGACCCTCAGTCGGCACCGTTCAACCACTCGCCCCTGGCGGTGTTCGACGACAATGTCCTGGCCGACGGCGCCGCCCTGTACGCCCAACTGGCGCTGTCCCGGCTGGCGTCCCTCGCCGCGGCGGGCATCGGCTGACCGCCCGGCCGCCCCGCGCCGGGCACACCGGGCGGTAGCCTTGAGGGTGATGAGCACCGAGCCCAACGCCCCGGCAACCACCCCGGCAGATCCCGAAACACCCGAACCGCCCCGCGGCCACCCCGTGTCCTTCGTTCGACGCGGTTCCCGGCTCCAGGGCCGCCGCCGCGAGGCGTGGGCCGAACTCGCCGGGGACTACCTGATCGACGTGCCGCGCGTGTCCGCCGACACGTCGGTGGACCCGGAGTACCGGTTCGACGCGACCGCTGCCTTCGGCCGGCACGCCCCGCTCGTGGTGGAGGTCGGCTCCGGGCTCGGTGAGGCGATCACCCATGCGGCCGAGCTGAACCCGGACCGCAACTTCCTGGCCTTAGAGGTGTACCGCCCCGGGCTTGCCCAGACGATGCTGCGGATCAGCCAGAAAGGCCTGACCAACGTCCGGGTGGCCCAGGTCAACGCCCCCGAGGCCCTGGCGGGAATGCTCGAGCCGGCCTCGCTCAGCGAACTCTGGGTCTACTTCCCGGACCCCTGGCACAAGGTGCGCCACCGGAAGCGGCGCCTGGTGAAGGAAAGCTTCGTCGAGCTCGCCGCCCGGGTGCTTGAACCCGGGGGACTGTTCCGGCTGGCCACCGACTGGTCCGACTACGCCGTGCAGATGCGCTCGGCCCTCAACGCCTCGCCGATGTTCGGCAACCTCCACGCCGGCGAGCGCACCGGAAAGATGAGCCCCCTCACCCAGGTATGGGAGAGCGGTGTGGAATCGGTGGTCGGCGGCGCCCCGGTCCGTGAAGGCAAAGACCCCGTCAGCACCGGCAACACCGGAATCAACGAGGGCACCGACACCCTGGGCGGCTGGGCTCCGCGGTTCGAGGGCCGCCCGCTGACCAGCTTCGAGAACAAGGCGCTCGAGGCCGGACGCATGGTCTTTGACCTCACCTACCGCCGCACGGACCTGCCCACCGGGTAGGTCCGCATTGCGGCACCGCCCGGAGCGCGTCCCTGCAGCGGTTCAGTGCAGCGGTTCAGTGGAGCGGTTCAGTGCAGCGGTTCAGTGGAGCGGTTCAGTGGAGCGGTTCAGTGGAGCGGTTCAGTGGAGCGGTTCAGTGGAGCTTTGTGACCCAGTCGCGGGGAACAGCCCCTGCCGGCCCCGGCGAGCCCTGCTTCAACGGGCGGTGCTGGGGCGGCGCAAGCTTCATTCCCTGCGTGTAGGAACCGGTCTCATAGTTCCAGAACCAGTCCTCACCCGGCTCGAAGGAGGCGATGATGGGATGGCCGGACTCCGCCGAATGCCGGCTCGCATGCTGGCTCGGCGAGGAGTCGCAGCACCCGATGTGCCCGCACTGGGCGCACCGCCGCAGGTGCAGCCACCACCCCTGACTGCCGAGGCACTCGACGCAGCCGGTGCCCGAGGGCGCCGCCGTGGGAACGATCCCTGTCGCTTCGCTCATTCGCTGGATCCTTTCCGAGTCCGGCCGGGCAGCTTCGTGCGGCGGACCGCCGCCGTCGTTCTGTTCTACACCGAGCCGGCGGTGGAGGCCAGAGTCCCTGCCCGTATGACGCCAAGGCCGCCGGCGTAACGATCCGCGCATCCTTTAGCGAGCTGGGCCTCGAACATACATCCAGGTCAGCCCTTTCACCCTGTCGCCGTGGATACTCCCGACCCTGTCCCGGCCGCCCGTGACCCTGCGGGAAAGGATGACTTCGCCCCGACGGCGGTGGGCATGCAGGAGGCGATCGCATCCTGCGACATCTCGACCGCCCGCAGCGCCGAGCATTACTCCTTCCTGGCGTTCAGCCTGATGTCGTCCCCGAACACCCGGTCCGTCAACATCAAGGTCGTGGCATGAGCCGCTGGCCGGCCTTCGACACCGCATCCGGGTCCGGCGGCTCAGAACGCCGTAGAGGCCAAGTCCTTCTCGCCGTCCACCATGGCAGCGATGATGCGCTCGGCGACGGCCTGCGGATCCTTGCCCTGCGGCAGCCGCGGGGCGGTGCCCGCGAGGGTCCGTTCGGTCAGGCCGGTCTCCGTGTGCGGGGGGCGCACATCCAGCACCCGGGATCCCTGGCGGCGCAGTTCGAGGCTGAGTGCCTTGCCGTAGGCGCTCAGTGCCGCCTTGGTGGCGGAGTAGGCGGCCATGCCCGCGGTGGGCCGCTCGGCGACGACGGCGCTGAGCTGGACGACGACGGAGTCTTCGGCCAGCCGCGGCGCCAGCTGGCGCATCAGGCGCATGTACCCGAGCAGGTTCACCAGCATCAGCTCATCCAGGGTGTCGTCGTCGACCTCCACGGCCGGCCCGAAGGCGACGACGCCGGCGGCGAAGATGATGCCGTTCAGCTCCCGTCCGTAGGCGGCCGCCGCGATATCCGAGGGTGCGCTGAGCCGGCCGAGGTCGGCCGCGACGGTGCCGGCAGCGGCACCGCCCAACTCGCCGGCAAGGGCGGCCAGCTTGGCCTCCGACCGTCCACTCAGGGTCAGGAGGGCTCCCCGGGCGGCAAGGCCGCGCGCGAGCGCTGATCCCAGCACTCCGGTGGCACCGACGACAAGGAAGTGGGATCCGTTCAGCTCCATGCGGCGAGTGTACCAACGCAGGGTTGAGGGCGGTCCGGCTACGCTGGGGCAATGGGCGAGATTAAGACCTGGCAGGCGATGGCCGACACGAATGCGGAACGGCTCCAGCGCACCACGGGCCGCAGCGTTGAGGAGTGGGTGGAGGCCGCCCGCGGCGCCGGCGTCGACTCCCGGGCGGCGCTCGCGGCCTGGCTGAAAGCCCAGGGGGTGACCGGCTACAGCCTGATGAGCGTGGACTGGGCGATGTTCGGCTACCCGGATTTCATCCTTCGATCCGGAGACGAACTGTACGAGGGCCAGTACGCGGACCGGCAGGCGCTGCGGCCCATCGGGGACCGGCTCCTCGCCTGGGCACTCGACACCGACGGCGTCGAGGTGCAGATGCGCAAGACCTACATCTCACTGCAGACGGCGCGCCGGAAGTTCGCGCAGGTCACCCCGGCGACGAAGTCCGCCGTCGACGTGTTCCTGCGCTTCGCCCGCCCGAACGATCCGCGCGCCGAGCCGGCGCGGGCGGCCAAGGACGATCCGTTCCGCTGGCGGATCCGCCTGAAGACAGTCGACGATATTGACGACGCGGTGCTGCAGGCCCTTACTGCGGCCCGGGACGAAAGCCTCTAGCCCGCTGTTCCTTGAGCCGGGCCAGCTCAAGGCGCGCAGCGGAGTCGGCCTCGAGCTCCTCGAACGCCTCCTGGACCCGCTGTGAGGAAGGATCCGACCAGGCCAGTTCCTCACGGGCGGCGGCGAGTGCCTGCAGGCGGCGCACCTCCCGCTCGGCTTCCCGGGCGGCGAGCTCCCCGCCCCCGATCGGGCCCGCCGAGGCGCGCAGTGCCTCCTGGGCCCGCACCGAGGCCTCGGCCGCGGCCTGCTGGGCCAGCAGGGCCTGGTGCCGGAGCCAGCTGTCGGACATCCGTTCCTCAAGCCGTGCGACGTCGGCGGCGAGCCGCCGGGCCTGAACGTCGATCTCCTGAAGCTGCCCGCTGAGGGTCTGCAGGTGCTTCGCGGCACCCAGCTGGGCTCGCAGGGCTTCCCGGGCGGCGTTGTCATCGCCACGGGCGACCGCGGCGGCGGCGTGCGCCTCGAAGTGGCGCACCCGCGCGGCAGCCTCGCCGGCCAGGATTTCGAGGCGGCGCCGGTGCGCGGCGACATCGGCGGCTCCCCGCCGTGCCTGATCCAGGGCTGCGTGCTGCGCCCGCTGTGCGTTGGCTGCGGTCACCCGAGGGTCCTCGACGGGCTGGGCGGCGGCCTTGTTGGCGCGGACGATCCGCGAGATGCGCCGGGAAAGGGACATCGCTGCCCTGCCGGGGCCTAGGAGCGGCGGAGCGGCGCCGTCATGACGCCCTCCGGACCCCGTAGGCGGTAAGCCATGAATGCATGGCGCTGATCTCCATGGTCAGCCGGGCGCCGCTGCGTTCCAGCTCGAGCCGGTCCATGGAGCCTGAACCCCGCAGCAGGCAGCGCCGGAGGTCAACCGAGAGTCCCTCAAGGGAGCGCACATGGCGGGCGAGGTCCGCCGTCAGTTCCCGTTTCAGGGCCCGGTTCGGCTCCCGGTCGGCCATGCGCAGGTGGTCTCCGACGGAGGCGGCGGCCCGTTCGAGCTCTTCGGCGGCGGCGGGCAGGTTGCCCACCGGCCAGCCGCGCTGCACGGCCTCGGCGAGGGCCCGCCGGTTGGCCTGGTTGGAGCGGCGGAGCTCCAGGGCCAGCCGGGCCGGCTCCCGCACGGTCCGGTCCATGGCGAGGGAGTGAAGGGTCAGGACGCCGTTGTCGGCCGCGCGCCGCATCAGTCCTGAACGCCGGATCCGCCGGACGGCCAGCCAGAGCAGCGCGGTGGAGGTCAGGCCCATGATGAGCAGGATGATGCCGAACACCATCAGCAGCTGAAGAAATCCGTCCATCAGTACAGGGTCCTCGGGGAGCGGGAGCGGGAGCGGAGCATGCCTCTAGTGTGCCCTGCGGGTGCGGCGATTTCCAGATTTTGGCCGCTGAAATCCACCGGGCCGTGCCGTCCGCTCAGTTGCGGGCGATGTCCGGGCGCCAGACCATGACGGCCTGGCTGCGGGCCCGCGGGCGCTGGCCCCGGGCCAAGGTGACGACGTCGCCGGCCAGCCCGGCGGCGAACACCCGGCTGGGATCGGGCTGACCGCGGCGCTGCGCCAGTTCGGAGCTGAGTTCCCGGACCCTCTGCTGCAGCGCCGACACCTGGTTCTCGAGTTCGAGGATGCGGCGGATCCCTTCGAGGGAAACCCCTTCGTGGGATAGCCGCTGGATCTCGCGGAGGGTGCTGACGTCCTTCTGGGAGTACCGCCGGGCGCGCCCGGGAGCCCGGCTCGGTGTGACGAGGCCGAGCCGGTCGTACTGGCGCAGCGTCTGCGGGTGCATGTCGGCCAGCTCGGCGGCGACCGAGATGACATAGATCGGCATCTGACTATCCATGATGGTCTCCTTCCGGGTGCCGCGTGCGGGGGACGGGTGTGCGGTTAGAGCCGGGCCTTGGCCGCCAGGCCCGCGCGGGGGTTGGCGTCGGCGGTCGCGGCGGCGAACGCCTCAACCGCGGCGGCGGCCTCCTTGGAGAGGTTCTGGGGCACCACGACGTCGATGGTCACAAGCAGGTCCCCGGTCACCTTCGGCGTGGACACCCCGCGGCCCTTGAGCCTCAGCGTCCTGCCCGAGGGGGTACCCGGCGGGACCTTCATCTTGACCAGGTCGCCGGTGATGGTCGGCACTTCGATCTGCGCGCCGAGTGCGGCCTCAGGGAAGGTCACGGGCACGTGGACCTTGATGTTGTCGCCGTCGCGCTGGAAGAGCGGATGATCCTTGACGTTCACCGTGACCATGAGGTCGCCGCTGCCCGCCGGCCCCGACTGGCCGCGTCCGCGCACCCGCACCTTCTGGCCGTCCTTGATGCCGGCCGGGATGCGGACGTCGATGACCTCCCCGGAGGGCTCGCGCAGTCCAATGGTGGTGCCCTTGATGGACCCGGCGAAGGAGATGGTGGTGCTGGCGGTGCGGTCGGCGCCCTTGCGCGGCGGCGCGTCGAAGCCACCGCCGAACCCGCCGCCGCCGCCGAAGAGGTCGGCGAACTCGGGCGGGAGGTTGCTGTAGCTGTTGCCGCCGCGGGTGCGGGGCCCGGCGCTCTGGCCGAAGAGGTTTCCGAAGATGTCCTCGAAGCCGGCGCTGCCGCCTGGCGCCCCGGCGCCGGCGGCGGTGAAGCGGGCGCCGCCGCCCATGGCGCGGATGGCGTCGTACTGCTGGCGCTGCTCGGAGTCGGACAGCACGGAGTACGCCTCGGAGACGTCCTTGAACATGCGTTCGGACCCGGCGTCGCCCTGGTTCTGGTCAGGGTGGTGCTTGCGGGCGAGTTTGCGGTACGCCTTTTTGATGTCGGCGTCGGTCGCGTCCTTGGAGACACCGAGGATCTTGTAAAAATCCTTATCGACCCAATCCTGACTAGCCAATTGGAGTCTCCTTTCACTGCTTCTTAACGATGTAGGGAACAGTACCTGCAGGAGGCACTGCCGACGCTGGCCGGGTTCCCGGGGAAGGCGGCTTTAATACTTCCGGCGAGCTCTGCGAGCGGGAAGTTTCGTTGCCGCCGTCCGGGGACCCGGCCAGCATTGACGGAGCTTACTCCGGTACTGCGACGATCACTTGCGCCGCCCGCAGCACGCGGTCGCCCTTGCGGTAGCCGGCGCGGAGTACCTGGCTGACGCTGTCGGCCTGAACGTCCGCGCTGGGCTGCTGGATGAGCGCCTCGTGGATGTTCGGGTCGAACGCCACGCCGGTCTCGTCGATGCGGGTCAGCTCGTACGCCTTGAGGGCGTTTTCGAACTTGCCAGCGATCGCCGCGAACGGTCCGTCGGCAAGGTCGCCGTGCTGGCGCGCGGCGTCGATGTCGTCGAGGACCGGCATCAGCGAGTTCAGAACGCCGATGACGGCCTGGTCGCGTGCAACGTCGCGGTCCCGCTCGACGCGGCGCCGGTAGTTGACGTACTCGGCCTGCAGCCGGAGCAGGTCGTTGCGCAGTTCGGCGATGACCTCCGTCACCGGCGCGTCCTCGCCCTCGCCGGCCTCGTTGAGGATGGCTTCCGCCTGGGCGAGCGCGTCGCCGTCGGCGGAGTCCGGGACGGCCGGCGCCGGGGGCGCCTGCTCCCCGGCCGCCCCGGACACCGGCTCGGCCGGTGCCGGGTCGCCGGCGTCCTTCTGCTGCCCACGGACGGCGCCCGTTTCAGGGTCGATCTTGCGGTTGTCCCGGAAGCTCACTGGCTCTGACTGGTACTCTTCTTCATTTCCGTGGTGCGGCATGGTTACTTCTTTTCTTCGTCGACAACCTCGGCGTCAACGATGTCATCGTCCTCCGCCGGGGCGGGGCCGGATCCGTCGGCCGATGCTCCGGGGCCGCTCTGTCCGTCCTGCTGGGCGGAGGCGTAGATGGCTTCGCCGAGCTTGGACTGGGAGGCCTGCAGCTTCTCGAACGCGGTCTTCACCTCGTCCTCGTTGTCCTGGGACTCGAGCGCCTTCTTGAGGGCGTCGACGTCGGCCTGAACCTCGGTCTTAACCTCCTCGGGCAGCTTGTCCGAGTTGTCGGCGATGAGCTTGTCGACGGAGTAGGCGAGCTGCTCGGCGGCATTGCGGGTGTCGGCTGCCTCACGGCGGGCCTTGTCCTCGGCTGCGTGCTCCTCGGCCTCGCGGACCATGCGGTCGATGTCTTCCTTGGAAAGGGAGGAACCACCGGTGATGGTCATCGACTGCTCGGTGCCGGTGCCCTTGTCCTTGGCGGATACGTGCACGATGCCGTTGGCGTCGATGTCGAAGGTGACCTCGACCTGCGGCACTCCGCGCGGGGCCGGCGCGATGCCGGTCAGCTCGAAGGTGCCCAGCGGCTTGTTGTCGCGGGTGAACTCGCGCTCGCCCTGGAAGACCTGGATCGCCACGGACGGCTGGTTGTCGTCGGCGGTGGTGAAGGTCTCGGACCGCTTGGTCGGGATGGCGGTGTTGCGCTCGATGAGCTTGGTCATCATGCCGCCCTTGGTTTCGATGCCGAGGGAGAGCGGGGTGACGTCGATCAGCAGGACGTCCTTGCGCTCGCCCTTCAGCACACCGGCCTGCAGTGCGGCGCCGACCGCGACGACCTCATCGGGGTTGACGCCCTTGTTGGGCTCCTTGCCGCCGGCGAGCTCCTTGACCAGCTCGGAGACCGCGGGCATGCGGGTGGAGCCGCCGACCAGGATGATGTGGTTGATGTCCGAGACCTTGATGCCTGCCTCGGAGATCACATCGTGGAACGGCTTCTTCGTGCGGTCGAGCAGGTCCTTGGTGAGGTCCTGGAACTTGGCGCGGGAGAGGTGCTCGTCCAGGTGCACCGGTCCCTCCGGGGTGACGGAGAGGTACTGCAGGGAGATGTTGGTCGAGGTGGCCGAAGAGAGTTCCTTCTTGGCCTGCTCCGCGGCCTCCTTCAGGCGCTGCAGGGCGATCTTGTCCTTGGACAGGTCGGCACCCTTGGCCTTGGCCTGCGCGAGCAGGAAGTCGACGACGCGCTGATCCCAGTCGTCGCCGCCCAGGCGGTTGTCACCGGAGGTGGAGCGGACCTGGATGGTGGAGAACTGGTCCTCGTCCTTGCCGACTTCGAGCAGGGAGACGTCGAAGGTTCCGCCGCCGAGGTCGAACACGAGGATGAGCTCGTCTTCCTTGCCCTTGTCCAGGCCGTACGCGAGCGCGGCGGCGGTGGGCTCATTGACGATGCGCAGCACCTTCAGGCCTGCGATCTCGCCGGCCTCCTTGGTGGCCTGGCGCTCGGCGTCGTTGAAGTACGCGGGAACGGTGATGACGGCGTCGGTCACCTTCTCGCCAAGGTAGGACTCGGCGTCGGTCTTCAGCTTCTGAAGGATGCGGGCCGAGATTTCCTGGGCGGTGTACTTCTTGTCGTCGACGGGGATGGACCAGTCGGTGCCCATGTGGCGCTTGACCGACGCGATGGTGCGGTCGATGTTGTTGACGGCCTGGCGCTTGGCGATTTCGCCGACCAGCACCTCACCGGCCTTGGAGAACGCAACGATGGAGGGCGTGGTGCGCGCGCCCTCGGCGTTCGCGATAACGGTGGGCTCGCCGCCTTCGAGGACTGAAACAACTGAGTTGGTGGTTCCGAGGTCAATGCCTACTGCACGTGACATGCAAGTTTCCTTTCGACAGCCCGGGAATATGCTGGCCGCTCAACCGCCGGGCGCGTAGATTGAGCGTTCTTCACTCAACTGTACTCCGCCCTCGTCGAGAGTCAAACCAAAGTTGAGCCTGCCCTGCTCAACTTTGAAATGTCGGGAAACATTCCGGCTGATACAGGGGGCTCGCCGGGCCCTTGGAGGCCAGGGCGTGGCTGACCAGTTGGTGTACCACTGGATCGTTGGGCGCCTGGTCGTGCTCGATCGGGTCGAGCGGGCACTTGTCCTGAAGGGTGATGTTCGTAACCTGCCGGGCCGGCCCGCTGAGGAACTGGCTCGGATAGGGAGTGACGACCTCGTCGTACTTCGTGGAAAGCACGGTGTAGAACGGCCCGTTGACCGTGTCGCCGATCGAGTTCAGCTTCGCAAGGAAGGCCGACCCCGCCTCCTGGTCCGCGCACGCCTGGCAGAGGAAACCCGCGTCGCCGGTCCCCAGAGGGACTTGGTCCGGCGTCGGCGCAATAACCCCTTCGGTTCCGTGGTTGGACGGGGCAATCCCGACGAGGTGATTGACCTTTTTCGCTCCGCCGAGGAACCCGAGGTAGTACCGGGGCATCATTCCGCCCTGGCTGTGCCCCACCATGTCCACTTTCTGGGCCCCGGTGGCGCCCAGCACCCCGTCAACGAAGGAGGCGAGCTCTCCGGCGGAGTCGGCAATGGGCCCGGTGGCGTCGACGCCGTTGGTGGTGCCGTAGTTGAGGGCGAAGACGCAGTAGCCCTCGGCCGCCAGGCGGGGCGAGAGCGTCGACCAGTTCTTCGCCATGCTCTCGAAGGTGCCGGGAACCAGCACCACGGGCCGCGGGTGCTCGGCGCTGGGCTTGCAGGACCAGTCATTGGCTCCGGGCGGGGCGATGTCCGGAGTGTCGGCCGACGCGGGTGCTCCCGCCTTGCCCGCCTCGGGGCAGGCCGCCGGGCGGCCGGACTCAGGCGCGGTGGGCCGCCACCTCACGGTGCTCGTGCTCACCGGTGTCGGGCCCGGCGGCGCGGTGGGCCGGCGCCTGGCCCTTGGCCAGCGCGGAGGGCCACCAGATGCGCGGGCCCAGGTCATAGGCCAGCGCCGGCACCAGCAGCGACCGCACCAAAATGGTGTCAAGCAGCACGCCGAAAGCGACGATGAAGGCGATCTGCGCGAGGAAGAGGATCGGGATGACGCCCAGGGCGGCGAAGGTGGCCGCCAGCACCACCCCCGCGGAGGTGATGACGCCGCCGGTCACGCCCAGCCCGCGCAGGATCCCGGGCCGGGTGCCGAGCCGCAGCGACTCCTCGCGGACCCGGGTCATGAGGAAGATGTTGTAATCCACCCCCAGCGCCACGAGGAACACGAAGCCGAACAGCGGCACGGAGGCGTCGGCCCCGTCAAAGCCGAGCAGGTTGTTGAAGACCAGCGCCGAGACGCCCAGGGCCGTCGCATAGGAGAGCACGACGCTCAGGATCAGCAGCACCGGCGCCACGACGGCGCGCAGCAGGAGCATCAGGACCACCAGGATGACGGCGAGGACGATGGGGATGATCTTGCCCAGGTCGGCCACCGCGGTGTCGTTGGTGTCGACGGCGATCGCCGTCACGCCTCCGACCAGCGAGTCGGGGCTCTGCTGCTCCAGTTCGGCGCGGAGGTCCCGCACCACGTTCTCGGCGTCCTCGGAGTCGGCCTGGAACTGCAGCGTGCCGCTGATCAGCACCCGGCCGTCGTTGACCTCGACGGCTCCGGCGGGGTCGGTGGCGAGGGCCGCCTCGGAGATGCCGGGGGTGTCCCCGACGAGGTCCAGGACGCGGTCCCAGTCCTCTTCGGGGGCGATGACGGCGATCGGGCTGCCGGCGCCTGCGTCGAAGTGGCGGCCGAGCGCTTCCTGCCCGTCGACGGCGTTGGATGAGCTCAGGATCACTTCCGACTGCGGTACGCCGCTGGCCTGCAGCTGGGTGAGCCCGAGCGCTCCGGCTCCCAGGATGACCAGGGAGCCGATCCAGACCGCACGGTACCGGCGGGCCACCAGGACGGCGGCCGCCCGCCACAGCCCGCGCAGGCCCTCGGTGCCCGCGGGCCCGCCGGTGGAGGCGTTCCGGGCGGTGGCCCCCACCTTCGGCCGCAGCGGCCAGAAGGCGGCGCGGCCGAAGATCAGCAGAAGGGCTGGGAGCAGGCTCAGCGCGGCCGCCAGGGAGAAGACGATGCCGATGGCAGCGATGGGCCCGAGGCTGCGGTTCGAGTTCAGGTCGGAGAAGAGAAGGCACAACAGCCCCAGGATCACGGTGGCCGCCGAGGCCGCGATGGGCTCAACCGATCCGCGGTAGGCCCGCTTCATGGCCTCCCAGGTGGACTGCACCTCCCCCAGGCTCTCCCGGAAACGGGCCACCAGGAGCAGCGCGTAGTCGGTCGCCGCGCCGATCACGAGGATGGAGAGGATGCCCTGGCTCTGGCCGCTGAGCTGGATCCAGTCCCACTTGGCGAAGGCGAACACCACGAGAATGGAGGTGGCCAGGGCGAACACCGAGGTCAGCAGGACAAGGAACGGCAGCACCAGGGAGCGGTAGACGCCGAGCAGGATGAGGAACACGCAGCCCAGCGCCACACCGAGCAGGATCCCGTCGATGCCGCCGAAGGCGCTGACCAAGTCGGCGGTGAACCCCGCCGGCCCGGTGACGTAGCCGGTGGCGCCGTCTGGCAGTTCCGCATTGAGCACCTCCCGCAGCTCGGCGACCACCTCGCCCAGTTCGGCGTCGGCCGAGACGAAGGCGAGGTACTGCACGGCGCCGAGGTCCTCCGACGGGATGGGCCCGACGACGGTGGGGCCGCCGCCGGCCGGCGCCTCGAGGCCCTCGACCTCGGCGAGCTGCCCTGCGACGGCGGCGTAGGCGCCGAGCTCACCGGGCGCGATGTCCTGCGCGGACTCGGCGACGAGAACGGCCGGCACCGCGTCGGAGTCCCGGAACTGCTCCTCGAATTCGCCGGCGGCAGTGGACTCGGCGCTTGCGGGCAGGAAGGACGCCTGGTCGTTGCTCGAGACCTCCTCGAGCCGGCCGAAGGTGGGGCCGCCGAAGCCGGCGCCGACCAGCCAGACCAGGACGATGAGGGCCGGGAGCAGGACGCGCAGCCAGGTGCTTTTCATGATGGGCCTTCCAAAGTAATTATCTCTGCGGTCGAGTATATCCATGATGGAGATAAATGCGGAAGGGGCCTAGAGTAGGAACGGGAAGCGAGGTGCAACAGTGGGTAAGGACAACCGGGCGGCCATCCTGGCCCTCCTGCAGCAGTTCACGGCGGAGACCGAGCGCTATGTCGATGTGGTCAGCGCCAAGGACGCCCTGCACCGGACCGACCTGCACGCCCTGGGCATCCTCGTCGGGGCGGCCCGGTCGGGGACAACTGTCACTCCGGGCAGGCTGCGTGAGGAACTGAACCTCAGTTCCCCCGCGACGACGGCCCTGATCGACCGGCTCACCACCGCCGGGCACGTCACCCGCGCCCGCAGCGACATCGACCGCCGGCAGGTGCACCTGGAGATGACCGAGAAGGCGCAGGCTGCCGGGTCACGGCTCTTCGCGCCCCTCGCGCAGCACATTTCGGCGGCGCTCGATCAGTTCAGCGACGACGAGCTCGCCCTGCTGAGCACGATGCTGGAGCGCATCACCGCGGCAACGATTACTGCGAAGAATGACGCCGGGAGGCTGCCCGGACCGGCACCGGGCGCTACCCTCGGACCATGAACAGCGAGGTGTACTCCCACGGCCACCACCCCAGCGTCACCCAGGCACACGCCGCCCGCACCCTCGCGGATTCCGGCGCCTACCTGATCGGGCACCTGCGGCCGGGCATGGACGTGCTCGATGTGGGCTGCGGGCCCGGGAGCATCACCGCCGACCTGGCGCGCGCCGTTGCCCCCGGTACCGTGACGGGCCTCGACCGCTCGCCCGAGGTGGTGGCCGAGGCCGCCGGCCTCGCCGCGGACCTGCCCACTGTGCGCTTCCAGACCGGGAACGTCTACGACCTCGACTTCCCCGATGAGAGCTTCGACCTCGTCCACGCCCACCAGGTCCTGCACCACCTTGCCGATCCGGTGGCGGCCCTGCGCGAGATGCGCCGGGTCGCCCGCCCCGGCGGACTGGTGGCGGTACGCGACGCCGACTACGCCGCCATGACCTGGTACCCCCGGCTTCCGGAGCTGGACGAGTGGATGGAGCTCTACCAGCGGATCGCCCGCGGCAACGGTGCCGAACCCGACGCCGGACGCCGCCTGCTCGGCTGGGCGCAGGACGCCGGGTTCCAGGACGTCGAGGTTTCCTCCTCGAACTGGCTCTACGCCACCGACGAACGCCGCCGCGCTCACTCGGAGTCCTGGGCCGCACGGGTGCTTCACTCGGCGTTCGCCGACCAGGCGCTGGAACGGGGACTTGCAGACCGGGACGACCTCGAACGCATCTCGGCCGGGTGGCTCGCGTGGGGGCGCGCGCCGGAGGCCACCTTCCTCATGCCGAGCACGGAGATCCTAGCCCGCCCCTGACCCGGGCCCGAAGGCGGGGCCGGCAGCGGCCACGAATTACTATGAACAGGTGAACCCCTCGGTCTGGCTCGCGCTCCTGGGCGCCGGCACCCTCATCAGCTTCACCCCCGGCGCCGGCGCGGTGAACACCATGAGCAACGCGCTCACTGTCGGCTTCCGCCGGGCGATCTGGGGCATCGCCGGCCAGCAGGCCGGGCTCCTGATCCACATTCTCGTCGTCGCGGCCGGGCTCGGGCTGCTCGTCGCCAGCTCCCCGGTGGCCTTCAGCATCATCCGCTATGCGGGCGCCGCGTACCTGATCTATCTCGGCGTCCGGAAGTTCCTGGCGGCACCGGAGCCCGAGGAAACCGCCTCCACCCGCCGTCTGGAGGGCCCGCTCTCCATGTTCCGGCGCGGGCTGTGGGTGAACCTGCTCAACCCGAAGGCGGTCGTCTTCTTCCTGGCATTCATCCCGCAGTTCATCGAACCCCAGAAGCCGCTGCTGGGCCAGTACGGCGTGCTTGCGGGAACGGTGGTGGCCATCGACGTGCTGGTGATGTGGTTCTTCTACGCCGCCGCGGCACGCTCCTTCCAGCGCTACACCCGCAGCCACCGCGGGCAGAAGGCCCTCAACCGGGTCTTCGGCTCCCTTTTCGTCACCGTGGGGGTGCTCCTTGCCTTCGCCTGATGCCCCTCCCTGCGCCATCCCCCGCCGGCCCCCCGGCACCCGGTGGAAGTAGCAATGGAAGCCCATTCCGGCCGCGCCGGCGTCCCCCTCATCCTCGCCGTGGACGGGCGTTCCGGCGCGGGCAAGACCACCCTGGCCGTGGAACTCGCGGCGCTGCTGCGCGAACACCACCGCGTGAGCCTGTTCCACCTCGAGGAGATCTACCCCGGCTGGGACGGACTCGCCGGGGGCCTGGACCGCTACGTCGAGTCGGTCCTGCGCCCCCTGGCCGCCGGGGGCACGGCCACCTGGCACGCCTGGGACTGGGAGCACGGAACCGACGGCCCGCTGCGGAGCACCGAACCGGCCGAGATCGTTCTCGTGGAAGGCGTCGGGGCCTCCTGCGCCGCCGCCCGGCCATACCTCGACGCCGCCCTGTGGGTCGAGGCGCCCGACGACGCCCGCCGCAACAGCGCCCTCACCCGGGACGGCGACACGTTCGCCCCGTTCTGGCAGCGCTGGGCCGAGCAGGAACTCGCCTGGCTCGCCCAGGACGACCCGGCCGGCAACGCGGACCTCATCGTGCAAGGCCACAGCGGCAGAGGCACCCCGCACGAGGTCCGGCTGGCCCTGTCCGGGCTGCCGCGCTGGGCCGCCCCCATGTCCCCGGAGCGCGCCGGGCGCCGCGGCCTGCGGGTCCACGCCGAGCGCCTGGAGCATGAACCCTCGACCCCGGAGGTGTTCGCCGAACTGTACGGCTCATCGCCCTCGGCGGTGTGGCTCGACAGCTCCGACGCCGGGTTAACCACCGCACCGGAGCGCAGCCGGTTCACCATCCTGGCCGACGACGGCGGCCGGTACGGCCAGTCGGTCCGCCACCGCGCCGGCCTCAGCGAGGTCACCGCGGGTGCCGTCACGGCGCGCATCTCCGGGCAGTTCTTCCGCTGGCTCGACGGCGTCTGGGGCCGCGGCAGCATGCGCGCGCCCGCCGGCTATGAGTGCGGCTTCGCCCTCGGCTGGCTGGGCTACCTCGGCTACGAACTGAAGCGGGAGACTGGAGGAACGTCCCTGCCGGCGGCTCCGCTTCCCGACGCGGCGCTGATCTTCGCCGGGCGCGCCGTCGTCGTCGACCACCAGCAGCGGTGCACCTTCCTGCTCACCCTCGGCGACGGCACGGCCGACCCGGAGTGCGGACGCTGGCTCGAGGCCGCCCGGGCCGCGGTGCTCGGCGCCCCGGCCCCGGGAAGCCGCGCCACCCGGAACACCGCGCCGGCCGGACCGGCCCCCGTCTTCACCGCCCGCGACACCCGCGCCGGGTATCTCGGCAAGGTTCAGGAATCCCAGGCCGAGATCGGGGAGGGCAACACCTACGAGGTCTGCCTGACCACCGTGCTGGAGGCCCGGCTCGAAGACGCCGTCGACCCGCTGCCGCTGTACCTGGCGCTGCGGGAGGCCAACCCCGCGCCCTTCGCCCACCTGCTGCGCTTCCCCGGCGCCGTGCTCGCCAGCACCTCCCCCGAGCGGTTCCTGCGGCTCGACGCCGACGGGTTCCTGCGCGCCGAGCCCATCAAGGGCACCCGGCGCCGCTCCGCCGACCCGGCGGAGGACGAAGCCCTCCGGCGGGACCTCGCTACGTCGCTGAAGGACCGCGCGGAGAACATCATGATCGTCGACCTGCTGCGCAACGACCTCTCGCACTTCGCCGTCCCGGGTTCCGTGACGGTCAGCCGCCTGTGCGCCATTGAAAGCTACGCCACCGTGCACCAGATGGTCAGCACCATCGACGCCCGGCTGCGGCCGGGGTCCTCACGCGCGGAGGCCGTCTCCGCGGCGTTCCCCGCCGGGTCGATGACCGGGGCGCCGAAGATCAGCACCATGGCCCTGCTCGACCGGCTGGAGGGGGCTCCGCGGGGCGCCTATTCCGGGGCGGCCGGCTACTTCTCCCTGACCGGCGCGGCGGACCTCGCCGTCGTCATCCGCACCCTCGTCCTCGAGGACGACGGCCGGGCCACCCGGGTCTCGCTCGGCGTCGGCGGGGCGATCACCGCCGACTCCGTGCCCGAGGAGGAATGGGAGGAAGTGCGCACCAAGGCCTTCGGCGTGCTGTCGGCCCTCGGGTCCCGCTTCCCCGACTGAGACCCGCCGCGGTCGTTATGCTGGCGGCATGACAGTTCTGGTGTTCCTTGATCCAGCCTTCGAGCACGGCCGCGTCGTCGATGCGTCCCAGCCCCAGCTCATGGCCACCGACCAGGGCGCGACGCGCGGCGACGGCGTCTTCGAATCCCTGCTCGCCGTCGACGGAGGCGTCCGCAAGGAACAGGCGCACCTTGCACGGCTGGCGTCGTCGGCCGAGGCCCTGCGCCTGGAGATTCCTGGCGCGGAAGTGTGGAGCCGGGCCATCCGCACCGCGCTCACGGAGTACGCCGCGTCAGCCCCCGGCCAGCCCGAGGCCGTGGTGAAGCTGATCGCCACCCGCGGGCTAGAGGGCGCAGGGCCCACGGCATGGGTTTCCGTCTCCCCCGTCCCGGCCGCCACGCGCCGGCAGCGGGAAACCGGCGTTTCGGTGCTGCTGCTCGACCGCGGCTATGACAGCACCGCCGCCCAGCACGCCCCCTGGCTGCTGCTGGGCGCCAAGACCCTCTCCTACGCGGTGAACATGGCGGCCATCCGCCACGCGAAGGAACACGGCGCCGACGACGTCATCTTCACCTCCTCCGACGGGAAGGTCCTCGAGGGGCCCACCTCCACGGTGCTGACCGCCCGCCACCGCGGCGGCGTCAAGACGCTCGTGACGCCCCAGCTAGAGAGCGGAATCCTGCCCGGAACCTCCCAGGGTGCGTTGTTCAAGGCGGCGGCCGAGACCGGCTGGCAGCTCGGTTACGGCCCGCTGGAGCCGAAGGACCTGCTGGAGGCTGACGCCGTCTGGCTGATTTCGAGCATCCGGCTGCTGACGCCAGTGACGGCAATTGACGGTACGGCCATCCCCACGGCACCGGAGCTCACCGCGGAACTCGCGGCGCTGGTCGACCGGTTCCTCTGACCGCGGCTCCCCTGCACCGGCTCTGGGCTCCGGACCTCAGGTCAGGAGCAGGCTCCAGGTCCCGGCCGCCACCGCGGCGGTCACCGCGGCCGCGGCGAGCGCGGTACCTGCGGCGGCAACCCAGAGATCGACGGCACTGAACGTGCTCTGCCGCGCCCAGGTCCGCGGACCGGCTCCGAAGCCGCGGGCCTCCATGGCCACGGCGAGGCGGGTGGCCCGGCGGATCGCCTGGACCAGCAGCCCGAAGGACTGGCCCAGGAAGTCCCGCACGCGGGCGAGAGGGCTCCCATCCGGTCCGGCGCCGCGGGCGTGGCGGGCCAGACCGAGCATGCGCCACTGATCGAGCAGGAGACCGGCGAGCCGCATCGCGGCTAGCGCGCTCAGGACGAACCGGTGCGGCAGGCGCAGCTTCTGCCCCAGGGCATCGGCGAGGTCGGTCGGGTCGGTCGAGATCAGGAGGAAGATGCCGGGCAGGGCCACGGCCAGCCCGCGCAGGGCCACCGCGATGCCGGCGCCCACCGAGCCCTCGGTGAAGAGAAAGGGTCCGGCGTCAAGGAGCACGCGTCCCGTCTTCTCGGCCAGCAGAGCCGTGCCGTACCCGCCTACCGCCGCCGCGGCCACCAGCGGCCAGATCCGCAGCAGAAGCCTGCGGACACTGATCCCCAGCAGGGGCATCAGCAGCAGTTCCCCGGAGAGCACGACGGCGGCGCTGACCCAGTCGATGCTGAGCATGACCGCCACCGTCACGATTGCCGCGGCGAACAGCTTCGAGAGCGGGTTGGCCCGCAGCAGCACCGCCCCGCTGAGAACGGGCGCCGAGAGGTCCGCGCTCATGCCGCCGCCGTCAGCCCGGCGCTGCCGGCGCGCACCTCGAGGATGCCGCCGCCGAGGGCCCGGGTGAAGTCATCGTCGTGGGTCACTGACACCACGATGCGTCCCTCCGCGACGAGCCCGCGCAGCAGGCCCACCAGTTCGGCCCAGGTTCCGGCGTCCTGGCCGAATGTCGGCTCATCGAGCACCAGGACAGCGGGCCGGGTGGCGAGCACGGTCGCCACCGACAGCCTCCGTTTCTCCCCGCCGGAGAGCGTGAACGGGTTGGCGCGCAGCAGGTGGGTCAGCCGCAGCCGCTCGGCCAGGGCCTCGATCCGGGGACCGTATTCGGCGGCGGAGATCCGGGCCGAGCGTGGCCCGAATTCAAGCTCCTGCGCGACGGTGCCTGTGAGGAACTGGTGCTCGGGGTCCTGGAAGACGGATCCGATGCGCTGCACCAGCTGGGCGGACTTCCACCGCGCCGGGTCCGGCCCGGCGCCGCGGGCCAGCGTATCGGCGGCGGTGACGGTTCCCGCGCGGGCGCGCAGCAGGCCGGCGAGGGTCAGGGCCAGCGTGGACTTGCCCGACCCGTTCGCCCCGACAATGCTGAGCGCCGAGCCCTCCGGCAGGGACAGGTCCACCCCCTCAAGGACCACCGGGCCCCGCCGGGTGCGCGCCACGGAGAGCCCGCGGGCGGCCAGCAGCTCCGGTCCCGGAGTCCGCGTTCCCGGTACCTCCGCCAGCGGCGGACGCCAGCCGGGGATCCACACCCCGGCAGCCGCGAGCACCGAGCGGGTGGCCGGGTCTCCCAGCACCGCTGCGGGCGGGCCGTCGGCGAGAATGCCGCCGCCCGCACCGAGGACCACAACCCGGTCGACGACGTCGGCCCATACCGCCACCCGGTGTTCGACGACGACCAGGGTCGCGTTCGTCCGGTCGAGGGTGCGCACCACCGCGTCGCGCACCTCGGTGATGCCCTGCGGGTCCAGGTTGGCCGTCGGCTCGTCGAGGAGCAGCAGCCCCGGCCGCATGGCAAGGACCGCCGCGAGGGCGAGCCGCTGTTTCTGCCCTCCCGAGAGCGCGGAGGTGGAGCGGTCGAGCGGAACGTCGAGACCGACGTCGTCGAGGGACTCCCGGACGCGCCGCCAGATCTCCGGGCGCGGCACCGAAAGGTTCTCGGCCCCGAAGGCCACCTCGTCCCCGACCCGGGCGAGCACGATCTGGGAGTCCGGGTCCTGAAGCACCAGCCCGGCCCGGCCGCGGCGGGCCGCGGGCGGTTCGCCGTCGAGCAGGATCCTGCCCTCCTGCTCGCCCTCCTCGGCGTCGCCCAGGACGCCGGCGAGCGCGGAGAGCAGGGTCGATTTGCCCGATCCCGACGCGCCCAGCAGCAGCACCCGCTCGCCGGGTTCGACGTGCAGGTCGACGCCCCGCACCGCGAAGCCCGGCCGCCCGGCGTGCCGCCACCCCCACCCCTCGGCGGTGGCGGCGACCGGGCGGGTGGAGCCCGGGGTCACCGGTCCGCCGTGCGTCCGGCGGCGAAGGAGGAAAGCACCCCGGTCTTCGCCAGCCCGCGCACGGCAAACCAGGACAGCAGGCCGGCGATGAGGATGCCCGAGACCGAGGCGAACAGCACGTACAGCAGCTGATACTCCACGGACCAGAGGGCGTTGTAGAGGATGTTCTCGCTCATGGCCAGGGCGATGCCGGCGCCGAGCCCGGCCAGCAGGGCCACCCCAAGGTTCCACCTCCGGTACAGGAACAGCAGGAACACCAGTTCCGCGCCGAGGCCCTGGACGAAGCCCGAGAGCAGCACCGACAGCCCGAACTGGGTGCCGAGCAGGGCCGAAACGGCGGCGGCGAGGACCTCGCAGTAGATGGCGGCGCCCGGCTTGCGGATGATCAGGCCGCCGAGCACCCCGGCGATCAGCCAGCCCCCGGTGTAGAGCCCGGTAAGCGGAGGGAACGCGCTGGTCAGCAGCTGGACGCCGCTGTAGCCGGCGGACCAGGCGAAAAAGATGACGCCGACGGCGACGCCGAGGACAGACGCGACGACGATGTCGACAACGCGCCATTGGAAGCGGCGCGGGGACGTGCCCGTGCCGGTGGTGGCCTTGGTGAGAGCCATGGTGGAATCCTCCTGAGGTACAGGAGGGGAGGGCGCTCCGCCCACGGCACGCGTGCCGGCGGCGTTCGCCCTGAGAACTCGACTCCCTTCGCCGGTACTAACCGGATCAGGTTCGAGGGTCTGCGGTGGTCCGCACTCTCAGCGCCCGGTTCCGTCGGCAGCTCTGCTGCGTCCGGTCGGCGCTCCCCTGTCGTATGTTTGCGCGACCGAGTCTACACCCGGGCCGGGCAGGGGCGCCCGAGCGGTTCTCCGCCGCGGTGCCGCCCGGGCCCGGCACCGCTACGCTTGTTTCAGATTCAGCCAACTCAAGGAGACGCAATGCACCTGCTGATTAAACTGCTCGGTACCGGAATGGGCCTCGGCGCTGGGATTGTCGCCAGCAAGCTTGTCGACTTCCTGTGGGAGAAGATCACCGGGGAGGCCTCACCCAAGGGCACCGAGGGACTTGAGAACACCGTACGTTCCGCACTGGCTTTCGCCCTGATCTCAGGTGCCATCAGAACCACCATCCAGGTGTTCACCAACCGCACCATGCAGAAGGCGATCGAGCGGTTCGAGAAGACCCGCGACCTCACCTGAGCCCGGGGTAAGCTGCACGGAAACCCGCCGAACGCGCCGGCCGGGCGTCGGGTCGGGGCGCCGGTAGCATTCACCCTATGACGAAGGACCAGCAGCTGCCGATGCCCGTGAAGAGCGCTGATCCGGCGCCACCGGACCGGCCCGCTCCGATCCTCTCGCGGCAGGTCCTGTCCTGGGCCTCGTGGGACTGGGGCTCCGCGGCCTTCAACGCGGTGATGACCACGTTCGTGTTCACCGTGTACCTGACCTCCGACGCCTTCGGCGGGGAGGAACGGGCCTCCTCCACCCTGGGCTGGGGACTCGCCGCCGCCGGCCTGCTGATCGCCCTTCTCGCGCCGGTCACCGGCCAGCGGTCGGACAACGGGGGCCGCCGGAAGCTCTGGCTCGGCGTGAACAGCCTGGTCGTGGCCCTGCTCACAGGGCTGTGCTTCTTCGTCTTCCCCCGGCCCGAACTGCTTCTCCTCGGCGTGGCCCTGATCGCCGCCGCGAATATCTTCTTCGAGTTCGCCGGCGTGAACTACAACGCCATGCTCTCCCAGATCTCCACTCCGGCCAGCGTCGGCCGGATCAGCGGCTTCGGCTGGGCCATGGGGTACGTGGGCGGCATCATCGCCCTGGTCATCGTCCTCGTAGCCTTCGTCCAGCCGGTGGTGGATTGGGCCGGGTCCTCGACCGAGGACGCCCTCAACATCCGCCTGGTGGCGGTCTTCTCCGCCCTGTGGTTCCTCGCCTTCGCCCTGCCCGTTATGTTCGCCGTGCCCGAGGTGCCCCGGCAGCCGAAAGCGGCGCAGCTCGGCTTCTTCGCCTCCTACGGGCTGCTGATCCGGCGGGTGAAGGCCATCTACCGGACCAGCCCCCACACCATTTTCTTCCTGCTGGCCAGCGCGGTCTTCCGCGATGGCCTCGCCGCCGTCTTCACCTTCGGCGGGATCATCGCTGCCGGCACCTTCGGCTTCGAGCTGAGCCAGGTGATCGTCTTCGCCATCGCAGGCAATGTGGTCGCCGCGCTGGGCGCCGTCGTCGGCGGGTACTTCGATGACCGGGTCGGGCCCAAGCGGGTGATCGCGGCCTCGCTGATCGGCCTGCTGGTCGCCGGCTCCGCGGTCCTGATCCTCGGTGCCGAGACGTATTCCTTCTTCGGCATGGCGTGGTCGGGCGACACCACCTTCTGGGTGTTCGGCCTCCTGCTGACCCTGTTCGTCGGTCCCGCCCAGGCATCCTCGCGGGCGTACCTTGCCCGGCTGGCCCCGGAGGGAGGCGAGGGGGAGCTGTTCGGGCTGTACGCCACGACCGGGCGCGCCGTCAGTTTCCTCGCCCCGACCCTGTTCGCCCTGTCGATCGGCATCTTCGGCGCGCAGCGGTACGGCATCCTCGGGATCCTGGTCGTGCTGCTGGTGGGCCTGCTCCTGCTGCTGCCGGTGAAGCCTCCGGCGCAGGTGGCTCCGGCCGTCGTCCCGGAGGCCTGAGGCGCCCGTCGTTCGCCATCCGGAGCGTCCGCTCGCTGCTCCCCGGCACCGAAACTGCACGCCACCGCCTTCGGCGGCACTCCGCCGAAACCGCAGCACACCACGCTTCGAAGCGCCCAGAACGTGGTGAGCTGCCGTTTCAACCTGAGGACGACGACGGCGAGACAGCGCGGACAGCGCCGCCCGCGGAACGGCCGCCGTGGATTTTCACTCACTCGACCAGGCGGCGTCCGTCCCAGCCGTTTCGCATCAGGGCGTCCCGCACCTTCACCACCGCCGCTGCTGAACCGAAAGCGTCCATGAGGCGTGCGGTGATGATGACCTGGGTCCACCCGGCCCGGACCGTCGCTTCATTGCGCGCGATGTCCAGCTCCTGTCGCTCCCGCTCGAAGTGGTGTGCGCCGTCGTACTGGATGGCGACCTTGTACTTCGGGTACGCGAGATCTGGCCATACGACGTGACCTCCGGCTTCGTCGGTGATGACCCATCCCAGCACAGGTTCTGGAAGCTCCGCCCGGACGAGGGCAAGACGGAGCAGAGTCTCGGGTGCGGAATCACATCCCACCCGGAGCAGCGGCAACGCCTCCCGCGCAGTGCGCACTCCCCGTGTCCCTCGATGGGTCGTCAGCAGCTGCGACAACTCTTCGACGGAAGCCATGGCGTCCCGCTTCTCCGCGAAGATCCTGTTGTTCCGGTTCACCACGTGGTCCCCGGCCGCTACCAGGGCATCGACTGGAATGAGCTGTGCAAGGTCGAACCAGGTCCGGGCCGGGGTGGTGACCGCAATACCGTCGAGCGTTGTCGTCTCCGTCGGCGGAAGCGTCATCGAATGGCCCCGCACGCCCTTTCGGCGAGGGGCCGACGTCCCGTGCGGACAGATGAGATGGACGGCAAAGCCGGGCCCGAGGTCACCCGGCAGGGGAAACCCCCACAGACGTGCGGCCGTCGAAAACCCGACAACCGCCCCCGGGGTCACTGCGAGCAGCGGGCGCAAGGAGTCGGCGAGCGCCTGGGTTGCGCCCCACGGCACCCGTATCCCCCGGCTGGGTGTGGTGAGGTCGGAGGATTCGGTCCGCCGTCGTGAGACACCGGTCAACCTCGCCTCCTCGAGGGTGAAGGAGCGGCCGGAGAGGGCCCGTGGCAGGGGTTGTGGAGAGCGCATGCGGCCAGTGTCCGGAAGATGCCGGGGCCATCGACGTCGGATCCGCGCTATGTGGATGCCGGGAGCGGGCACCGACGCCCGTGCTCCCCACCGAAACTGTAGATCACCACGCTCTACGTGCCCCGGAGGGTGGTTATCTGCACACTCGGCGCATTGAGGGCGCGGCCGGGCGAAAGGGGCCCGGTGGAAGGGGCCCGGTGGAAGGTGCCCAGGACAGGGCTAGATCGACGTCCTGTGGAAGTTGAGGTGGCTGCGGGAGGCGGTGGGGCCGCGCTGGCCCTGGTACCGGTTGCCGTACTCGCCCGACCCGTACGCGTGCTCCGCCGGGGAGGTCAGCCGGAAGAAGCACAGCTGGCCGATCTTGGAGCCCGGCCAGAGCTTGATCGGCAGGGTCGCCATATTGGAGAGCTCGAGGGTGACATGGCCGGAGAATCCCGGATCGATGAACCCGGCCGTGGAGTGGGTGAGCAGGCCCAGGCGCCCCAGGGAGGACTTGCCCTCGAGCCGCGCCGCGACGTCGTCGGGCAGGGTCACCGCTTCGTAGGTCGACCCCAGCACGAACTCGCCCGGGTGGAGGATGAACGGCTCGTCCGGGGCGACCTCGACGAGCCGGGTCAGGTCCGGCTGGTCCTCGGCCGGGTCGATGTGGGCGTACTTGTGGTTATCGAACAACCTGAAGTACCGATCGATCCGCACGTCGACGCTGGACGGCTGGACCATCGCCGGGTCGTAGGGATCCAGCTCGATGCGGGAGGCGGAAATTTCGGCACGAATATCACGGTCGGAGAACAGCACGCTACAAAACTACAGGAGTCAGCGGCCGATCTCGGTGCGCACGGCGAACAGCTCCGGGAAGAAGGTCAGCTCCAGCGCCCGCTGCAGGAAGCCGACGCCGGAGGAGCCGCCGGTGCCCTGCTTGAAGCCGATGGTGCGGGCAACGGTCTTCAGGTGCCGGAACCGCCACAGCTGGAAATTGTCCTCGAGGTCGACGAGCTCCTCGCAGGCCTCGTAGACATCCCAGTTGGCCGCCGCGTTCTCGTACACCTCCTTGTACACCTGGACGAGCGCGGGGGTGAAGACGTGGGCGGTGCTCACGTCGCGGTGCAGCAGTTCCTCCGGAACCGCGTAGCCGCGCCGGGCGAGGTAGGCGATGAACTCGTCGTAGATGCTGCTTTCGGTGAGCAGGCCCGAGAGCAGTGAGTGCGCGGCCTCGTCGTCGGCGAACACCGCCAGCATCGCCTCGTTCTTGTTGCCGAGCAGGAACTCCACCGCCCGGTACTGGTAGGACTGGAAGCCGCTCGCCGAGCCAAGGTCGCCACGGAATTCGGCGTACTCCGAAGGGGTCAGGGTTGCCAGCACCGACCACTGTTCGGTGAGCGAGCGCTGGATGTGCTTGATCCGGGCGATGCCCTTCATGGCGGCGCGCAGGTCGTCGGCGCGCAGGAACCGGCGGACCGCGCCGAGTTCGTGAAGGACGAGCTTGAGCCACAGTTCCGAGGTCTGGTGCTGGATGATGAAGAGCATTTCGTCGTGGTGCTCGGGCCGGCTGACCGGCTGCTGTGCGGCGAGCAGCAGGTCAAGGCGCAGGTAGGAGCCGTAGCTCATCTTGTCCGCGAAATCCCGTTCGATCCCGGCCTCGAGGCTGCGGGTGTTCTTCTCGACACTCATGGCTCAACAGTACGACCAGCTCCACCGCGGTCCACCGCCACGGGAGAGGGTGTCGCGGCGGCGGGTCATTGATGGGCGTCGGTGCCGGGGTCTAGGTTGGGACCAACCGAGGAGGCCCATGCACCCGCATCCGCACTGCAGCATCGTCCCGCCCCACCTGCTGGCCCATCTGGCGGCGGTGGATGACCCCCGGCACGCGGTGGCGGCGCGGGCCGCCCGCAGGGCCCTCGTGCAGCTCGACCCCCTGCTGGCCGACCGGGAGGAGGCTTTCGCGGCGCCGGTTCCGCCGCGGACCGCGGTGGGCGGGCCGCTGGAGCGCCGGATCTCCGACGCCGGAAGGCAGGAAATCCTGCCCGGCACACTGGTTCGGGGCGAGGGCGACGGTGCAACCGGGGACGAGGCCACCGATGAGGCCTACGACGGCCTGGGTGCCACCGATGCCCTCTTCCGCCAGGTGTTCGGAAGGGCGTCCATCGACGGCGCCGGCCTGCCCCTGGAGGCGACGGTGCACTACGGGGAGCTGTACGACAACGCGTTCTGGGACGGCGAACGCATGGTGTTCGGCGACGGCGACGGCGACGTCTTCGGCCGCTTCACCCGGTCGCTGACGGTGATCAGCCACGAACTGACCCACGGCTTCACCCAGTACTCGACCAACCTGGTGTACGAGGGCCAGTCGGGGGCGCTCAATGAATCCCTCTCGGACGTCTTCGGCGTGCTCGTCGAACAGCACCACCTCGGACAGACCGTGGAGCAGGCAAGCTGGCTCGTGGGCGAGGGCATCTTCACCGACCAGGTGCAGGGCCGGGCCCTGCGGTCCCTGGCCGCCCCGGGAACCGCCTACGACGACGACGTGCTTGGCCGGGATCCCCAGCCCGCGACCATGTCGGATTTCGTGATCACCACCTCCGACAACGGCGGCGTCCACATCAACTCCGGCATCCCCAACCACGCCTTCTACCTCACGGCGCTGCAGCTGGGCGGCTTCGCGTGGGAGCGGGCGGGCAGGATCTGGTTCGACGCCGCGGTCGGCGGCGGAATCCAGGCCAACAGCGGCTTCCGGCTCTTCGCCGATGTGACGCAGGAAGCGGCCCGTGCTCGGTTCGGGCAGGACTCGGAGGAGCACGAAGCGGTGAGGCAGGCGTGGGCGAAGGTGGAGGTGACCGGGTGAGGATCGAGATCTCCCGGTCGGGGGGCTTCGCCGGCATGACCCGGACCTGGAGCCTTGAGGTGAGCCCCGCCGAGGCCGAGGAGCGGTGGCTCCCGCTGGCCGGCCGGGCGGCGGAGGCGCCTCAGCAGGAGGAATCCCGGCCGGACCGGGACCAGCGCGACCGTTACGTCTATCACATCGTGATCGGGTACCAGGAGGTGACCCTGCCGGAGAGCCGGCTCGATGAGCCGTGGAAGGAACTGATCGAACGCGCCCGGCGCGGGTCGACCGGCTGACCGCCCGAACCGTGGGCTTCGCCCGCCGCGGGTCGACCGGCTGACCGCGGGTCGACCGCCCGGCGCAGGCGCAGGTGCAGGTGCAGGCACCGCCCGTTCCCCGCCGGAACCGGGCCTGCCGCGCCGGAGTGCGGCGGTCGCGGCCGGCCCCGCCGAAATGTTGTAGGGTTATGGAGCGGTTCAACCGCAGTGCGGGCGTAGCTCAATGGTAGAGCGCTAGCTTCCCAAGCTCGATACGCGGGTTCGATTCCCGTCGCCCGCTCTCCCTTCCCCTGCCGCGGCCCTCCGCAGCCCGTGCCTTGTGCGCTGTGAGCGATCCCGTCCTTGGCGCCTCACCGGCGGCAGTATCCTTGATCCTGATGAACCGGACAATGTTTAAATCCAAGATCCACCGGGCCACGGTGACGCACGCCGACCTTCACTACGTCGGCTCGGTGACCGTCGACCTCGATCTTCTCGATGCCGCCGATATTCTCCCCGGCGAGCTCGTGTCGATCGTCGACATCACCAACGGTGCACGCCTTGAGACCTACACCATCGCCGGCGAGCGCGGCTCCGGGGTTATTGGCATCAACGGGGCAGCAGCCCACCTGGTTCACCGGGGGGACCTCGTCATCCTCATCACCTACGCGTCGATGACTGACGAGGAAGCCCGGGCCTACGTCCCATCGGTGGTCCATGTCGACGCCGACAACCGGATTCTCCAGCAGGGCACCGATCCTGCCGAAGCCGTGACCGCAGGCCTGCAGCGCCCGCCGCACGCCGTGGACGCCGCCGCCCGCTAAGCGGCGATGCACGCCGTGGACGCCGCCGCCCGCTACGCGCCGCTGCCGCCGGACCGACCCCGTTATGCCTCTGTTATCCCCCCGTCACTGACGATCGCTTTCCGCATCCCCTGACACACCCGTCCCGCTGACTTTGATTCATAAGCCTCCTGTCTAGCGCATTCCGCGCTCGGGGCTTATGGTCAAAAAGCACGCTGGTTGTCTGGGCTGACGCCTCGCTTGAAGCGTCGGCTGGGTTGTCTACAAAGATGTGGAGGCTCGGTAGGTATGCCGACAAGGAAACGAAATTCCACCCGCAATCGATCGCGCGCCGGCACCGTGGCGTCGGTGCTGGCAGGCACGCTGCTCCTGAGCGGATGTGGCCCCGCGGACGGCACCAAGACCCTGACCTGGTACATCAACCCGGACGCCGGCGGTCAGGCCGACATCGCGGAGCGCTGCACCGAGGAGGCCGAGGGCGCCTACCGGATCGAGACCTCCCTCCTCCCCAGCGACGCCGCCTCCCAGCGCGAACAGCTCGCCCGGCGCCTCGCAGCCGGAGACTCCTCCCTCGACATCATGAGCCTGGACCCGCCGTTCATCCCCGAACTCGCGGAGCCGGGCTTTCTTGCTCCTGTGCCCGATGACGTCGCAGAGAGCACCACGCAGAACGTTGTCGAGGGGGCCCTCGCGGGAGCCACCTGGAAGGACGAGCTGGTCGCCATTCCCTTCTGGGCCAACACCCAGATCCTCTGGTACCGCAAGTCGGTGGCCGAGGCTGCCGGCCTGGACATGTCCAAGCCGGTCACCTGGGATCAGCTGATCGACGCCGCCGCCGAGCAGGACAAATACCTCGGCGTCCAGGGCGCGCAAGCCGAGTCGATGACCGTCTGGGTGAACGCCCTAATCGAATCCGGCGGGCAGTCGATCATCGTCGACCCGGAGGCGACCTCCGACGAGATCGAGCTTGCCCTCACCTCCCCCGCGGGGGTCGAAGCGGCCCGGATCGTCTCCACGATCGGCGACGAGGGACTCGGCGGTCCCGGTCTGGCAACCCAGGACGAGAACACCTCAATGATCAACTTCCAGGGAGACAACGGCTCGTTCATGGTGAACTGGCCCTTCGTCTGGCCCGCCACCAACGGCGCGGTCGAGGCAGGAACCCTTGACGCATCACTGATCGAGGACATCGGCTGGGGCGTCTACCCCCAGGTCACCGAGGGCGAGGAATCAGCTCCGCCGCTGGGCGGCATCAGCCTCGGCGTCGGGGCTGCCAGCGACAGCCCGGAGCTCGCCTACGAGGCGATCGAATGCATCGTTTCACCGGAGAATCAGGCCGAATACTTCGTCACCAACGGCAACCCGCCGGCCAACACCGAAGCCTACGAGGATCCACGGATTGAGGAGACCTTCCCCATGGCGGACACCATCAGGGAGTCCCTTGAACAGTCGGCTCCGCGCCCTCAGACCCCGTTCTACAACGAGGTCTCCACGGGCATCCAGCAGACCTGGGCCCCGCCGTCCGGCGTCAATCCTGAGACGACCCCGGAAAATTCAACCGAATTCATCATCTCCGTCCTCCGAGGGGAGCAACTGCTGTGACTTCTGCAATACCGGCAAGACCCGTCAGCCCCGACCTTGAGCCGGACACATCACCGGGCGTCGGGCCAGGCGGACCCTCCGACAAGAAGGCCACTGCCCAGTACAGCGACCGCGTCCGCGCCGAGCGCCGGCTCGGCTGGATGCTCGCCGGACCGGCGTTCATTGTCATGCTGGCGGTGACCCTGTATCCCATCCTCCAGGCCATCTACGAGTCCCTGTTCCAGTTCCGCCTCACCGCTCCCGGCGAGCGGGAGTTCATTGGACTGGGCAACTACGCGGTCATCCTGACCGATAACGTGTGGTGGACGGACCTCGGCGTCACCCTCCTGATCACCGTTATCACCGTCGCGGTCGAACTCGTCCTCGGGTTCGCCCTCGCCCTGGTGATGCACAAGGCCCTGAAGGCGGTGCGCGGTCCGCTGCGCACGGCGATCCTGGTGCCCTACGGCATCATCACCGTGGTCTCGGCCTTCGCCTGGTTCTACGCCTTCGACATCAACTCGGGCTACGTGAACAGCTGGTTCGCCTGGCTTCCGGGCATCGACGCCGACCTCAACTGGTTCGCCCAGGGGCCCACGGCACTGTTCGTGATCATGGCCTCGGAGATCTGGAAGACCACCCCGTTCATCTCGCTGCTCCTGCTGGCCGGGCTGGCCCAGGTTCCCGATGAGCTGACCGAGGCGGCCAAGGTCGACGGCGCGACCTGGTGGGAGCAGATGCGCAAGGTCATCATCCCGAACATGAAGGCCGCGATCATGGTCGCTGTGCTGTTCCGGGCGTTGGACGCTTTCCGCATCTTCGACAACGTGTTCATCATGACCAACGGCGCCTACGGCACAGAGGTGCTCTCGCTGCTGGCCTACCGGCAGTCGATCAGCAGGCTGGAGATCGGCCTCGGCTCGGCGGTGTCCGTACTTCTGTTCCTGTGCGTCCTGATCATCTGCTTCGTCGCCATCAAGCTGTTCAAGGTGGACCTCGCCGGGGCCCAGGGAGGTAAGTGATGACAAGTACAAAATCGAAGGTTCTATGGGGCATCGTCAGCGTGCTCGTCGCTGTCTACGCCCTGTTCCCCGTGGCGTCCATCCTCGCCACCTCGTTCAAGGCGCCCAGTGACCTGACGAACCGGAAGTTCCTGCCCTCGGCAGGGCAGGCAACCACCGGCAACTACGAGCAGATCCTGGTCGGCGACGCCCAGGGGCTGTTCCTGAGCGCCCTGCGCAACTCGATTGGCATCTGCCTGATTTCCACCTTCATCGCCGTCGTGCTGGCCACCCTGTGCGCTTATGCGATTGCCCGTCTTGACTTCCCCGGCAAGAAGCTCGTGCTGACCACCGCGCTGGCGGTCTCGATCTTCCCCGTCATCTCGATCGTGACACCGCTGTTCAACCTGTGGCGGTCCATCGGCCTGTACGACACGTGGCCGGGGCTGATCATTCCCTACCTCTCGCTGACCCTTCCCATCTCCATCTGGACCCTCGCCGCGTTCTTCCGGCAGATCCCCTGGGAGCTGGAGCAGGCGGCGCAGGTCGACGGCGCCACCACCTGGCAGGCGTTCCGGAAGGCGATCGTTCCCCTCGCCGCACCGGGCGTCTTCACAACGGCAATCATCGCCTTCTTCATCGCCTGGAACGACTTCGTGTACGGCATCTCACTGACCTCCACGGAGGTGGCGCGGCCGGTGCCGGCGGCGCTGGCGTTTTTCACCGGCGCCTCGCAGTTCGAGGAGCCGACCGGGGCGATTTCCGCGGCGGCCATCATCGTCACCATCCCCGTCGTCGTGCTGGTACTGGCGTTCCAGCGTCAAATCGTCTCAGGCCTGACCTCGGGCGCCGTCAAGGGCTGACGCCCCGGATCAAGAAAAGGATTTCCTCCCATGGCTTCAATCACCCTCAACCACCTCGTCAAGAAGTACGGCGACGGGTTCCCCGCCGTCAACGACATCAGCATCGACATCGCCGACGGCGAGTTCATCATCCTCGTCGGCCCCTCCGGCTGCGGGAAGTCGACACTGCTGCGCATGATCGTCGGCCTCGAGGACATCACCGACGGCGACCTGCTGATCGACGGGAACCGGGTCAACGACAAGGCGCCCCGCGACCGCAACCTGGCGATGGTGTTCCAGAACTACGCCCTGTACCCGCACCTCACCGTCTACGAGAACATCGCCTTCCCGCTGCGGCTTGCCAAGGGCAAGCACAGCGAGGAGGAGGTCGATAAGCTGGTAAGCGAGGCGGCCGCGACGCTGGAGCTGACGGACCACCTGCAGCGGAAACCGGCAAACCTTTCCGGTGGCCAGCGCCAGCGCGTGGCGATGGGGCGGGCGATCGTCCGCCAGGCCGACGCGTTCCTCTTTGATGAGCCGCTGTCCAACCTTGACGCGAAGCTCCGCGGGCAGATGCGTGCGGAGATCTCGCAGATGCAGCGTCGGCTCGGAGTCACCTCCGTGTACGTCACGCACGACCAGACCGAGGCAATGACCCTCGGAGACCGCGTCGCCGTGCTCAAGAAGGGCGAACTGCAGCAGATCGCCTCGCCGCGGGAGCTTTACGAACAGCCCCGCAACCTGTTCGTGGCCGGGTTCATCGGCTCCCCGTCGATGAACTTCCTGCCCGCCACCGTCGAGGGCAACGTGCTGCGCACCGCGCTGGGAGACCTCGCCATCCCGGCGGAGAAGGCGGGGAAGGCGGCCGGCAAGAAGGTAGTGCTGGTGGGGGTGCGGCCTGAGTTCTTCGAGGACGCCAAGCTCGTCGAGGACTCCAAGCGGGGCCACGGCTCGACCTTCCATGCCGTTCTCTCCCACACCGAGTGGCTGGGCAACGAGCAGTACGGGTACATCAACTTCGACCCCGCACCCGAGGTCCGGGAACTGCTGAACAACCTGGCCAAGGAGATGGACGCCGACGAACTGCGGCCCCAGGTCGTCGTCACCCTCGACGCCGCCAGCCGCATCCGCGGCGGCCGGGAGGCGGAAATCTGGCTGGACACCCGCAAGCTGCACCTCTTTGACCCCGAAACCGGCGACAACCTCACCCGCGATGAGGCCGCCGGCGCGGCCCTGACCGAGGAGGCCAACCAGGAACGGGCCGAGGAGATCGCCAACGCCCAGGCCGGCGACGGGGACAGCACGGCTTCCGGCTTCTCCAGCCGCAACAACGACGGTGGTTCCCCGGCGGGGGCGCCCGCCGGCAGCAGCTCCCGTGGCGGCGCCACTGCGGCGGGCGGCAAGCACACCACCGGCTGAGCCGGACCGGCCCGGCCGCCAAACCATGAAAGGACGCCGCCCCGCCACCGGTGGGGCGGCGTCCTGCCGTCCGCAACCGCTTAACCGCCGCGGGGTCCTGCACCGGCAGCGGGTAACGTTGTAGCGTGCAGACCCCCCGCGTCGTCCGAGTCTTGGCAGCCTGGCTGCTGGCGCTCCTGCTGACGGTTGCGGGTTTTTTCGTGGCCGTGGTGGTGCTCAACGCCGGAGTGTACGGGCCGCAGCAGCAGGTGAGGGACTACCTTGCGGCGCTCAAGGAGGGGGACGGCGGCCTGGCCCTGGGCATCCTCAACGGGTCGGCGCCCACGGCCGATGCTGCACTGCTCGACGGACCGGCCCTGGCCCGCGGCGCGGCGGCGGTGGAGGACGTGCGGGTGCAGGACCCGGTGGAGACCACGAACGGGCATGTCGATGTGCCGGTGACCTACAGCATCGACGGAAGCGACCACACCACCCGGTTCCCCCTTAAGCAGACCGGGACGCAGTGGTTCTTCTTCTCGACCTGGGAGTTCGTTCCGTCCACCCTTCCCACCGTCGATTTCTCGGTTGCCAACCTCACCGAGGCCAAGCTGAATGGTGCCCGGGTGGCGCTGCCCGGGGGCAGCGGCCGTTTCGCGTCCCTGTACCCGGTGCGGGTCGAAGGGGGCTTCGAGGGCGAGTTCTTCACCGCGCCGGCGAAGGCCGTCGCGGTGACCGACCGGGCCGCGGCACCGAAGCTGGCGCTGCCGGCCGCGGCCACGGAGAAGCTCGTGGAGGCGGTGGACACCGAAATCCGGGCCTTCCTCGACGCCTGCGCTGCCCAGACCGTCTTCCA
The DNA here is from genome assembly GCF_009828605.1 of Arthrobacter zhaoguopingii. Taxonomy (NCBI): domain Bacteria; kingdom Bacillati; phylum Actinomycetota; class Actinomycetes; order Micrococcales; family Micrococcaceae; genus Arthrobacter; species Arthrobacter zhaoguopingii. Next base: position 15,712 of record NZ_WIAE01000015.1, on the reverse strand, counting down.
GCCCACCAACTGCCCGTTCAACTTCCAGACCAGCCAGCGGCTGGCCGGGGAGATCTCCTGGTCGATCACCGACTACCCGGCGGTCCGGATCGACCCGCACGACGGCGAGTGGGTCATCGCGCCCCTGGCCGGCTCGGCCACCCTGTCGACCCGGCTGCAGGACCTGTTCAGCGGCGCCATTTCCGACGTCACGGAGAAGCGCCCGTTCGAGTTCCTGGCCCGGCTGCGGATCGACGGATCGACGGTCACCGTCACCCCCGTGATCGAGTACTGAGTCCTCCGGCGGGCCGTCCGGCCCGCCGGAGGCCGCGCTCAGTTAACCCCGCGCAGGTCCAGCACCAGTTCGGCGTCACCGGCGGCGTCGAGCACCACCGGGATGCCCCAGTCCTGCTGGTACAGATGGCAGGCGGCGTGGTCCGGGATCGTCCCCCCCGGCTCGCCGTCGCACGCGGCGGCCCGGGCACTGATGTGGAGCACCCCTTCGCGGACCTCCTCCGAGAAGTGCAGTTCCCGGGTCAGTCCCGCCGAGGTTCCGGCCCCGGCCACCAGGAGGGTCTCGGGCGAGGCGGAGATCTTCAGCTGGGAAGGATCCCCCCACCGGTCGTCAAGCTTCTGCCCCTTGGGCGCGGCGAAGCGCACGGTGAGCGCCAGCGGCCCGCTGGAGACGGCGGTCTTGGGGCGCTGGCTCTGCGAGGCGCCCTCGTTGACGGCCAGGGCCTCCTTGGGGATGGGCAGCCGCACCAGCTGGTGCTTGTTGGACTCGACCACGATCAGCAGCGGCTCGCCCCCGTCAGGGGCGGGGTCGATGACGACGTCGGACGGTTCGGCCAGCCCGCGGGTGAGGGTGGAGACCGTCCCGGTCGCCGGGTCGTACCGGCGCACGGCACCGTTGTAGGTGTCGGCGATGGCCACCGAACCGTCAGGAAGGGCCGTGACGCCGAGGGGGTGCTGGAGGCGCGCCTGGCCGGCGTCGCCGTCCCGGAACCCGAAGTCGAACAGGCCGGTGCCGATGGGGGTGTCGACCGTGACCGCGGGCCGGCCGCCCGTCAGGCTGACGCTCAGCCTGCGCAGGGAGGAGGTTTCCGAGTCGGCCACCCAGAGGTTGCCGTCGCGGTCCTCGGCCAGCCCGGAGGACTGGGCGAACCAGGCGGTGGACCCGTCGCCGTCGAGCAGGCCTTCGAGGCCGGTGCCGGCGAGGATGTCAACGCTGGAGGTGTCCGGGTCGAAGGTGAAGATCTGGTGGGTGCCGGCCATCGCGATGACCACCCTGCCCAGGGCGCTTGAGTAGACGACGTCCCAGGGGGAGGACAGCGAGATGTTCAGGGCGTCGGTGCCGAGGTGGGCGTCGAGCAGCCGCGGCGTGTCGTCCTGGTCCGCTTCGGCCGCCGCGTGCTCCGGGCCCGGCTTGGTGTGGTTTCCGGAGTCGAGGAGCCGCTGCACGCCGTTCCCGGCCAGGGTGCGGACCGTCCCGTCGCTGAGGGAGACACCGCGGAGGCGGTGGTTGACGGTGTCGGCGACGACCACGTCGTAGCCGGCGCGCTCCGCGGCGTCCGCGGGCAGGAGGGCCAGGCCCTGCGGTTCGTTGAACTGGGCGGTCTCGGCGTCGCCGTCGGCGGCGCCCCTGGCGCCGGCGCCGATGACGCGGCGCACCGTCGTGAGGTCCGCTTCGAGTTCGACGAGGCGGTGGTGCCCGGTATCCGCGGCGAGGTAGGTCCCGCTGGCGGGCAGGGGCAGGAGCTTGCCCGGGAACTTCAGGGTGCCCGCGGTGCTTTCGGCCGGCACGTAGGGCCCGTCGCCGCGGTGCAGGGTTCCCTTGGCTGTGTGCTCCTCGACGAGTTCGCTGACGAGCGAGTCGAGGCCCGCCGCGTGCCCCTCACCGGAGAGGTGGGCGACGATGTAGCCCTCGGGGTCGATCACGACGAGGGTGGGCCAGGCACGGGCCGTGTAAGCCTGCCAGGTGAGCAGGTCCGGGTCGTCGAGGATCGGGTGGTGGATGTCGTAGCGCTCAACGGCCGCCGCCAGCGCCACCGGGTCGGCCTCATGCTCGAATTTCGGCGAGTGCACGCCGACCGTGACGAGGACGTCGGAGTACCGATCCTCGAGGGGCCGCAGCTCGTCGATGACGTGGAGGCAGTTGATGCAGCAGAAGGTCCAGAAGTCGAGGATCAAAATCTTCCCCCGAAGCGACTCTAACGTCAGATCTTTCCCACCCGTATTCAGCCAGGCACGGCCCCTCAGCTCTGAGGCACGAACTCGGTACGGGGTGCGGGATACGGTTGTCGTCATACTGCAATTCTCCGCCGCCCGCCCCCACGAGCGCCAATCGCGCTACGACGGGCGTAACGAGCCCTTCACGCTGCGCCCCGGATAATGAGGCTCGGCTTCACGTAGGAGACGAGCTGGCCCGCGCGGGGGCCGTTCTTCGCCGTGAACTCGACCGGCTCCAGCTTCAGGATCGCCTTCACCTTGCCGGACTCGGAGTCGGCGGCGTAGTCCTCGATCTCCTCCTCCGTCTTGTTGTAGACGAGGTCCGAGGCGAGGCTCCAGGAGCCCGTCTGGAACTTGAAGAGACCGAGCTCTTCCTCGCCGGCGATGCGGAAGTAGACCTCGATCTGCGGCTCGGCGCCGATGCCGTCGCGGGCCTTCGCCTTGCGCTCCTGGAAGGAGAGCGCGGCGTCGGGGTCCGGGGTGCCGTCGTCGAGGACCTGGCCGTCGCCGGACTGGACGAGCTTGCCGGCGCGGGACCAGAGGACCATCTTCTGCCGCAGCGACTTCGGGCCGTCGAGGATGATCTCGACCTCGCTCGTCGCGGTGAAGACTTCGAGGTTGTCCTCGCCCTTCGCTGCCCATTCCTGGGGCTTGTCTCCGCCGAGCAGGTCGTAGACCTTGTCGGCTACCTCGGGGTCGCCGGTCGTGATGCGCCACTCCTTCGACGCGACTGCGCGCCCGTCGAGCTGGCGGCCGGAGCGGAAGCGTCCGACGACGGGTGTCTCGCGCCTCATGCGGCGGCCGTCGCGGGGTAGGGCGGCTGCCAGCGGGTGTAGGAGCCGTCGGCGAACACGGAGAAGTAGGCGCCGGCCTCGCCTGGAATTGGGCGTAGCGTGTATTCGGCGGGGACGTCGTAGTAGGTCTCGTTAGCGGAGTCGGGCGTCCAGCGCGTGTAGGTGCCGTCTCGGGACACCGCAATGAACTCGCCCGGATCGTTGGGGACGGGGACGATGACAAACTCGGCGCCTTCGGCGAGGTCGGGAAGTACGAACATGGGTTTCGCTCCTTCATCTAGCGGCTTGATGATTTAAACCATACAGCTAAATTCGTGCGATGCAAGTATTTAATCCGTATTGCTAAACTCCGACCATGACGACTCAGAAGAAGCGTGGCCGCCCAGTGGTAGAACAACCACGGGACAAGGTAAGGAACGTGGCCTTTCGGCCGGACGAGGACGCCGAGCTGGAGGCCGCAGCAGGCGCCGATGGCCGGCCGGTGGCGACCTGGATAAGGGAGGCAGCTCTGGCCGCTGCCCGGCGCGGCGATCGGTTTGAAAGACCGTAGCCGCGGCGCGTGAGGCGTTGCGCGGGAGGCGCCAGGAGCCGATCTAAGGGCACAGAAAAGCCCCGATGAGCTCTGGGCTCTCCGGGGCTTTTCTGGTTAATCAAGGACCCTCTAAAGGTCCTTCTGACTGTATTGGGAGCATGTCCGTTTCGGCAGTGTCGTCGGCTTGTATCTGGATATCAGCCAGCGAACCGCTCCAAGGGCGAATGGTGCGAGCGACGATTGACCTTGTGATAGCCCGACCGGGCGACTGAGTAATGGTAATAGATGCATCGACCTCGACCAGGTCGTCAGGGTTCCACTCAGACCAAGGCCGGCCCTCAATATCAGTCACATCAATGCTGACGTTCCCGAACTCTGAATTGAGCAGATCCCATTTCTTTCCATGGCTGACGGTCTGCAATGCGCCGTGGATGACTATGGGCTCAGCGTCAAGCTTTCGGCCCGCAATCACCTTCTCTAGCCATAGTGCGTCTCTGGGGGTGAGGCTGCATTCCACCGTCTCATGTAAAGGCTGCGCCCAAGTCAAGTCAACGTTGAAGTTGCTGGCCGAAGTCGCTTGGGCAAACCCGCGAAGGGCGCTCGCCGCGCGCGGTCCAAGTTCTCGAATCTCCGAGCTGAACGCCGTCTCGTCGGCCCCTCCCTGATGTTCGCGTGCTGCCTGAAGTAAGCGGCTCAGCCTCTCAATGACGGCGTCCACGAGTTGTGTGTCCGATTCACTGAACACTTCGCCTTTACCTCGGAGTTCCTCGGACGGGGAAATCCTCGGTGACAAGTCAAGGATGAGAGACCCGGGACGAGGCGCTGCCCGCAAACCCAATGTGGTGTAGGTCGAAAGTTCCTTAGGCACGCGGCCTCTTACATTCTTGAAGCCCTTCAGTGCGGCGCCGATCGCGGTGATCAAGCGTTGCAGCGACAAGCCTAGGAGGGTGACATCGTCCAAGGCGGCCACATGCCCTGTGACTCCGGCGCCGGACAGGCGCAACGCGCCAACGGAAGGGGCGTCGCGAGTCAGGCTTTCCTGGCCTTGGTGCCTCTCGCGGCTGACCCGTCCAAGGTCTGCACTGGACAGGACCGGCTGATTGGGCGACTCCTTCGCGAGAAGCGCAAGGAATCCTTCGGGGCTAGTCGGTAGCGAAACCATCTAGTATCACCTCCACGTAACCTCGAACGGGAAAGGAATCTTCATCGACAAGAGGAGCGCTCCTGTCGATCTTCTCTCTTTGAAGCCAGTCATCCCAGTACCCGCGGGACCGTAGTTCTTCTCTCTCGCCGTCGGTGTCTGCCGAGTAGCTTGGCCGAGGACGCCAGGCGAATAGGTAGGAGTCAACCGCATAGCCGTTATCCTTGAGGATTCCAGATCCAGCGAAGACGGACACAGCCTGTTTCATCTCGTCGCTCAAGTTATCGTACGCCTTGCCTCTGACGATGTAGACGGCATCGACGTCGCCCGGGCGTTCCTTCTCCGACAGGAATGATCCCCCGATCCAAACCGCCGCAACAGGGACAATGGATCGAAGGGATCGTGTGGCTAGCTCAAAATGTTGCCAGACAATTTGTCTCTGCGTCTGCCCGAATTCCGGCTCAGGGCAGTATAGGGCGACGATTTCTTCCATAGTCCAGCGGTGTCGGCCCGGAGAGAGCCGCCTGCTTTCCCCGGCAATGCCGTCGTTCGAAATAGCATGGTCTACTTCGGTCATGCACTCCCCATATCCCCATATCCCCATTCATGCTCAATAAGCGAGCAGAGAATTAGAGCATACATGTGTGGGCCCAGTGCCCCGCCCCACGCGGAGGGCGGGGACTCCGGCGGCTCGCTATCCCGCGAAGGCCCGGCTGTAGCTGCCGTCGATCGGGTAGGAGGACGTGTCCGTCGTCGTCTTGGATCGAATGACGAGGTTGTTGATCGTCCCGTCGGGGCTGCCGACGCTTAGCGTGGCGACTCCGCCGGTGATCGCTGCGCCGTGGGAGGTGCCGTAATGGACGATGTTGCGGTCCGACCGGCAGACTTCCGGCAGTGTACCTACGATGGAATCGCCGGTCGCGCCAGTTGTCTGCTGGACCATTCCGCGCAGGTAGACCATACGGCCCTCAACCATGTACTGAGGTTTGAACGACGCGTTGGCCGCCCAGGGCGAGGACACCGTCAGGTCCGTCCATGGCAGGTGAGGGTGGGAATTGCCCTGGACCAAGGTTTTCAGCGGAGCGTAGCCGGAGAGGACAATCGGCTGGGCCGTGTACCCCCGGATTGTGTTCCCGAGGATATGCGCGTCGGCCAGGTTGGAGGCCAGCCCGTACAGGCTGATCCCCTCCCGCTCGTTTCCGTTGTAGGTGGCCCCGGCTCGGTCCACAATGTTGCCCTGCACTAGGCAGTCAATGGGCGAGGTCAGCCGGGTAGCGTTTCCGACCACCAGCGCGATAGCGCGCGGGCAGTTGACCACGGTATTTCCGATCACCTGGAACCGTTCCGCGCCGTGGCACTCGATCCCCTCCCACGGAATGTTCTTCACCATGTTGCCGATAACCCGGACATTCTTCGAGCGGGCCGCTACCGTGTTGGGCCAGTCCGTCGCCGCGATGCCGTAAACATTGACGACGCTTCCCTTCATCACGGCGTTAGTTACGGAGTTGTTTGCGACCGTCACGTTATCCACGGAGAGGAGCATCACGCCGGCGTAAAGGAAGTCATCCACGATGTTTTCGGAGACGATGGAGTCGCTCACCCACTCCAGCCGCACGCCGTCAGCCTGGCTGCCCCTCATGGTGCAGTTGACGACGTTGACGTTCCGCAGCGGCGCGGCCTGCGTCCCGAGCGCGTACACGAAGGTACTAGGGGCCGCCGCGTTGTAAAGGGTCGCCGCCGTACCGGGGCCGGTAATATCCAAACCGTCCAGGGTGACCGAGCCAGAACTGATCCTGAACCCGTACCGGCTAGCGTCGGCCGGCATCGTGAATCGCCCGCCGATGATGCGGCAGGGCTTCGAGACATTCACAGTGGCGGTGAGTTCAATCGGTGCTGAGCCGACCCGGATTGTTCCGCCGACCGCGACGGCCTCCTGGAGCTCCTCCAGGGTCCGGACCTCGACGACCCGGTTCGAGACCTGGCTCTCCAGCTCGGTCGCCGTCGCGTAGTCGCGGCTGTCGAGCTCCGCGTCGACGAAGGTATCCAGCGCGGCGCGGGTCTGCGTGTCGGTCCCGTTTATGGCCGTGCTGATCGCGCTATCGGCGGGCGCGTCGACGAGGGCCGCTGCGGCTTCGGCAGCGGCAGCGGAGGCCGCTGCGTCTGCGGCGATGCCCTGGACGCCGGCGAGGGCCTCGACGGCGACGTTCTTCAGTCCCTCGTAGGAAGTGAAGAAGCCCTCGAAGCCTCCGCCAGCCCAGGCGACGCGATCGAGGGTCTCGTGCATGAAAGCCTCGCCAAAGCCGTTTTCGTTCACAGGGACCGGGTTAGGCAGCGGAGTCCCGTCCGGGGTCGTGATCTCGATAGGCGTCTGGGTGGGGTCGCCGGGCGCGAAGATGGTTATCCCTCCGTTGCGGGCGACGTTGCCCGGGTCGGACGGGTCGGCGGCGAAGATCTGGTCGTATGTGAAGGCCATGGAGGATTCCTATTCGTTCGGGCTGGAAGATGTGGGGGTGAGGGCCGCCGCGGCGGCGAGGCGTTCTTCGCGGCGCCTGATGCGCCCGTTGAGCTTTGTGCAGCGTCGGCAGATGCTCTTTCCGGGTCGCTTCCGGAACTGGGAAGCCAGCCGAGGGCCGCATTGAACGCACTGCTTCATTGGTCTTGGGGTCCCGTAAACGACAATCATCGGGCTCTCCTGTCGAGGTTGTTCAGAATGGGGGAGGGTCCTCGTCGAGGTACTCGCGAGGGTGTGCGAAGGCGGTCACGAAGTGATTGATGCCGGCGAGGCGCTCGTCAATCTCGGCGCGCTTCAGGCCCGGAACGGCGGCAAGGAGGCACTGGTACGCGCTCTTCGCGACGCTTCGGGTGTGGCGTGGTGCAGCGTCCTCGGCGTACGCCAGGGCGGCGGCCCAAGCGTCCGCCGGTGACCAGTCGGAGGGCGGCGACTGCGGCGACCAGTCGGGAAGGCGGCCGCTGACGGAGAAAGGCCGCAGGAGGAGCTCGGTGTCCGCCAGTCGGACGCTGTCTGGACGTCTCACTTTGCCGAGTAGCGTGCTCGGGCCGCCTCCCGGCCGCGCTGTGAGTTGGTCTTCGCGCCGGCGGAGACCGGGACGAGGCGAGCGAGGATTGACGCGGCCGAAGTGCGGGCGAGCCTTGCTTCGATCACACCTGGATTAACAACGAGCTGTTTCGTCGAGCCAAGGACCAAGAGGCCCGCCCCCTGCGCCGCTTCGTCGAGCTTCTCGGCGATCGAGATCAGGGCAGCGGCCTGTTCGAGGCCTGCCAGTTCGGCGCCGGAGAGGTCCGGGCGCTGCTCCACGACGTTGAGGAAGGCGTCGCGGGCGCCAGCGGTCCAGTCCTCCGGAATATCCCAATCGGGGGGTGCTTCGGTCACGGAAGCTCCTTCCTGGAGCGTGTAAATGGGGCGGTGGGCCCGTGCTTCTAAAAATGGGAGCCTGCCGGCTGGCAGGGGCGATTGGATTGCCGGACCGAGGAAGCAGGCACCGCCGGGGAGGGGGTCAGGGGCCAGGGGGGGGTAGTGACGAGCGGCGGCACCGACGCGCGGTTCGGCACCGCCACTCATACACTCACGCGACGGACTGAGCCGTCCAACCTGCACACGAGGCCTCGGCGCGCGGGCGCTTGGGCTTTCGTGTGGGCCGGCGTGCCAGATCCTCAGCGCCGATCACGATCCTTGGCTTCCGCACGACTGCTCCACCCTTGCGGGAGCAGAAGCGCACGGCCGGACGGCGGGAGGCCGCCGGGAGCCACGCCCCGCAACCGGCACATGCAATCACATAGGAGACCGAAGAGGGCACACCCGACGGGATGGGCGCGGGAGCGCTATCCCGCTTGGGCGCCGACAGGACCGGGAAGTCCTGCCCTGCCGGGTTCGCTTCGTAGGCATCGACGCGGGCGCGGTCCTCCTCAGTCAGCGCCAGGTAGGCCCGGACCCTGGCGGGTGGGTCATGCGCGATGCCCGACAGAATGTCTGGCGTGGCCTCCTTGGCGAAAAGCTCCCTTACATGCGCGTGCCTCTCGTCGTGCGAGAGGCCCACCCACTGTTCCGCCGAGTAGGGGCGGCGGAGACGGACGGGGCAGACCGCCGCGTTGGCGTCCTCCGTGAACCGGCCTAAGGTGGCGAGCTGCCGCCGCACGGCGGCGCCTATCAGCCGGCGGGCCGCCCGCTGCGGCGAGGTCGCACGCGCTGGGGCCAAGGTCTCGTCCATCAGTTGCCCCGCCGGACTCGGAGGGCTACTGCGCGCGCTTCGGCCCCGGCGTCGAGCACCTGGACCTGCCGCGCGTGCTGGGCGCGGACAGCGGCCCAAAGAGCCTCAGGTTCGACTCCCTGGGAGGCGGCGTCGCGGGCGATCACTGCCTGAGTGCGAGGACTCACGTCACCGAGGGATTCGGGCACCGGCATCGCCGAGAGCGTGTCAGCTACGAGGTTCCGAACACGTTCGCTACTCATGCCTGCCCCCTCTGTTCGCGGCGGCTGCGCTGACGGGTCAACTCGGCGACGCAGGAGTTATGCGCGTCTATGGCCTTCTGTGCCTCGGCGGCGTAATCCGGCACGTCCTCGCCGTCGGCAACAAGCTCCAGTGCTCGGCGGTCGAGACGGTCGATGTAGGCGCCCATGAACTGTTCGGTCTCGGTCCGCTTACTGCGGGGGTTGAGGACCTGCACGTCCCAGGGTGCGCCCGGCGCGCCGGCGTAGTGCACGGCCCGATCACGGTCGACCATGGCCGTCTGGAGCAGTGTCCATGCAGCCCGGACAACCTCGTGCTGAATGAGGGCCTGACGGGCGGCCAGCTTACGCCGGTCTTCGGCGGAACTGGCGCGCATGAGTTCGGTCAGCCGCTTGGTCGCGCGCTCGCGGGCTTTGTCTGCCCGCTGATAGGCGGCTTCAGCCTCGCGGGTACGCCTCATGGCGGCCTCGTAATCCTCGGTCGCGACATCATCCTTCTTCACGTACTGGCGATCGGCAGGGCCGGAGCCGATCCAGTGCCCGAGAGGAGACGAGACCCTTCGAGCGGCGCTCATTTCCCGCGCAGCCTCGGCTACGGCTGAGGTCGTCGAGTCGATATCCGCGACTGCCTCAGCGGCGCCGGGTGTGGCGTCGAGGAGCCATTGTGGGTAGTCGGTGTTCATCGTGGGCCTTTCAGTTGAGGGGTGTTGGGTTGCGCCGAAGCGCGTCACGCGACGAGACGGGGTGAGGGCGCTACTCGACGACGAGCGCCCGGCGGCGTGAGCCAAGTGAGACGACGGAGTAGTCGGCGGTGAGTAGGCCATAAAAGCTCGTCCGGCCGAGCCTCATCGCTGGGTGGCGGTCCTCGCGCAGCTTGGATGAGTTCCGCACGGCGACGCACCAGGCGTCCCAAACGCTGCCGAGCTCGTGACGACCGGAGGGTAAGCCTGAAATCCAGTGGGCAAGGATGGGCCGACAGGCGGCGAGGTCGGACTGGCGGGCGCGGGCTTCACGCTCGGCGCGAGTCGCTGCACTCGTGTGAACAGTTACAGGCATAATTCGGCGGACCTTTCATCGGGAGGGGGGCGGTGCCCGTTTTCGCGCGCCAGGAGCGCGCCGGAAGGGCAAGCGGTGACATTTCAGTGACGAAGTGACAGTTCTAGCGTCACTTTCGTATCCGTACTTAAGAGAGAGAGCTACTAGAGAGGAGATACAGAAGTGACGAAAGAACTGTCACTCCGTCACTCCGGCGTGTGTTGAGCCCGGCGCACCGGGCTACGCCGCCAGAAGCCTCTCGGCGTCTCGGCGTAAGGCGGCGATAGCCGTCTCGTCGCCGTCCCGAATCATTGCTGCGCGGCTGAGTAGCTCCGTGACGGTTTTCCGGCGCGAGTCGGCCGCCTCGCGATGTGCCCTGGCGCGATGAGCATCGGAACAATAGCGGGCGTCGCTCCTGCTTGCTTCGAAGACGCTGCCGCAGAGGGCGCACCTCGTACTGAGTCCGGCCATCGGCCTCTCCTTCCGTTCGTTCGGATCGTGGGCAAAATAAAAGCGCCCACCGGTCAACGGTGAGCGCTCGGAATAGGTGGGGCAGGCTCATTTCCCTATCGAGAAATGAGCCTCCCAAATGCCCCTTCGGGATGAGTTTCAATCAGTAGCACCGGGACTCTGCGCGAGCATGAGGTGGGGCGCGTGTCGCCGGCACTAAGGATTTGTCTTCTCCCCTAATAGAGGAGAGGGCCGCGGTTACGCCGAACGCTTGTTGGTGCGTTCCGCGTGGGCCTTGGCGGCGCACCCCCGGCAGTAGCGCCGAAGCCCGTCCGGCTCGCGCTGGTCCCGTGAGAAGGCAGCGAGCGGCTTATCCAAGGCACATCTTGAGCAGGACTTACCCGAACGCCGAAGCCGGTACGCTCGGCGTGCGAGCACTTGCTGCGCCAGAAATGCAGCGTCCTCCGCAGTGGCTCCGTATCGAAGGGCAACAGCATTGATTCGCTGGGCGTGTGTGGGTGCAGCCGTCATGCCTTAGGAGAGGGCCAGTAGACAGCTAGCTACTCGGATGTAGCGGCCCAGACTAGTCAATCCAGGCAATTGAGACGCGACTCGACGGGTCAAATCTGACACCGCGGCCAGAAGCCCGGCTCACGCGCACCTCGCGAATTGCAAGGGTGAGGAGATCCCGACGGTCCTGGCCTGGGAGCGCCTCCCAGGCCTCCGCTGACTCGACGAGGTCGAGCAGCGGCGACACGTCAACCTCGGGCCTAGGCAGGGCACCCAAGGCCTCACCGGCACGCTTCAGGAGGGTCCGAAGGCGGCTGATCTCGGCAGCGGCCTCCTCCTCCGTCAGGACGCCGGAGACGGCGAGGCGCCGCGCGCGCGCGAGGTCAGCCTCGACGGCGTCGACGGCACTCTGAGCCTCAGCCCGCTCAGCGGCGCTTGTAGGGTCGACATGTACGGCCCACCGCTCCGCAATGCGATCCAGGCGTCCGTCGCCGGGCTCAAGGGCAGCAAGGTAGCTCAAGAACCGACGGGCGACATATTCGTCCACGCCGACGCGTGGAGCGGTGAATGGAGAGTCGCAGTCGAGGCCCCGGGCCATGGCGGCGCAGCGGTAGGAGCCGCCATTGCTGGAGCTTGAAGCAGAGGACCGGGAGCCGCAGGCATCGCACCGCAGCAGCCCTCCGGTGATCGTCGAGCTCCCCTTCCGCCCGCGCACCACGCCTCGCTCGTACTCGCTGCTCCGCGAGGCGAGTGTGGCAAGGATCAGCGATCTCTCGGTGGGACTGATAATGCCCTCCCCCACGCTGACCGGTTGGCGGCTGTCGGGGTCCAAGTAGACGTCAGCGATCGCAGGCCAAGCGCCGGAGGCAGAGCGACGTCGGACTGACTGAAGCCCGGCAAAGGCTGGTGAACGGAGGAGTGCGGAAAGGGAACCAACGGTCCAGGTTCCTCCCTTCGGTGAAGGAATCCCCTGTTTCTGCAGCTCCCGAGCCAAGGCCCATAGTGATCTTCCCGCGAGGGCCTGCTCTGCGATGAATCGAGCCGTAGGGGCCGTCACCGGATCAGGAGCGACCTTGCCGTCGGCGATCATAAGCCCGTAGGGCGGGCTACCTCCCAGCCAGGATCCCTCTGCCCGTCGCGAGGCCTTGGTCCGAAGGACTCGCTTGGCGGTGTTCTCAGCCTCCTCTCGGGCGATTTCCCCTCGAATGATCGTGACGAGGCGCTGCCGTTCATCGCTGGTGTCGGTGCCGTCTAGCCCTAGTATGCGGCGACCGGTTGCAGCATGTTTAGTCAGTAGTGCGGCGAGCGTGTCCGCGCCTCTTCGGTCGGCCCGATCCAAACTCCAGACGATCAAGGTGTGAAACCGCTCGCCGGAATCGAGGTCGTGCAGGGCGCGCTTCCATTCTGGGCGAGCCTTCGCCGACCGCCGGGACGCGCCTGTCCCCTCACGCTCCAAGTACACCTCTACTACTGAGAGGCCGAGGCTCGCCGCGAGTCGACGACAGTCAGTTTCCTGCTCCTGGAGCGACTGGTTCTTGCCGAGATCCTGTCTGGAGGAGCGCCGGACATAGATGGAGGCGGCAGTCGCGGGGCCGACGGGGATTTCGTTCATGCCGCCACTGTAGCCGGGAGTTAGTCTTTTCTGTCAGGACTCGCAGAAATCGAGCAGGACGATCTTGCCGCGCAGGTCCGCAAGGCGCAGCTGCCTGCCTCCGGTGTTGAGCCAGTTGCGGCCGGCCAGTTCCGAGGCCCGCACGCGGTAGGAAGTACGGATCGGGGTTTCGGTCATTCAGTGGCTCCTGGCGTCGGTCGGGATGCGGGGCTGGGCGAGGTGGGAGTGGAGGTGCCGGCGGCACGGCCGCCCGTATCACGCGCCGCGAGGTCGGCGAACATACTGTTATAAGCGGCGAGGTCGGCGTCGTTATTCCGGTCAGCCGCCCGGTCCTTGCGCCGGGTGTCGCGCGCGTCGGTCCGTGACCACATGATCGCGACGCCGATGGCCAGCAGCAGCGTCGGCACCTCCCCAATGCCCCAGGTCACTGCGCCGCCGATCGCTTGGTCCTCGAGGGCCGAGGGGCCCCACTCCCGGCCCATGCTGCCGAACCACGACGCCTGGAGCAGCGAGTCCGAGCCCGTGAGCGCGACGCCGAAGAAGGCGTGGAAGGCCATCGTGGCGAACAGGAGCAGCAGGCGCAGCGGGAAGGGCGCCCGCCGGGGCAGGGGGTCGGTGCCCACCATCGTCAGGACGAAGATGTATCCGGTGATGAGGAAGTGGGTGATCATCAGCTCGTGGCCGACGTGCTCGCGCAGGGCGAATCCGAACAGCGGCGAGTAGTAGAAGATCACAATTGACCCGGCGAAGTTCGCGGCGGCGAACAGCGGGTGGGTGACCAGCTGCGAGAAGCGCGAGTGGATCAGCACGAGGATCCACTCCCGGATGCCCCGGCTGCCGTCCCCGCGCGGGGTCAGGGCCTTCAGGGCCAAGGTGACCGGCGACCCGAGCACCAGGAACAGCGGAACCACCATGGTGAGGGCCATGTGGTCGACCATGTGGGCGCTGAAGAGCACCATGCCGTAGACGGCCGGCGCGCCGGAGGTGAAGTAGGTCAGGAGGAGAAGGCCCATCAGCCAGCAGGCGAGCCGCAGCGCCGGCCACCGGTCCCCGCGGCGTCGCAGCTTGGCCATCCCGAGGACGTAGGCCGTGGCGAGGGTGAGGGCGACGGCGATCCACAGCCAGTCCGGCCTCCACTCGGTGAACCAGCGGGCCACCGTCGGGGCGGGCGGCAGGTCGTATCCGGTGAGGATGCGTGCCGGTGAGGCGTTGGGCTCGAGTTCCTCGCCGCGGGGCGGGGCGGTCCGGCCCAGGGCCGCGGCCACGCCGGACACCGCCGCCATGATGAGCAGTTCGACGGTGACCAGCTGCCACAGCACCCGGCGTGCGCTCAGCCGCGACCCCGCCGAACCCGTCCGGTCCTCGAGCTGCGGGATGACCCACTGCCGGTGCATCCAGCCGACGCCCCCGAGCAGGAGCGTGGCGACCGCCTTGAAGGTGACGAGCAGCCCCCACTGCGAGCTCAGCTGGGACAGTTCGGTGATGCGCAGGCTGGCGTTGACGATCCCGGAGAGGAACACCAGGGCGAAGGCGAACCCGGCCAGCGCCGAGAACCGCTTGAGGACCGGCAGGGTGGAGCCGCCGAGGCGCCCGCCGACGACGGCAAGGACGATGATGCCGCCGAACCACAGGCACACCCCGACGAGGTGCAGGGCGATGGAGTTCACCGCCGCGTTGTGGTCGTCGCCGCTGGCCGCGTGTCCGACGAGCGCCGCCGGAAGCAGCCCGAGCAGCGCCAGGACGGTGGCCACCCCGAGCCCCGCGGAGGAGCGCACGCCGAAGGTCAGCGTTGCCACCACCGCGGCGACAATGGTGGTGACGGTCCAGGCCCGGCCGGCCGCGAAATCGGTGATGAAGGAGCCAAGGCCCTGCGTGAAGGTCTCTCCCGAGCTCAGCGGGAGCCCCGCGGCGTCCGAGTAGGTGAACACGAGCACCCCAAGGGCGCCGAGGGTCCACAGCACCGCCGCGGCCGAGGCGAGCGCCAGTGCCCGGGTGAACGCGGGATGCTCGGCCCGTGCGGCGCCGGTGCGGCCGGGACGGCCGCCGCCGACGGTCCGGGGCAGGATCACGACGGCGAAGACGAGGGCACCGATGGTTCCGGCGGCTCCAAGGTTGTTCGCCGCCTTGGCGAAGGGAAGCCCCCAGCGGGTCAGCGCGCCGGGGTCGCCCAGCTGGCGGGCCGCGGCGGCGCCGGAGAACAGCAGCGCGGCCAGCAGGGCCAGGACGACGAGGACTCCGGCCGCAGCAAGGAAGCCCGGGCCGGTCCCGCTCTTCGTGCGCTCCGCGCTCGTCCGGGGGCCCTTCGCAAGTGTTGACACGTGTTCCATTGTCTACCCCCGGTAGAACAAGGGCCAATCGCGGGCCCGGTTAAAGCGGAAAGGACCGCTGCCGATGGTCGGCAGCGGTCCTGAATCCTGCGGAGGTTACTTGGCGGAGGCCTTCAGCTTCGAACCCGCGGTCAGCTTGACGCCGTGGCCGGCAGCAATCTGGATGGTTTCGCCGGTCTGGGGGTTGCGGCCGGTGCGGGCGGCGCGGCTCGTGCGCTCTACGGCGAGCCAGCCCGGGATGCTGATCTTCTCGTCCTTAGCAACGGACTCTGCGAAGACGTCGAACAGGGCGTCAAGCACGCTGTTGACTGCAGCCTGGCTGGTGTCAGCCTTGGCAGCTACCTCGGCAACAAGTTCACTACGGTTTTTAGCCAATTTAGGTCCTCCTGGACATGGTTATTGAAACGAGCTTTCGGGGTATTCGGAAAGCCCCTGTCGGAAAACTTACCAGCTTGGGCGGAAAAAACCCTGAACTGCGCCGCTCCTGCGCCTTTATCGGGCGCAATTAGGTGCCATTTGGGCCCCGAACGGCCCCCGCGGGGACCCACAGGGCTTTCGGAGGGCGCCCGCCCTGCCGGAGGCCCTGCTGGCAATCCCGGCCCCGAACGCAGGAGAAGCCGGCGGCCAAGGGCCGCCGG
>NZ_WIAE01000014.1:0-71198 GCF_009828605.1 Arthrobacter zhaoguopingii | reverse complement strand
TGCGCCTGACCGGGCGCCCGGCGGAGAACGTGGCCCTGGTGGAGGCCTACGCCAAGGAACAGGGCCTGTGGCACGATCCGTCCACCGAGATCCGGTTCTCCGAATACCTGGAGCTGGACCTGTCCACCGTGGTGCCCTCCATCGCCGGGCCCAAGCGCCCCCAGGACCGGGTCGCCCTGACCGAATCCAAAAGCCAGTTCCGCAAGGATCTGGCCAACTATGTGCATGCCGTCGACGACGACGCCCTCGATGAGGCCCTTGACGAGACGTTCCCCGCCTCCGACGTGCCGGCGATGACGGCACCCCTGGTCGCCTCCGCCGCCTCCCCGGGACGCGGGCGTCCCTCCCGTGCCGTGCCCGTATCCATGACCGACGGGCGGGAGTTCGAGCTGGACCACGGTGCGGTGACGATCGCGTCGATCACCTCCTGCACGAACACCTCCAACCCCTCGGTCATGCTCGCCGCCGCACTGCTGGCACGCAACGCCGTGGAGAAGGGCCTGAGCTCCAAGCCGTGGGTGAAGACCTCCGTCGCCCCGGGCTCGAAGGTCGTCACCGACTACTACGACCGCTCCGGTCTCACCCCGTACCTTGAGAAGCTCGGCTTCTTCCTCGTCGGGTACGGCTGCGCCACCTGCATCGGCAACTCCGGGCCGCTCGAGGATGAAATCTCCTCGGCCATCTCCGCGCACGACCTCACGGTCGCCGCTGTCCTCTCCGGCAACCGGAACTTCGAGGGCCGGATCAACCCGGACGTGAAGATGAACTACCTGGCCTCCCCGCCGCTGGTGGTCGCCTATGCCCTGGCCGGCACTCTGGACTTCGACTTCGAGCACGACCCCCTGGGACTCGATGCGGAAGGAAACGGCATCTTCCTCCGCGATATCTGGCCGAGTCCGGTCGAGGTGCAGTCAGTCATCGACTCCTCGATCGATCAGGAGATGTTCACCTCGAGCTACGGGTCGATCTTCGAGGGCGACGAGCGCTGGCGGGCCCTGCCCACACCGGCCGGCGCCACTTTCGCGTGGGATCCCGAGTCCACCTACGTGCGGAAGCCTCCGTACTTCGAGGGCATCACCGCGGTGCCGGAGCCCGTGGGAGACATTGCCGAGGCCCGGGTGCTCGTGATGCTCGGCGATTCGGTGACCACCGACCACATCAGCCCGGCAGGCTCCTTCAAGTCCGACACCCCGGCCGGACGGTACCTGCTCGAGCACGGCGTGCAGCGCAAGGACTTCAACTCGTACGGCTCCCGCCGCGGCAACCACGAGGTGATGATCCGCGGCACCTTCGCCAATATCCGGCTGCGCAACCGCCTGCTCGACGGCGTCGAGGGCGGCTTCACCCGGGATTTCACCCAGACCGGCGGTCCCCAGACCTACATCTACGACGCGGCGAGGAACTACGCCATTGCAGGCACGCCGCTGGTGGTCCTGGCGGGCAGGGAATACGGCTCCGGGTCCTCCCGTGACTGGGCGGCCAAGGGCACCGCGCTGCTCGGGGTGAAGGCGGTGATCGCCGAGAGCTACGAGAGGATCCACCGCTCCAACCTCATCGGCATGGGCGTGCTCCCGCTCCAGTTCCGCCAGGGCGAGAACGCCGCAGTCCTTGGACTGACCGGCACCGAAACGTTCTCGGTGGAGGGCATCACGGCGCTCAATGCGGGCAGCATCCCCGACACGGTCCGCGTCACGGCGGTCCCGGAGGAAGACGGCGAGCCGGTCTCCTTCGACGCCGTCGTGCGCATCGACACCCCGGGCGAGGCCGACTACTACCGGCACGGCGGCATCCTCCACTACGTCCTGAGGCAGCTCAGTGCGCACTGAGTCCCGGATCTCCGCCGGGAAGATGCCAGGACAGCCCGCCCGCCGGTCCGCCGCGGAGGGGTCCCGGGCGTCGGGCGCCGGGAGATCGGGCACCTGCGGGTGGGCTGTGACGTTAGAGTTAACGGACATTGCCCTGGCGAAGTCTTCGCCGCAGCAGACGACCTGAGGAGGCGCCGGTGGGACTTCTTGAGACAATTCGCAGCCCGCAGGACCTGAGCCGGCTTACCGAATCCCAGCTCGACGCCCTTGCCCGGGAGATCCGTTCCTTCCTCGTCACCAACGTCTCCCGCACCGGCGGTCACCTCGGCCCTAACCTGGGCGTTGTCGAACTGACCCTGGGCGTCCACCGCGTGTTCGACTCGCCGCGCGACAGCATCATCTTCGACACCGGCCATCAGTCCTACGTCCACAAGCTCGTCACCGGCCGGCAGAACTTCGACACCCTGCGCCAGCAGGGCGGCCTCTCGGGGTACCCCTCCCGCGCCGAGTCCGTGCACGACATCGTCGAAAGCTCCCACGCGTCGTCGTCGCTGTCCTGGGCCGACGGAATCTCCCGCGCCCGCGTGCTGAACGGGGAGGGCGACCGGTACACCGTCGTCCTCGTCGGCGACGGCGCCCTCACCGGTGGCATGGCCTGGGAGGCGATCAACAATATCGCCGCGGACAAGCGCCGCCGCGTGGTGATTGTGGTGAATGACAATGGACGCTCCTACGCCCCGACGATCGGCGGCGTCGCCGATTACCTCGCCTCCCTCCGCCCGGCACTCGACTCGGTCCGCACCCACAAGGTGTACGAAAGAACCCTCGAGTGGTTCACCGGCCGGCTGCAGGCCGGCGGGCCCGCGGGCCGTTTCGCGTACAAGAGCCTCCACGCCACGAAAAAGGGCGTGAAGGACTGGTGGGCTCCGCAGGGTCTCTTCGAGGACCTCGGCATGAAGTACGTCGGCCCGGTCGACGGCCACGACCTCGGCGCCGTCGAGCAGGCACTCCACCTCGCCCGCAACTACGAAGGCCCGGTGATCGTGCACGCGATCACCGAAAAGGGGCACGGCTACGCCCCGGCACGCGCCCACGAGGCCGACCAGTTCCACGCCGTAGGCATCATCGACCCGGGCACGGGGGAGCCGGTCGAGTCCGGCGCCTCCCAGTCCTGGACCTCGGTCTTCGCCAACGAAATCGCCGACATCGCCGACGAGCGCCCCGACATTGTCGGCATCACCGGCGCCATGCTCATCCCGGTCGGGCTGCACCGCTTCGCCGCCCGCCACCCGGACCGCGTGTTCGACGTCGGCATCGCCGAACAGCACGCGCTCACCAGTGCCGCAGGAATGGCCTACGGAGGGCTGCACCCCGTCGTCGCGCTCTACGCCACGTTCCTGAACCGGGCCTTCGACCAGCTCCTGATGGACGTCGCGCTGCACAAGGCCGGGGTCACCATCGTCCTTGACCGCTCGGGGGTGACCGGGCCCGACGGCGCCAGCCACCACGGCATGTGGGACCTCTCCATGCTGCAGACCGTGCCCGGGCTGCACCTTGCCGCCCCGCGTGATGCCACCCGGCTGCGTGAGGAGCTGCGCGAGGCAGTCTCGATTCCGGACGCCCCGAGCGTGGTGCGTTATTCCAAGGGCTCGGTCGGTGCGGAGGTCGAGGCCATCGAGCGCCTGGGCGACGGCGTCGACGTGCTCGCCCGGCGGCCCTCCGGATCCACGAACAACGACGTGCTGATCGTCAGCGTCGGCGCCATGAGCGAACTCGCCCTCGATGTCTCAAACCGGCTCGGGGCCCAGGGCATCAGCTCGACGGTCATCGATCCCCGCTGGGTGCTGCCCGTCTGCCCGTCGGTGATCGATCTGGCCGCGGAGCACCGCATCGTCATTGTGATCGAGGACGGCGTGCGCGCCGGCGGCGTTGGGTCGAGGATCCGGCAGGAGATGCGGGCCGCGGGCGTCGATACCGCCCTGAACGAGGTGGGCCTCCCCGTGGAGTTCCTCGACCACGGCTCGCGCAGCGAGGTGCTCACCCGGGTGGGCCTGACCGCGCAGAAGGTCACCCACGACATCGTGGCGCAGGTCCTGGGAACGAAGGTCCCGGTGGCCCGGCCCCTGCCCGGCCACGATTCCGCTGCCGGCCGGGAGTCCACTTCCGGCCAGGACGCGACCACCGGGCAGTTCCCGACCCTCTAGGCTCCCGGCCTGCGTCGAGGACGCAGGAATAACCGGTGAACCGACGGCTGCCCCGGAATTACTGCGTCCTCGATGGCGGGGGAGGGCGCCGGATGGTTCGAGGCTGCTCAGCCCAGCAGGGCCCCGGCGAAGCGCAGGAACACCGACGCCGCGCCCGCCACGATCAGCAGCGCCACCAGGACCCACGACCACTCGGCCAGCAGCCGTGCGGCCCGCGGGCGAACCGGCAGCACCCCGGAGGCGGCATTACGTGCCGTAAGGTGCACGGTCAGCACGATCATCACGACCCAGACCACCATGCAGTAGATGCAGAGGATGGAGATCACAAACAGCGCCTGGAACCACAGCCAGAGTGTGAACGCCGCGCCGAGGACCGTTCCGGCCTGCAGGCCGAGCCAGTACCAGCGGCGCAGCTCGGCCCCCGCGAGCAGCGCCATGCCTGTGGTGATCACGACGGCGAAGGCCACGAGGCCGATCAGCGGGTTGGGGAAGCCGAACACCGCGGCCTGCTGCGTCCGAAACACCTCGCCGCAGGAGATCCACGGGTTCAGGTCGCAGCTCGTGACGTACCCTGGGTCCGCATAGAGGGCGAGCCGTTCGAGGACCAGCTGCCCCGAGGCGAGCCAGCCGACGACGCCGGTGGCCACCAGGAGGAAAGCGAACCGCCGCTCCGGCCGTCGGGTCGCGGCTCCTTTCTCCGGATTCGTGGCGGAGGGAGCAGCGTGCGCGGGGTGTGCCATGGGGTGGTCGTCGTCCTCGGGTGGGCGGTCGGCGCCGGCATCCCGTGCGCCGATGGTTCCGCCACTCTAGCCGCCGGAACGGCTGATTTGCATGCTGGTGTGAGACAATTGCCGTGGCTGGTTCGGGAACCACATTTCCGTTCCGGTCCAGCGACAGGCTTCCGCTCTGCGGGCGATGCTTCCGGCGCACCGAGCCCATCAATCCTGATGGGCGGTTCCGGAATCCGCCTCGCAGGCCACCGTGATTACGACGGATGAGTTGGAAAAGCGCCGCTGGTCTTTGAGTGATGCCGCACCCTCCAGCCGGTGCGACCTCAAACGACACAATGACGACTTCCGGTCGCCGCTAGGGCGTAGGGTCCGCGGACGGCCGACATACTGCCCTGGAGGGCGCTGGAATGTGGCCGGTGCCGCAGGGGCTGGAGCCAATACATATGGATCAGTTCGAAACGCAGAACAACGAGCAGGGTGCAGCAGCAGGGGCCGCCGAGGCGCAGTCCCCAACAGTGCCGGTGAAGAAGGCCCCGCGGGCCCGCAGGGCGGCAAGCTCGCCCGCCGGAGCGCCGACGAAGGTCCCGGCGGCCGAGACCGCCGGAGACACTCCCGCACCGGAAGCATCCGCAGCGCCGGCCGACACGGCCTCCGAAGCACCCCGCCGGCGCGCCACCCGCGCCCGCAAGGCCCCGGCCGCTGTGCCGGAGTCGCCGGTGGAGGCACCGCTCGACGCCGCAAGCACCACGGCCGGCACTGACCCGGCCGGCGGTGGCGCAGCCGCCAGTGAGGCACCGGAGAGTGTCGGTGGGTCGGTCACCGGTTCCGCCTCCGACGTGCCCGCCGCCGAGCCGGCACCCAAGGCGAAGGCCACCCGCACCCGCCGCAGGGCCGCCACGGCCGAAGCAGGACCGGCAGCGCCCGCGCCCGAGGTTCCTTTCGGAGAGCCCGCCGCCGCAGAGGCCGCCGTAGCCGCGGCCGCCGTCGCCGGTGACACCGCCGACGCCGGAGCGGCACCAGCCGGGGAGGACGTCCCGGCCGAGAAGCCGGTCCGGGCCCGCCGGACCGCACGCACCCGCCGGACGAAGAGCGACGCCGGAGAGGCCGTCGCGGTTTCCGCGGACGGTGAAGCAGCCGAGGAGGCAGCCGCAGGCTCGGCCGACGACGCCGGAACCGAGGTCCCCGCGGCCGCCGCGCAGCAGCCCCACGCTACCCAGGCAGGAAAGACGGAGCCGGGCACGGCGGAGACCGCCGCCGAACCGGCACCGAAGAGCGCCGAACCCTCGTACGTCGACCCCTTCGCCATTCCGGATTCGCCCCTCTCGCTGCTCTTCCACGCCCCCGACCTGAGCGCCGCGGTCCAGGCCGTCAAGGTCACCGAGCCCGCGCTTGAGGACGACGAGGACGACGACTCCGATGACTCCGGACCGCGCCGCCGGCGCAGCCGCCGCCGGGGCCGGAACCGCAGCGACGACGGCTCCGGCGACGCCCAGGACGACGAGACCGGGGACTCTAGGGAGGGACAGTCCAACGGACCCTCCTCCGAGGCAGGGGACGCCGTTACCTCCCGCCGCCGGCGCCGTCGCCGCCGCGGAGACCAGGACCTCGAACTGACCGGCGGGGAGGACGACGATCCGCCCAACACGGTGACCCGGGTCCGCGCCCCGCGCCAGAGCAACGACGTCCCCTCCGACCGGGTGACCAGCGTCAAGGGCTCCACCCGCCTTGAGGCGAAGAAGCAGCGCCGCCGTGAATCCCGCGATTCCGGCCGCCGCCGCCAGGTCATCACCGAGGCCGAGTTCCTTGCGCGCCGCGAATCAGTCGACCGTCAGATGGTGGTGCGCCAGCGCGACGACAGGATCCAGATCGGCGTGCTCGAGGACGGGATCCTCGCCGAGCACTTCGTCTCCAAGACCCAGCAGGACTCGCTGATCGGCAACGTCTACCTCGGCAAGGTGCAGAACGTTCTGCCGAGCATGGAGGCGGCCTTCGTGGACATTGGACGCGGCCGCAACGCCGTGCTGTACGCGGGCGAGGTCAACTGGGACGCCGCCGGCCTCGACGGGCAGCCGCGCCGCATCGAGCTGGCGCTGAAGTCCGGTGACCCGGTGCTCGTCCAGGTCACCAAGGACCCCGTGGGCCACAAGGGAGCCCGCCTGACCAGCCAGATCTCCCTGCCGGGCCGCTACCTCGTGTACGTGCCGGGCGGCTCCATGACGGGCATCTCCCGCAAGCTGCCCGACGTCGAGCGCAACCGGCTCAAGCGCATCCTCAAGGACCGCCTGCCCGAGAACGCCGGGGTCATCGTGCGCACCGCGGCCGAAGGCGCCAGCGAAGAGGAACTGACCCACGACATCAACCGGCTGCGCGCCCAGTGGGAGGAGATCGAACGCAAGTCCTCCTCCACCAAGACGCTCGCCCCGGAGCTCCTTTACGGCGAGCCGGACCTCACCATCAAGGTGGTCCGCGACGTCTTCAACGAGGACTTCTCCAAGCTCCTCGTCTCCGGCGAGGAGGCCTGGGACACCATCGAGGCCTACGTCATGTACGTGGCGCCGGATCTGGTGGGCCGCCTTGAGAAGTGGACCTCGGAGGAGGATATCTTCACCGCGAGCCGCATTGACGAGCAGATCCAGAAGGCCCTTGACCGGAAGGTCTACCTTCCCTCCGGCGGCTCGCTGGTGATCGACCGCACCGAGGCGATGACCGTCGTCGACGTCAATACCGGCAAGTTCACCGGCAGCGGCGGCAACCTCGAGGAGACGGTCACCAAGAACAACCTCGAAGCGGCCGAGGAGGTGGTGCGCCAGCTGCGGCTGCGCGACATCGGCGGCATCATCGTCATCGACTTCATCGACATGGTCCTCGAAGCCAACCGCGACCTCGTGCTGCGCCGGCTCGTCGAGTGCCTCGGCCGGGACCGTACCAAGCACCAGGTGGCGGAGGTGACCTCACTCGGGCTCGTCCAGATGACCCGCAAGCGTATGGGCACCGGGCTGCTCGAGGTCTTCGGCGAGGTCTGCGAGCACTGCGCCGGACGCGGCGTGGTGACCCACGACGAGCCGGTCGAACACCGCCGCCACGCCGTCTCCACCGAGAACCACCAGCAGCACCTCCGCCAGGAAAAGATGTCCCGCAGTGAGCGCAAGCGCAGCCGCGGACGCACCTCCGAGCAGGTCGAGGAGCCGCAGGCAGCTCCCGAGCCGCGCGCGGAAAGCCCGGAGCGGGCAGCCAAGGCGGAGGCGGCGCGCGCCGCCCTCGCGAGTATCGCCGCGGCCACCCACCATGCCGCACACAGCGACGACGCGCCGGCGGTAACGCCGGAGAAGGCACCGGCCCCGGAGAAGGCGCCCGCCGCGGAGGGGTCCCGGGACGAGGCAGCCGCGGCGGTCCTCACCATCAATGGTGAGACCGTCACCCTGCCCCGTGCGGACGCGGCCGCGGCGCCAGCCGCCCCGGAGGGTCCGCGGCTGACACTTGACAGCCTTGCCGAGGCTTTCGACAAGAAGCCGGCCGGTGAACGGGGTGCGGGAGCCGCTGAGGCCCCGGCGCGGGATACGGCCCAGCGCGCGGAAGCCCCGGCCTCGCCAGCACCGGCCACCCAGTCAGTACCGGCTGCCCAGGCGTCCCGCCGCCGCCCGCGGCGCCGGGCCGCCAGCGCCCAGGGCTCGAACGCCTCCATTGAAACGGTGACGGGCTCCGGCGCAGGCGAAGCCCAGCCCGGCGCACAGCACGTGGCCCGGGCCGGGAAGCCCGCGCCGCGGGAGGATAACGGGGGAGACGAGCCGATGATCCTCGGCGTCGGCGTGCCCGCCTCCGACCTGTAGGCAGGAACGCTGCTTCCTTGAACGCGCAGGAGCCGGACCCCGCACTGCGGGGGCCGGCTCCTGCGCTGTCCTGAGGAGTTTCCGGTTGACCGAACATCAGTTCGGCTCCCAGGTATGCAGAACGACGTCGAGAATGCGGAACCGACGTACGATCCGCCTTTTCGGCCGCCGTTACTGCACTGTCGACGGCAACCGGGCGATGGGAACCGGGCCCGGCGACGCATCGAAGTCGCACCCGGCCCGCACTCGGCCCGCACCGGAGCCGCACCTTGGCCGCGCCGGGAGGAGCCCTGAATTTGCGGGAAGCTGCCCCACTGACGTAACCTTGATCTTCGGTGCGTTCGCCTTCTAACCGGTGTATCCGGGGCGTAGACGCACGGCGCAGATATGGCTCTTTGAAGTGTCCTTCCCGGATGCCAGCCGCAGAGCGCAACCAGTTTTTCACATCAGAAGTCAAGATTGTCGAGAGAAGTGAGTTCCCAAGTGGTGTACGCGATTGTCCGCGCAGGCGGCCGCCAAGAAAAGGTTTCCGTTGGAGACCTCGTTACCCTTGACCGCGTCACCGGTCAGGCAGGAAGCACCTTTGCGCTGCCTGCCCTCCTTCTGGTAGACGGCGACAAGGTCACCTCAGCAGCAAAGGACCTCGAGAAGGTCACCGTCACTGCCGAGATCGTTGAGAATCTTCGCGGCCCGAAGATTGTCATCCAGAAGTTCAAGAACAAGACCGGCTACAAGAAGCGCCAGGGTCACCGTTCAGAGCTGACCCGCGTCAAAATCACAGGTATCGCGTAACCCTCTGCGGTTGCTCGGTCGGTCAAACAGTATCTTCAGCGAAGGCAGGCATAACTCATGGCACATAAGAAGGGCGCGAGCTCCACTCGCAACGGTCGCGACTCCAACGCTCAGTACCTCGGCGTGAAGCGCTTCGGCGGCCAGGTCGTCAAGGCCGGCGAAATCATCGTCCGCCAGCGCGGCACCCACTTCCACCCCGGTGCCAACGTTGGCCGCGGCGGGGATGACACGCTGTTCGCCCTCGAAGCAGGTGCCGTTGAATTCGGTACCCGCCGTGGGCGCCGCGTCGTGAACATCGTTGGGGCAGCCGCGGAGTAATCTGCCGCTTTCAACGCACGATGCTCCAAGCATTGAGGTGGGGTGGGCCGACATGGCTCACCCCGCCTTCTTTTAAGCCGGTTAGACCCGGCACAGTGAAGCATTTCAGAAGGAGATCAACGTGGCCAGCTTCGTTGACCGAGTAGTCCTGCACGTTTCCGGCGGCACAGGCGGCCACGGCTGCGTGTCCGTCAAGCGCGAGAAGTTCAAGCCCCTGGGTGGGCCCGACGGCGGCAACGGCGGCGACGGCGGCGACGTGATCCTGCGCGTCGACCCGCAGACCACCACCCTGCTCGACTACCACCACGCCCCGCACCGGCACGCCACCAACGGCGGCAACGGCATGGGCGACTGGCGCGGCGGCAAGAACGGCGAGACGCTCATCCTTCCGGTGCCCGACGGCACCGTCGTCAAGGCCAAGGACGGCACCGTGCTGGCCGACCTCGTCGGTGAAGGCGCCGAGTTCGTCGCCGCAGCCGGCGGCCAGGGAGGGCTGGGTAACTCCTCGCTGTCCTCCCAGAAGCGCAAGGCCCCCGGCTTCGCCCTGCTGGGTATCCCCGGCGACGAGCGCGACGTCGTCCTGGAGCTGAAGTCGATCGCCGACATCGCCCTGGTGGGCTTCCCCTCGGCGGGCAAGTCGAGCCTGATCGCCGCGATGTCCGCCGCACGGCCCAAGATCGCCGACTACCCCTTCACCACGCTGGTCCCCAACCTCGGCGTGGTCGAGGCCGGTAACACCCGCTTCACCATCGCCGACGTCCCCGGCCTGATCGAGGGCGCCAGCGAAGGCAAGGGCCTGGGCCACCACTTCCTGCGCCACGTCGAACGCTGCGCCGCCCTGGTGCACGTGCTTGACACCGCGGCCCTCGAGACCGACCGCGATCCGCTGGGCGACCTGGCCGTGATCGAGGGCGAACTCGACAAGTACGCCGTGGACATGAGCTTCGCGGGCTCCGACGGGGAGGTCGTTCCCCTCAATGAGCGCCCGCGCCTCGTGGTGCTGAACAAGGTGGACGTGCCCGACGGCCGCGACATGGCCGCCATGGTGCGGCCCGAGCTCGAGGCGCGCGGCTACCGCGTGTTCGAGGTCTCCGCCTCAAGCCACGAGGGCCTGCGCCAGTTTGGCTTCGCCATGGCCGAGATCGTCCAGGCCGCCCGCGACGCCGTGAAGGCCGCCCCGCCGAAGGTCGCGCCTCCCGTCCTGCGCCCCCGCGCAGTCAATTCCGCCGGGTTCCGCATCCGCAACGAGGAAAAGGACGCGCTGCCCCTGTTCCGCGTGCTCGGCGAGAAGCCCGAGCGCTGGGTCAAGCAGACCGACTTCACCAACGACGAGGCTGTCGGCTACCTCGCAGACCGCCTGGCGAAGCTCGGCGTCGAAGAGCAGCTGTTCAAGGCCGGGGCCAAGCCGGGCGACACCGTTGTTATCGGCGAGGGCGACGGCGTAGTGTTCGACTGGGAGCCCACCATGATGGGCGGGGCGGAGTTGCTGGCCGGCCCGCGCGGCACCGACCTGCGGCTGGCCGAATACGTCCGCCCCACCCGCGAGCAGAAGCGCGAGGAGTACCAGGAGCGCAAGGACGCGAAGGCCGCCGCGCGCGCCGAGCTCGAGGCCGACCGCAAGGCGGGCATCTGGACCGAGTCCGTGAACAACAAGGCCAAGCGCACCCCCGCCCCCGCAGACAACGCGGGCGACCAGGCGTAGGGACGCGATGGCAGCACACTCACCCCTGACGGACCGCTCCGGGCTGCCCGGGGCCCGGCGGGTCGTCGTCAAGGTGGGGTCCTCCTCCCTGACCTCGGTTTCGGGTGGGATCTCCACCGAGGCCCTGGTGGGCCTCGTCGATATCCTCGCCGCGCGGCGCCTGGCAGGCACCGAGCTGATCCTGGTTTCCTCCGGGGCGATCGCGGCGGGCCTCGCCCCGCTGGGGCTCGCGCGCCGTCCGGCGCAGCTGTCCTCCCAGCAGGCCGCGGCGAGCGTGGGGCAGGGACTGCTGATGGCCCGCTATACGCAGGCCTTCGGCGCCCATGGGGTGACGGTGAGCCAGGTGCTGCTCACGGCCGACGACCTGATCCGGCGCTCCCACTACGCCAATGCGCACCGGGCCATGGAGCGACTGCTGAACTTCGGCGTCGTGCCGATCGTCAACGAGAACGACGCCGTAGCGAGCCACGAGATCCGGTTCGGCGACAACGACCGCCTCGCGGCTCTGGTGGCCCACCTGGTGAAGGCCGACGCCCTCGTGCTGCTCTCGGACGTCGACGCCCTGTATGACGGCCCGCCGAAGGACGGCGCGCAGCGCATCCCGGACGTGCACTCGGCGGCCGACCTTGAGGGCGTCAGTATCGGACGCGCCGGCGCAGCCGGAGTCGGCACCGGCGGCATGGCCACCAAGGTGGAGGCCGCCGGGATCGCGGCAGCCTCGGGCATCCCCGCGCTCGTGACCTCGACGGCGAACGCCGCCGCGGCCCTGAACGGGGCCGACGTCGGCACCTGGTTCTCCGCCGGCGGCCGCCGCCAGCCCATCCGGCTGCTGTGGCTGGCCCATCTGGCGCGCATCCAGGGCACCCTGATTCTCGACGACGGTGCCGTGAAGGCCGTGGGGGAGCGGCGGCGCTCACTGCTCCCGGCGGGCATCCTCGCCGTGAAGGGCGACTTCGAGCCCGGCGATCCGGTGGAAATGGTCGACACCTCCGGCCGTGCCGTCGCCCGCGGGCTCGTCAACTACAGCTCCGCCGAACTGCCGCCCATGCTGGGTCGCTCCACCCGGGACCTCGCCGAGGAACTCGGGCACGGGTACGAACGCTCGGTGGTGCACGTCAACGACCTCGTGGTGCTCTGAGCCAACGCCCACTCCGGCCGCGGAGGCCGGACCCGCGGCACCGGGAGCCTCTCGGTAGACTGTGCTCATGATTCCTCCCCAGACGCTGCAGGGCGGGCGCACCCCCGCCGAATCCGAGGACGCCGCCGTCCAGGCCGCGTCCGGTGAACCGACCACCGTGGAAGCGACCACCGCGGAACCGACCACCGTGGAACCGGACGTCACGCAGGCCGTGTACGCCCTGACCGACCGTTCCCGCGCCGCCTCCCGCATTCTTGCCTCGGCCACCCGCGCCACCAAGGACCGGGCCCTGCGCGCCGTGGCCGCTGCGCTCACCGAACGCCAGGACACCGTGCTCGCCGCCAATGCGCTCGACGTCGAGGCGGGCCGGGCGAACGGCACCTCGGCCTACCTACTTGACCGGCTCAGCCTCGATCCGGGCCGCGTGGCCGGGCTGGCCCGGGCCCTTGAGGAGCTCGCGGCCCTTCCCGATCCCGTGGGGTCGGCGGTGCGGGGGCAAACCCTGCCCAACGGGATCCGGCTGCGCCAGGTGCGGGTGCCTCTCGGCGTGGTCGCCGCCATCTACGAGGCCCGGCCGAATGTCACGATCGATATCGCAGGCCTGGCCCTGAAGAGCGGCAACGCCGTGATCCTGCGCGGCGGATCCGCCGCGGCGCACACCAACGCCGCGCTCGTGGAGATCATCGGCGCGGTGCTCGAGGAGAGCGGACTGCCAGCCGACGCGGTGCTGAGCGTCGACCAGTACGGCCGGGCCGGGGCGGCCGCCCTGATGGGCGCACGCGGCCGGGTCGACGTCCTGATTCCGCGCGGCGGGCGGGACCTGATCCAGACGGTCGTCCGTGAATCCTCGGTGCCCGTGATCGAGACCGGCGAGGGCAACGTGCACATCTTCCTCGATGAGAGCGCCGACGCCGGGATGGCCACCGACATCCTGCTCAATGCCAAGACCCAGCGGCCCAGCGTCTGCAACACCGTCGAGACCCTGCTGATCCACAGCGGGGCCGCCGCGGCCCCGGCGGTGCTCGGCCGGCTCGCCGACGCGGGCGTCCGCCTCCACGTCGACGGGCGGGCCCAGGCCCTGCTGCCCGAGGGGACGGCGTCCGAGCCGGCCACCGACGACGACTGGGGCCGGGAGTACATGGCTCTCGACCTCGCCGTCGGCGTCGTCGATTCGGTGGACGAGGCGCTGGCCCACATCCGGCGCTGGAGCACCGGGCACAGCGAGGCGATCATCACCAACGACCTGTCCAACTCGGAGCGGTTCATCGCCGGAGTTGACTCGGCGGCGGTCCTGGTGAACGCCTCCACCCGGTTTGTCGACGGCGGGGAGCTGGGCCTGGGTGCGGAGGTCGGAATCTCCACCCAGAAGATGCACGCCCGCGGACCCATGGGCCTCGCCGAACTGACAACCACGAAATGGATCATCTCGGGCGACGGCCAGGTGCGGCAGTGACGCACGTGTGCGGCTCCGATCGAGCAGCGCGTAATATGGTATCGAACCTGCTCGCCGGCCCGGGCGCTCCGGCGGTCCGCCATTACATTCCAAGGGGAACTACATGCTGAATTTCTACGCCGACGCAGCGGTGCTTGCAGGCGAGGCGGCGGTGCACCACGAGCTGCCGCTTCCGGCGATCGTGTACCCGCTGATCGTCGGGGGCTTCCTGCTCCTGCTCATGATCGTCACCGCCTCGTTCTCCAACCTCGGCCACCGGCATGAAGCCACGCGGGAACACCTCGACCCGCACAAGCAGCACCCCAACAAGCACGACCACGGCGAAGCCACCCGGCGCTAGTTCCCTTGGGCGATTCGACGAAGGCCGGCGAGCCGGGCACCGGGGACACCGCACCGCACCGGCGGCGTGACGGCGGGCCATGGCGGCTCGGTGTCATGGGCGGCACCTTCGACCCGATCCACCACGGGCACCTCGTGGCGGCGAGCGAAGTCGCCGCCGTGTTCGGCCTGGATGAGGTGGTCTTTGTTCCCACCGGCCAGCCGTGGCAGAAGGCCGACACCCGCGTGACGTCGGCGGAGCACCGGTACCTGATGACGGTGATCGCCACGGCCTCAAACCCGGACTTCACCGTGAGCAGGGTGGACATCGACCGGCCCGGCCCGACCTTCACCATCGACACGCTGCGCGACCTCAAGGCCGCCCGGCCCGAGGCCGAGCTGTTCTTCATCACCGGGGCCGATGCGATGGCGCAGATCCTCTCGTGGAAGAATGTCGACGAGCTGTGGACCCTCGCCCACTTCATCGGAGTGACGCGCCCCGGGCACGAGCTCGACGGCGGCGGGCACGACGTGAGCCTGCTTGAGGTCCCGGCCATGGCCATTTCCTCGACCGACTGCCGCCGCCGGGTCGAATCGGGCAACCCGGTGTGGTACCTGGTGCCGGACGGGGTGGTGCAGTACATCGCCAAGTACGGGCTCTATGCAAGGACCGACGCTCCCGCCGCGCAGGGGGCCGACGACGGCGCCGGACCCGGGACGCCGCCCCACGGTGTCAATCCCACAGCGCTTCCGCAGACGACCGGATGAGAAAGCAATGAGCAAGGCTAACGACGAGAAGGACCCACGACCCGCCGCTTCCGGCCGCGGGTCTTCCGCTGTATCGGGAACCGGAACCGCAGGCGGGGGGCAGCGGCGGAGCCGGCGTGCCGCCGACGCGCCGGTCGACGCCGAAGTCCACACCTCCGAGCGGGTATCCCTGGTGCGGGCGAGGGACCGTGAGGCCCTGCGCACCTACCGTGCCCTGGCCGAACACTCAGTGCCCACGGTCACCGGCTCATATGACGCAATGCCCACCCGGCGCCAGCTGCGGCTGCAGCAGCAGGAAGCGCAGGCGGCCCGGGCGGAGGCTCCCACCACCGCTCCCGGCGGCACGGTTCCGGGCGATTCCACCCCAGCTGCTTCCACCCCGGCTGCTTCCACCCCAGCTGCTTTGACCGCCGATGAGTCGGCCTCCGCTGCTTCGACTCCCGCCACTGCAGGAGCCGGCAGCTCGGCGCAGGGATCGGCCGGTGCAGCCCCCTCCGGCGCGGTGACGGCACCGGAGACGGCCGCGCAGCAGGGCGAAGGCCGCCCCCTGCACCCCGACGGGACCCCCATCGAGCGGCGGGTCGCCCAGGTGCCGCTCGAAGGCCGGCGCGACCGCCGCCGCCGCGTGAGCACCGAGGGGGCAGGCGCGGCCGGTGAGCCGCAGGCAACCGGCGCTGCCCCCGCCGCCGGCCAGGGAGCCGGTGGGGAGGACCTGAGCGTCGAGCAGGCCCTCGCGGCCCGCGAGGCCATCGCTGCGCAGGCCCGGGACCAGGTCGCTCTGATCGAGGCGGCGCAGGGCACCGATCCGTTCGCCGTCGACCCCGCCATCCTGGCGAAGCAGAAGGCCCTGGCCGAACGCGCCGCCGTCCTCAACAGCCGGGCGCAGAAGATCCAGAAGCTTTCCGAGGAAAATTCCCAGCGGCGTCCGCAGTCGAGCGACCCAACCACCGCGCACAACCTCTCGATCGTCGCGCCGCCCGAATACGTTCAGGTGCCCGGGGTAGGCGGCCCGGTCCTGAAGGCCCCGACCACCTCCCACGTTCCGGTCGTCCGCCGTCCCCTTCCGTCGAAGCCATCGGCACACCCTGCGGCTCCCGCCCAAGGTTCGGCCTCCGCCGGCAAGGGCCCCGAGCGGCGGTCGCAGGTGCTGGCGCAGGCCGAGGCCCTCGCCCGCAACCACGGCCGGGCCACCGACGACGGCGCCACTCCCGTGCGTGCCCAAAGCGCCCACGGGCTTGACCCCCTTGACGCGATGACCGCGGGCCTGGCCCGGGTTCGGCGGATGAGGTACCTGCAGTTTTCAATACTCGGGTTGGGCGTGCTTGCACTCCTGGCCGGAATTCTAATGATTGTCAGCGGCCTCGGCGGCTGACCACACACAAGGAGATCAGTGAGCGCTACCGAATCGTCCATCGGGATTGCCCGCACCGCGGCACACGCCGCAGTGGACAAGATTGCCCAGGACATTGTTGCCATCGATGTAAGCGAGCGCCTGGCGATCACCGATGTTTTCCTCATTGCCTCGGCGCCGAGCGAACGGCAGGTCAACGCCATCGTCGACGGCATCGAGGAGGAACTGTCAAAGCAGGGGCTGAAGCCTGTCCGGCGTGAAGGCCGCAGCGAGGGCCGCTGGGTGCTGCTCGACTACGCCGAGGTGGTCATCCACGTCCAGCACGAGGAGGACCGCGTCTTCTACGCCCTGGAGCGGCTGTGGAACGACTGCCCGTCCGTCGACCTGCAGCTTGAAGGCTCCCTGCAGAGCTCACCGCAGAACCCCGATGCGCCCAGCGCCGTCAGCACCGAAGCGGAGTGACGGGACACCGGCACGATGACCCTGCCGCCCGCAGGGTGATCTTCTGGCGGCATGGGAGAACAGCCTGGAACCACGGCGGGATGTTCCAGGGCCAGGAAGATGTTCCGCTCGATGCGACCGGCCGGCGCCAGGCCTCCCGGGCCGCCGGGCTGCTCGCCCAGCGCCACCCGGTGCGCATTGTGTCCTCCGACCTCAGCCGGGCCGCCGACACCGCCCACGCCCTGGCCTCCATCACCGGCCTGAAGGTGCGGCTGGACAAGCGCTTCCGGGAGACGGCCGCCGGTGCGTGGCAGGGTCTCACCTTCGCTGAGATCGATGAGCGGTTCCCCGAGGACAATGCCGCCTGGCGCGGGGGCGACCCTTTGGTCCGGGCCGGCGGTGCGGAGAACCGGGAGGAAGTCGGCCGCCGGATGAGCGAGGCCACCCTCGAAGCGGTGGAGGACCTCGCCCCTGGGCAGACCCTCGTGGTGGTCAGCCACGGCGGAGCGATCCGCGCCGGACTGGCCGCCCTGATGGGCCTGCCCTCAACCACCTGGGGTGCGCTGGCCGGGGTATCCAACTGCCACTGGTCACTTCTGGACGAGCAGGTCCGCACCCCGGAGGCGCTCTTTTCCTGGCAGCTGCGGGAACACAATGTGGGTCTCGGGTCCTTCCCGGCGGAGCCGATCGAGGGCTAGCGGGGGCCGGTTCCGGCCGATTTTGCAGGAGCGGAAAACTTTACTAAACTAAACGAGTTGCTTCAGCCGGTTAGCCGGAGGGAAACAACGGATTGGGGCTGTGGCGCAGCTGGTAGCGCACCTGCATGGCATGCAGGGGGTCAGGGGTTCGAGTCCCCTCAGCTCCACCAATCCGCCGCCAGGTTCCGGGAATCACCCCCGAGACCTGGCGGCTTTTGTGTGCCCGGGAGTCTGCGCGGCGCGGACCGGAACCTGCAACAGTTTTGGAACGATTCCGGCGCCCCTGCCCACGACGCGCCGCCGGGCCCCACAATGGACCGATCGATGCACTACCGATCGATGCACTATGGACAGATCAGCGGCCGTCCGGGAGGTCCACATGAACAAGAGGCGCACGTCCGTTTTATCCGTCAGCGGGGCCCTCGGCCTCGCCGTCGTGCTGGGAGCATGCGCTCCGGCCGCCTCGGGGCCGGCCCCCGGGCTCACCCAGTCGGCTTCGAACAGCATCGCGGCGTCCTCGACGCCAACCCCGACGCCCGCGGGGACCACCGCGCCAGGCTCCACGCCGGGTGCCACGGCACCCACAGGCACCGCACCGCCGACCGACCCGCCCACGGCGCCCGGCTGGAACACCTACACGACCCTCGACGGCGAGCTCGCCTTCGACTATCCCGAGAACTGGACGATCGTCGCCGCGGAAGGGGCAGCACCTGGCGGGGTCTTTATCGAGGTGGTCAGCGACACCGGAAAGTCGATCGCGACGCTGCGCACCAATCTGGTCACCGGCGCCGAGTGCGCCCAGAAGAGCCCCTACGGGGTGATCGAGTCGCGGCCGCTGCCCGCCCTGGCCCAGGCCGGTAGCACTCCCCGCTTCGTCTTTGAAATCCGCAGCGACCCAGCGCAGGCCGACCCGCAGAAGGGATTCAGCGGAGCCTATGGCATCACCTCGGCGCCGGAGCCGGTGGGCCCGACGGCGTGCCCGATTGCGCACTTCTTTACCTGGCCTCCCAGCGGCGCGGCATTCGGAGGCATCTACGACCCGTTCGACACGACGCCCGGCAACCCGCCGCACGCCGACACGCCGCAGGTGTACGCGGAGACGGAGGAGTTCGGGAAGATCCGCACCATGATCACGTCCCTGCGCCCGGCGGAGTAGGCCGCCGCCAGGCTCGGCGTCCCGCCGCGGGGCGGCCCGGCGTCGGCGGTGGTACTACCGGGCGGGCCCCGGCCGGCCCGGTCCGTCCCGGTTTTCGGACAGCCAGCGCCGCGACCAGATCACCACCACGTACACCACGAGGCAGTTGGTGATGACCCGCATCAGGGTCAGTTCGGTGCTGTAGGCGCCGAAGATCAGCACCGTGACGAGGACGACGAAGGCGCTCCTCCTCAGGAGGGAAAAATGCCGGGACGTCAGGCCGCTGGGCCAGGGGTAGAAGTCAACCTGCGGCGGTTTGTCCGCGTTTCCGAACACATCAGCTCCTCGGGTGGTTTCAGCTGATGCAGCAATGGTGCGCGCTCGGTCCACCGCGCACAAGGCCTATCCCGGAGCCCGCGGTAGTTGGTCCTGTCCACCCATGCGGCCGCGTTGGTAGGGTACGGGCATGACTTCTCAACTTGTACGTCCGCGCAACGGCAAGGTGATCGCGGGGGTCTGTGCGGCCCTTGCCGCCCGCTTTGGCATCTCCAAGACCCTGGTACGGCTGCTGTTCGTGATTTTCGGCCTGGTCGGGGCCGGGGAGATCGCCTACATCATCCTGTGGATCGTGATCCCCAAGTCGTACTGACACGACGAACTGGCTGGACGGGCAGGCCGACCCGGCATCGCCGGGCGGCCACTGACCGGTCGGAAGTCCGGTCAGGTCCGGCTTGACCGGACAAACTCCGGCCCGGTCAGGGACCCGACCACGCATACCGGATGTCCGGTGCCCGCTCCTCGTTACCGGTGCCGTCCGTGCGTTCGACGGCGACGAACCCGTGCCTCTCGTAGAACCGCTGGGCGCCGAGGTTTGACTCGAAGGTCCACAGCTGGAGTCCGGAGGGCTGCAGCGCCTTGGCGTGGCCGAGGAGTAGCGTGCCCACCCCGCGCCCCCAGGATTCGGGGGCGACGTAGAGCTGATCGATCCACCCGGGGCTGAGGCTGAGCAGGCCGGCGGCACGGCTGTCCCCATCCACCGCAAGCCAGGTCTGCCGTTCCGTGATCAGGACCCCGCGGACGAACTCCTCGTCCTCCGCCTCAGTATGGGCGGCCGAGGGCAGGTAGGCGGCGGCGGCCGTGCGGGAGCCCCGGAAGACGCGGATCGCTTCGGCAGCGTCCGCCGGTTCGGCGCGGCGTATCAACATTGCCTTTTCCTGTTCTCCGCGCGCCGAGGCGGCGCCGGTGCGGTCAACCGGTGGGGAAGGGGTCAGCCACCGGTCCTGCGTGGTGCCGCCGCGGCCCGGCCGGGAGCATCGAACGATTCGGCCTCGATGACCTCCTTGCGGACCTCCCCGCTGAGGGTTTCCTCGTGCGTGATGATTTCCTTGAGCACATGGATCCGCTCGACGGCGACGATCTCGGTCTGCACCACGGGGCGCTCCTGGTAGAGCACGATGGTGACCTCGTCCCCGCTGAACGCGGAGCCGACGGCGGCATACAGGTCGTCCCGGTCCGCGGCGGTATCCTCGTCGCGTTCCACGTAGGTGTACGACCCGCCGCCGGTGGAGGCCGCCCCGTTGGTGTGTCCGTTGCCGTTGCCGTTGCGGTGGCCCGGCACATCGTCGAGGGGGACGCGCTCGATGGAGAGCTCTTCCCGCCGGACCGGCACCGTGATGGTGACCTCCTCCGTGACGATCCTCTTCACCAGGCGTACCCGCTCGGTCTCCCGGATCTCGGTGCCCGCGCGGAGCTGCTCCTCGGAGCGGATCATCACGTGGTCGCTCTCAAGCCGGGACGTGGCGTGCTCATCGGACCGGTCATCGGAGACCTCGTCGACGCCGGGGAGGAGCCCGTAGTGGCGCAGCAGGTGCTTCTCCTCCGCCTGACTCAGGTGTCCGTCCTGGGACATGCCCGGGGCTGCGAG
This sequence comes from Arthrobacter zhaoguopingii, assembly GCF_009828605.1. Lineage (NCBI taxonomy): Bacteria > Bacillati > Actinomycetota > Actinomycetes > Micrococcales > Micrococcaceae > Arthrobacter > Arthrobacter zhaoguopingii. The sequence continues at coordinate 50,593 of NZ_WIAE01000014.1, read as the reverse complement.
CACCGATTCTCGGGGGTAGGCGACCTGGACGTCGCCGCCCGACGTGGTGGCACCATCAAGCGGTACGAAGGACTCGGCGGCGGAGGCCCCCGTGTCCACGGTGACCCAGGTGGGCCGGCCCGTCGCATCGTCGACATACAGGCGCCCCAGCGGGCCGAGGATCTGCCCGTCCGCGCTCAGGACGTTGCCGCCGGCGCTGATGAGCTCCTTCATCTGTTCCTGAGTGATCATGGGGTCTCTTTCCGCAGTGGAGATGGTCCGGGATGCCTAATGCATTTCTGTCCCGAGGCTCCCAACAATATACCAAGCATGCTTAGTACACAGCGGGCTACGCCGCGCCGATGGCGGCGTACTAAGCAAGCGGCCTCCGCCCTACCCCGGCCGCCGCCGCAGGCATAGTGTTCAGCCATGAACGCGGAGGCCGGGCCTGCAGCGAAGCGGTGGTCCAACCGTTTGACCGCCGCGGCCCGGGCGCGCTCCGCTGGAAAGGCCCGGGCCGATTCGGTTCCCGAAGTGCGCCTGATCGACTTCCGCAGACCGTGGGTGCTGTCGCTGCTGGGAGGGTTCTTCGGTGTCGACCGGTTCAACCTTCGGCGCCCGGTGTCGGGGGTCATCAAGCTGCTCACCCTGGGCGGCGCTGGCTTCTGGTGGGCGGCCGATGTTCTGGCCCTCGCCCTGGGATCCGCGGTCGACGGCGGCGGCCACCCCCTGGCGGGGCGCCGCAGCCACCGTGCCGCGGCGCTCGTAGCTTCACTGGTGGTGATCCTTACCGCCTTCACCCTCGCCTCGGGTCCGGCGCTGACCCTGCTGCGCGCCGGTGGCGGGTCGGCCATGACAGCCCTCAGTTCCGTCCTTCCGACCAAGGAGCCTCCGCCCCGGTGGACCGAGGTGGCAGTGCTCGCCGGCGGGCCCGGACGGCCGGCGCCCGAACCATTCACCCTCACCGGAGGCGCTGCGCGGATTCAATACACCCTCGACGGGCCGGGATTCATCTACCTGCTGGCGGAGGGGACGCGCGGGGTGCCCGAGGGGGAGGAACCGCTGCTCTCGAAGCTTGAGGCGGGCTCGGGCACCTACACCCGGCGGGTGGATCCGGGGGAGTGGACGCTGATGGTCCTTCCGGCCGGGACCCGCTGGTCTGCCACCATCGACAGCTTCACCGGAGGCAGCATCGAATAGTCCCCGCCTCAGCCCTGCCGAAGGCGCTCCGCCGCCTCCCGGTACGCCTCGGCCGCCATCTCTTGGCGGGATGCCTCGGCCTGGTGAAGCACGCCGTACGCGAAGGTGTTTTCGCCGGAGCGGTGTGCCGCGCGGGCGGTTCTGGTGACAAATTCCTGGAACATGACGCTGTCGCGGTGGACGCCGAGGGCGTCCTGGATGTCCTCGGCGGTCGCCAGGACGGCAGCGAGCTTGCTGCCGAAGTCGAAGCCGGTGGCCGTGGAGACCGATCGAATGGCGTACCGAAGCCGCTTGGACCGCTTCCTCACCTCATGAAGGAGATGGATCCGCGCCGCGGCGTCCTCCTCCCCGGCGGCAGCGTCAACGAGTTCGAGCACCTTGCGCTGCTGGCGCTTGGCGGCCCGCCGGATGGCCTTCCGTGCGCTGTGCCCCTCCCGTTCGGCCGCCAGCGGCGGCCGGGCGGAAAATTCGTCGAGCACGGCAAGGAGCCGGAAATAGTCAGGGGAGCTCAATTCCCCAAGCAGTTCCCCGTAGGCCCGCCGGTACTGGGCCGAGGCCGTCCTCTGAAGCCGGCGGGCAACGTGGGCGGGAATCGATCCGTCCGGAAGGGCCTTCACGCTTCCAGGCACCCAGCCACGGATCACGTCGGCATCGCGGGCGACGGAAAGGGTATGTCCGAGCCGTTGTAGCCGGCCCTCAAGGTCCCGGACGGCGGCTTCATCGAGCAGCTTTTCGTACGTCTTGAGCACGCTCCGCAGGGTGCGGGAGCGCACCCGCAACTGGTGGACGGCGTCCTCTTCGTCCACCCGTACGCGGAGGTCCCAGGTCTTGAGCTCGGCCGCGAGTGTCGTAAACACCGGGGCGAGGACCGCGCCGATCGGCGTGCCGGTGTCCGTTGGGGCCTCCGGGACGGTGCTGCGGCCCGCCGCGGGCGGTGCGAGCCGCTCCGCGGGCCCGCCGGGGGAGGCACCCGCCGCGACCAGCAGGGCCTCGACGGTGTCAAGCAGCTCCCCGGCCTTATTGCCGTTGCCGTCGACGTCGCCATCGCCGTGGCCGCCGTGCCCAGGTCCGCCGTGCGCCGCCGGGTCAGGGAGTGCCTCCACCGTCCATTCCCGCCAGCCGGCGCCGTCAGCTAGTTCGACGGCGTCGTCCCGCACCTGCAGCCCGATGCCGTCGGATCCCGGGAGGGTGACCTCCCGACGCCGGAGGGCGAGGTCGGCCACCGGCCGCAGGTCCCGGTCGCGGACATGGACCCGGACCCGCTCAAGAACCTCCGGCGGGACGCCGCCGGCCTCCGGGGACGCAACCGAGAAGTCCAGCTGGCTCAACGCCGCGGGAAAGGTCAGGTCCCAGCGGGCCGCCGGCCCCTCACCGATGACGGCCACGGTGATCCCCGCGTGCGCCAGCTCCTGGTCGTCGAGATCCCAGTGGACGCGCCGAAGAACTGTGGTCCCGCCCTGCGGGGGTGTCCCCGCGCCGCCTGGCAGTTCCGGCAGGACGGCGGCGGCGTCGGCAAGATACCGGCGCGCTGCGGGCGCTTCTTTCCCCTGGGTCATGAGCCATTATGGTGCCGCCCGGCGCCGGAGGGCCACGGGCTTCCCTCCATGTGCGGGCTCTTGCGCCGACGGTGCACAGGAGGGCACGAAGGGAGGGTTTCCGGAGCGTACTCGTGACACACTGAACCCATGACGACTCCTGCTGAACAGCCAACAGACCGTCCAGCCGACAAGGCCGAAATCATCGAGAGCACCCCGGCCACCGAGGTGCCGGCGGCTAAGGTACCGGGCGTTGAGGTGAAGGAACGCACCCACCTGGGCATGAGAATCGACGACGCCTGGCTGGGCTTCCAGCGCCGGCTCGCCATCCGCCGAGGGCACGTGCAGACTGTCATCCCGTACACCGGTTATGGGACGACCAAGTGGGTTCGGGTGCTGGCCCGGGTGGTGCTGACCGATCCCCGCGACAGCGGTCCGGTAGAGGACAGCGGCCCCCTCAAGCCCTTAAAGGAGGGCATCCGCGGGTGGCGGAACTTCACCAGCGCTCCCGTGCGCGACGCCGTCGTGCAGGTGCAGATCAATGGAAGCACGCACACCGTCAAGGCCGACCACGGCGGGGTGATCGATGCCCGCATCGATGTGGAACTAACGCCCGGCTGGCACACGGTCCGGCTGCGGTCGGGCGATTCGCGGCTCGCCGACGCGCCCATGCGGGTGGTCGACGACTCAGTGGACTTCGGGGTGGTCTCCGACATCGACGACACCGTCATGGTCACAGCCCTTCCGCGGCCCTTCCTGGCCGCCTGGAACACGTTCGTGGTGGACGAACACGCCCGGACGCCGACCCCCGGCATGGCTGTGCTGTACGAGCGGATCACCCGCAGCATGCCGTCGGCGCCGGTGCTGTACCTCTCGACGGGGGCGTGGAACGTGGCACCTGCCCTGACCCGGTTCCTCTCACGCAACCTCTACCCGGCCGGCCCGAAACTGCTCACCGACTGGGGCCCCACCCGCGACCGCTGGTTCCGCAGCGGCCAGGACCACAAGCGCACCTCCCTCGAGCGCCTGGCTGGGGAGTTCCCGTCGGTGAAGTGGCTCCTGGTGGGCGACGACGGCCAGCACGATGAGGCGATCTACGCCGAGTTCGCGCAGCGGCATCCAGACCGGGTGCGTGCCATCGCCATCCGGCAGCTCTCGGCCAGCGAGGCGGTGCTCGCCGGCGGGCGGTCGAAGACCAATGCCGCCGAGCTGACCCCGGACATCGAGTGGGTGTACGCCCCGGATGGCGCCGGGATGTCCAAGCAGTTGGAGAAGCTTGGCATCATTGCCCCGGATCCCGACCCGGACCCCGTCCCCGAGCCCTTTCCTCACCGCGAGGACAGCTAGCGGGCGGGAACCGAGTCGAGGCGGATCGTCAAGAGGATCCGCCGGAGCCCCATGCCGAAGGTCGCCGCGGCGTCGATCCGTTCGTTGACGGCGCTGGCGTGTACCTGGCGGATGAGGGACTCGACCGAGTCTTCCGCGGTGGCCTGGGCTGACGCTTCGGGATCCCAGGCGCCAATGGCCTCCGAGGTCAGCCGGCTGGCCTCGGCGAGGGGTACGCCCAGGGCGGCGGGCAGCGGCGCCGCGGTCTCCGAGCGCCAGATGGCGCCGGAGAGCACCTCGGTGATGTCCTCGACGTAGAAGGTGATCCGTTCAAGGGACCGCAGGGCGTGGTAGTCGGCCTCAAGGTCCCGGCCGTTGCGGTAGCGGCGGAGGTTTCCCCGGCGGCTCGTATCGGCCAGCTGCACCGCGCTGCGTGCGTCCCGGCCCAGCCGGCGGAGCCGGTCCTGCCGGGAGGCCCACTCCTCGTGCTCGGGCGGCCAGCGTTCCTCAAGGGCTGCCCCCATGTCGCTGAGCTGGAGCGCCAGGGCGGAGCGAAGTTCCTCGAGGCTCTGGATAACGCCGTTGAGGTGCAGCGGGGGGAAGACCAACGCGTTCACCGCAAGCCCGACGGCGACGCCGACGAGCATCTGGATCGAGTACCCCAGTGAATAGGTGTTGGCGTGGTCGCCGCCCAGCAGCAGCACGAAGAGCGCCGCCATCGGTATCCAGTCCCGTCCGGCGCCCAGGCGCGGAAGCCCGGCCAGCAGCACACCGAGCCCGACGACCAGTCCGACCGTCAGGCTGGTGGGGTTGCCAAGCAGGATCACCGGGAAGGCCAGCAGGATTCCGGCCCCGAGCCCGATGAGGGTCTGGAGGCCCGTCCGCGCCGAGCCGGCCACCGTGGGGTACATGCACACGAGCGCCCCGAGCGGCGCGTAGTACGGGTAGCTGGAGGCCACTCCGGGGACCAGCAGGGCCACCCACCAGGCGATGCCGGCGGCGATGGCCGCCTTCAGGGCGAGCAGGACGCGCCCATGACGCAGGTACGCGCCGAGGCGTCGTGGCAGGGGCCGGGGGACGGTGGGAAGTGGTGAAGCCATCCCTCCAGTATTGCAATGCGGAGTGGGCCCGGTTCGACCGGCGGCCCGGTCGGGGGCCCGGCCGGGGAGCCGTGGCGGTGCCCTTCAGGCCTCTGCGGCGCCTTGTCCGGCCGACGCTGCGACCCTCGCCGCAATGTCGCGCAGCTGGATGTTCCGGGCCGGTGGACAGCGAGGTTGGCGAGGTCGTAGAGGAAGTCCTTCACATCGGTGCTGTCCAGGACCAGGTCCCTCAGCGCCGGGGAACGTCCCGGAGCATCGGTGTTCACTGCCCGCTCGGCGTGCCTTCGACGTCCCTGTCCTGGATTCTGTGCCCCGTGGTCAGCCGCGCATCCGCCGGACGAGGACTCCGCCTGCTGTCGCCAGGGCGGCGGTGCCGAGCAGCGAGCGCTGCACCGACCGGCGCCTGCCGCTCCACCCGCCGGTCACCGCGGTGTCGCGCCGGTCCGCGGAGGGTTCGTAGAGGTTGCCGCTGGTGGCCTCGGCCGACTGTTTCCTCGACAGGTGGGTCTTCTCCACCTGGTGGGCCATTGCGGTCTCCACCTTCGCGGGGGCGAACCGGTGCTGGCGCACCATCGAGCGGCCGATCCTGCCGACGACCACTTCGCCGCGCGGCGAGTCGACAAGCTTGTAGATGGCGACGGCCACCTTCTGCGGGCTGTACACCGGCGGCATCGCCTGGGCCCGGCGGCCGGTGTAGTTGGCCGCCTGGTTGAAGAAGGGGGTGTCGATGGTGGCAGGAAGCACCGTGCAGACGTGGATTCTGCGGGCCTTGGCGAGCAGCAGTTCCGAGCGCAGGCTCACTCCGAGGGCGCGGACTGCGGCCTTGGACATCGAATAGGCGGAGGTGTACGGCTGGGGGACGACGCCCACGATCGAGGCCACATTGATGAGCACGCCCGAGCCCTGGCTGCGCATGTGCTGCAGCGCCACCCGGGCGCCGTGCACGTAGCCCATGATATTGACGTCGATCACCCGGTTGAAGTCCTTCAGTGGGACCTCAAGGAAGGGCGCGAAGAAGGAGACAGCGGCGTTGTTGACCCACACGTCGATGCGGTCGTAGGCCTCCACGGTCCGCGCGGCCAGTTCCTGGACGGCCTCGGGGTCGCTGGTGTCGGTGGGCACCGAGAAGGCCCGGGAACCGTAGGCCTCGCACTCCTCGATCAGCCCCTCGAGGGCTTCCTCCCGTCGGGCGGCCAGGACGAGGTCCGCGCCCCTGCGGGCGAAGTGGAGGGCTGTCGCGCGTCCGATCCCGCTCGATGCACCGGTGATCACGACGACTGGCTGCTTCTTGCTCACTGGGTTCTCCCTACCTTGGGCATGAATTGCGGCATGAACTGCGGTATGGACCCCGGCACGGCCGGTGGAGCGGGTGGACGGCTGGGGGCCGCCCACCCGCTCCGAGGCTACCGAGGCACGGAGGGCCCGACAACGCTTTTAGAGGTCCGCAGGAGGGGGTGCGGATCGTCAGGAAATGTGTTTCGGTTCGATGCTCCGCTGGCGAAGGATGTCGGCCAGCTGGTCCATGAAGAGCCGCACCCGGACGTTCTGGCGGTCCCCGGTCTGCAGGGCGAAGATGCTCCGGGCGAGCCGGATCTCCGGGACGTCCAGGGCGACGATGCCGGGCGGCCGGTTCAGCATCGCCAGATCTGGAACCAGTGCGGCGCCGAGCCCCGCGGCGGCCATTTCGAGGCTGGCGTTGAAGTCGTCGCAGTATGCCACCACCCGCGGATGGAGGTTGCAGCCGGCGAACAGGCGCTCGATCACCGTGGCGTCGGCCGTGCCGGGATGGTGGAGGATCCACGGCATGTCGGCCAGCTGGTCGGCACTGACCGTGGATCCGGCCCGGATGCCCCAGGCCTCGGGCAGGACCACCCGGAAATCGTCGTCGCCGATCCACTGCCGGCTGACGCTTGAGGGCCAGGCCAGGCCCGCCTGGCCCACCTGGTACACGAGGGCGAGGTCGAGTTCCCCGCCGGTGCGCAGGCCCTGGATGGTCTGTGCGGGTTCGGCGACGTACACCTTCAGGTGGATCCCGAGGGACTTCCACTGCTGGGTGCTGAGCAGCCGGGGCAGCGCATAGGTCGCCAGTGAGGGGAACAGGCCCAGGCGGAGCTCCTGGGACGTCTCGGCCTGGGCGCGGGCCGTGGAGGCGAGCAGCGCGTCGATGTCCGTGAGCACCTTTGCCGCATGCCGGGACATGACGACGGCGGCCTCCGTGGGCACGGCGCTGCGGGCGCTGCGTTCGAAGAGGGTGGCACCGGTGTCCTTCTCCAGCGCCGACATCTGCTGGGACACCGCAGAGGCGGTGTAGCCGAGGGTGGTGGCGGCTCCTGCGAAGGACCCGTGGCGGATCACCTCGAGCAGCGTCCTCAGATGGACGGGATTGACCATGGGCGGTCCTTTCCGGCGAACGATGGCGCGATGCTCCGGTGCGTGGGGCGGCGGAGCGATCCACAGGTGGGGGGACTCCGAACTTTAGCCGAGCCGGTGCCCGCTAAGTCGAGCCCGCGGTGCTCCGCACGGAATGTGTCGTGCCCTGCGCGGCCGGGACGGGAGCCGGGTGCGGGTTGGCGCTTCTACCTCTGCTACTCCGGGGCAGGTTTCCAGGCCGGGTAACTCGACGTGCAGCAGTTCCTCATCGACCGCCGGCCGTAGGGCCCGCGGCGGCCCAGGGGTGTGCCCTCGGACACCCCGCGGAAGGTCACCGCGACACGCCGAGAAAAGGACGACACAGGCAATTTTTTGCTGTGTGCAAGTACTCCACAGGGTGTGCACCCAGGGGTGCAGATCGGCGTAAATCCGCGGGTCCGAGAGGGCCCCGCCTGTGGATTTCATGTGGACTCAGGAGCGGGTGAATGACATACTTGTAATACATCATGTTGGGGTCTGTATCGGTGGCCCGCACTAGATGTAGTATCTAGATATCGAATCAACCGCTGGCCGGGCAGAGACCGCAGGGCCGGAAATTCCCCGGAATTTCCCCCTTATCGGGACGCTCCACCACCACCCACGGACACGGCAATACAGCAGCATCAAGAAGGGGACAGGGACATGACCGTAACGGTTTACACCAAGCCAGCATGCGTACAGTGCAACGCCACCTACCGGGCTCTGGACAAGAAGGGAATCACCTACCAGAGCGTCGATATTTCACAGGATCCGGCCGCACTGGAGCGCCTCCGCTCGATGGGTTACATGCAGGCACCGGTCGTCATCACTGACAAGGACCACTGGTCCGGTTTCCGCCCCGACAAGATCAACGAGCTGGCCGAGCTGTCCGTCACCTCCGTCGCCTGATTTTCCTGCCTTCGCAGGACCGGGCCGGCCTATCCCGCCGCTCATGACAACCACCGTGGATACCGAGACACCCCGCCTGGAGCAGACGGCTTCTGGCGGGGTTACCGATGCGCCGCTGATCTACTTCTCGTCGGTCTCGGACAACACGCACCGGTTCGTCACCAAGTTGGGCATGCATTCGGCCCGGCTCCCGCTGCTCACGAAGGATCCTACCCTCAAGGCGCTCCAGCCTTACGTGCTGGTCCTGCCCACCTACGGGGGAGAGTCCGGCAGGGGAGCGGTGCCGCGGCAGGTCATCAAGTTTTTGAACAATGAAGGAAACCGCTCGCTCCTCCGGGGAGTCATTGGAGCGGGCAATACGAATTTCGGGGAAACCTACTGTCTGGCGGCCGACATCGTCGCCGCCAAGTGCGGGGTCCCCGTCCTATATCGGTTTGAACTTATGGGGACGTCCGATGACGTAGACCGGGTACATCAAGGATTGGAAGAGTTTTGGACATGAGTGTTGCTGAGACGGACACCGCTGGGGCCACAAAGCACAGCGTCGATGCCCGCTACAAGGATCTGGGCTACCACGAGCTCAACGCGATGCTTAACCTCTACGGGCCGGACGGAGAGATCCAGTTCGAGGCCGACAAGGAAGCCGCACACCAGTACTTCCTGCAGCACGTCAACAACAACACTGTCTTCTTCCACGACCTCGAGGAGAAGCTCGACTACCTGGTGAAGAACGAGTACTACGAGCGGGAAACCCTCGACCAGTACACGATGAACTTCATCCGGGACCTCTACAAGCGCGCCTACAGCAAGAAATTCCGCTTCGAGACCTTCCTCGGCGCCTTCAAGTTCTACACCTCGTACACGCTCAAGACGTTCGACGGCAAACGCTTCCTGGAGCGTTATGAGGACCGTGTCTGCATGGTGGCCCTGCACCTGGCCGCCGGCGACGAGACGCTCGCCACCCAGCTCGTCGACGAGATTATCGAGGGCCGATTCCAGCCGGCCACCCCGACCTTCCTCAATGCCGGCAAGGCCCAGCGCGGCGAGCTCGTCTCCTGCTTCCTGCTGCGCATCGAGGACAACATGGAGTCCATCGGGCGCTCCATCAACTCCGCCCTGCAGCTGTCCAAGCGCGGCGGCGGCGTCGCCTTCGCCCTGACGAACATCCGCGAGGTCGGCGCGCCGATCAAGCAGATCGAGAACCAGTCCTCCGGCGTCATCCCCGTGATGAAGCTCCTCGAAGACAGCTTCTCCTACGCCAACCAGCTCGGAGCCCGCCAGGGAGCCGGCGCGGTGTACCTGCACGCCCACCACCCGGACATCAACCGGTTCCTCGACACCAAGCGCGAGAACGCCGACGAGAAGATCCGCATCAAGACCCTGTCCCTCGGCGTCGTCGTCCCCGACATCACCTTCGAGCTGGCCAAGCGCGACGAGGACATGTACCTGTTCTCCCCGTACGACGTCGAGAAGGTCTACGGCATGCCGTTCTCCGACGTGAACGTCACCGAGAAGTACTACGAGATGGTCGACGACGCGCGGATCAAGAAGACCAAGATCAAGGCGCGCGAGTTCTTCCAGACCCTCGCGGAGATCCAGTTCGAGTCCGGCTACCCGTACATTATGTTCGAGGACACGGTGAACCGGGCGAACCCGATCGAGGGCAAGATCATCATGAGCAACCTGTGCTCGGAGATCCTGCAGGTTTCGGAGCCCACCACGTACCACGACGACCTGTCCTACGCCGATACCGGTAAGGACATCTCGTGCAACCTGGGTTCGCTGAACATCGCGAAGACGATGGACTCGCCGGACTTCGGGCGGACCATTGAGACTGCGATCCGCGCCCTCTCGGCCGTCTCCGTGATGTCGAACATCACCTCGGTTCCCTCGATCGCCAAGGGCAACGAGCAGTCGCACGCCATCGGCCTGGGCCAGATGAACCTTCACGGCTACCTGGCCCGCGAGCGGGTCCACTACGGTTCCGAAGAGGGCCTGGACTTCACGAACATCTACTTCTACACCGTGGTCTACCACGCCATCCGCGCCTCGAACCTGCTGGCGATCGAGACCGGCCGGACCTTCGGCGGCTTCGAAAAGTCCAAGTACGCCTCGGGTGAGTTCTTCGACAAGTACACCGACCAGACGTGGGTTCCGCAGACCCCGCGCGTGGCGGAGCTGTTCAAGGACGTGCACATTCCCACGCAGGAGGACTGGCGTGCGCTGAAGGCCTCGGTCATGGAGCACGGCATCTTCAACCAGAACCTGCAGGCCGTGCCGCCGACCGGTTCGATCAGCTACATCAACAACTCGACCTCCTCGATCCACCCGGTGGCCTCGAAGATCGAGATCCGCAAGGAAGGCAAGCTGGGCCGCGTGTACTACCCGGCTCCGTACCTGACGAACGACAACCTCGAGTACTACGAGGACGCGTACGAAATCGGCTACGAGAAGATCATCGACACGTACGCTGCGGCGACGCAGCACGTGGACCAGGGCCTGTCCCTGACCCTGTTCTTCAAGGACACCGCCACCACCCGCGACATCAACAAGGCGCAGATCTACGCCTGGCGCAAGGGCATCAAGACCATCTACTACATCCGTCTCCGCCAGCTCGCGCTGGAAGGGACAGAGGTGGACGGCTGCGTCAGCTGCATGCTCTAGTCACCTAGATTGGGTGGGTCGTTCCCGAGGGGATGACCCACCCACCGGACCTCCCACAACGAAGGCATTGAGAAAGCCGACTGCAGGTATTGCATCGAAGACTCAGCCGAACCAAGTTTTACCTCAGAAAGCGAGTCGGAGTCATGACCGAAAAACTGAAGCTTCTCAGCCATGTTGAGGCGATCAACTGGAACCGCATCCGGGACGAAAAGGACGTGGAGGTCTGGAACCGCCTCGTCAACAACTTCTGGCTGCCGGAGAAAGTGCCCCTGTCCAACGACGTCCAGTCCTGGGCCACGCTGACCCCGGACGAGCAGCAGCTCACCATGCGCGTGTTCACCGGGCTCACCCTGCTCGACACGGTGCAGGCCACCGTAGGTGCCGTCAGCCTGATCCCGGACGCCATCACGCAGCAGGAAGAGGCGGTGTACACCAACATCGCGTTCATGGAGTCGGTGCACGCCAAGAGCTACTCCTCGATCTTCTCCACGCTGGCCTCCACCAAGGAGATCGACGAGGCCTTCCGCTGGTCCACCGAGAATGTGAACCTTCAGAAGAAGGCGCAGATCGTCATGGACTACTACCAGGGCGATGATCCGCTGAAGCGCAAGGTCGCCTCCACGCTGCTTGAGAGCTTCCTGTTCTACTCCGGGTTCTACCTGCCCATGTACTGGTCCTCACGGGCGAAACTGACGAACACGGCCGACCTGATCCGCCTGATCATCCGCGACGAGGCCGTGCACGGCTACTACATCGGGTACAAGTTCCAGAAGGGCCTTGAGGGCCAGTCGGAGGAGCGCAAGCAGGAGATCAAGGACTACACCTACGAGCTGCTGTTCGAGCTGTACGAGAACGAGGTCCAGTACACGCACGACCTCTACGACTCCGTCGGTCTGGCCGAGGACGTCAAGAAGTTCCTTCACTACAACGCCAATAAGGCGCTGATGAACCTGGGCTACGAGGCGATGTTCCCCTCCACCGTCACCGATGTGAACCCGGCGATCCTGTCGGCGCTCTCACCGAACGCGGACGAGAACCACGACTTCTTCTCCGGTTCTGGCTCGTCGTACGTGATCGGTAAGGCAGTCAACACCGAGGACGACGACTGGGACTTCTAGTCTGATCGGATATGTAGGCCCCATTGAAAGAATGACGGTCTAGCTGGAAGATGCGGCGCACCTAGTTGGAAGTCATCCAACTAGGTGCGCTTTTTCGTTCGACGAGGTGCATCGATTTCGGGCGGTCTCCGTGAACAGGCAGTCGTGCTGCACGCAGATACGTGAGTCGATGAGCTGGGATGGCGGCCGCGAGCCGGGGCCCGCTGCGGGGTTTGCACCGACCTGCGCGCTCCGGTCCCTAGCGAACGGGCGTGCCGGACGAGTCGACCCGGAAACTCTCGATGACTTCATCGGTTTCGGTGTCGATGATGACCACCGACTGTTGGGGCCATGCAGGGTTCACTACCACTGAGTACTCGACGTCATCCGGATCGACAGCCGCGGCCCGCCCGTTCTCGTCCCGGGTGGAAGCGTCCACGACCTCGCCGGTGTCGGTGCGGACCGCCACGGTTTCCTTGGGCAGGCCGGAGGTATCGCCCGAGACAGGGGTGCTGTTCCACCACCCTTCATAGCCCCCAACGGTGGGCTCCGGCGAGAAGGCGGAGCCTCCGGCGGCGCCTACAGCCGGTCCAGCTCCAACCCCGCAGGCGCTCATCAAAAGAGCCCCGGCTAGCAGAAACCCTGCGGTCACCGCCCCGTCAGCCTTCATCGTTCATCCCCCATGCGTCGAATTCCACAACCCAACCCCAGGAAGCTTCCACGCCCGCTGAGTAGGAGCCCATGGGACGCGATGGTGAAGGACCGAACTCGGATCCTATCCTCGAGGAGTAGCGGATGTGGAATCGTTCGGGATTCTGCCTGTACGCCGTCCCTCAGCCGCGCTTCCCCGGTCGGGTCCGATGCTGGCTCCCGTCAGCGCCTGGCTACTGCAAAGGCGTCATAAGAAACTCCGAGTACCCGTGCGACGGGTTCTCCCAGAATGTCAATTCTCGTGGTCCTTTGGTCCGCACAGTGAAAGCACCTCCCCGAATAGTGCGGTCTGGGGCAGGATACGAAGTGTGGTCAAGAAAACGCCCGATGAGGCAAGCTCCCAGGTCCTGTCCAAGAAGGACTACAAAAAGGAACTGCTGCGGTTGCAGGAAGAACTGGTCGCCCTGCAGGAGTGGGTGCGCAAAACCGGGACGCGGCTGGTGATTATCTTCGAAGGACGCGACACAGCAGGTAAGGGCGGAACGATCCAACGCATCAGCGGTGCGCTCAACCCGCGCTCCTGCCGCGTTGTTGCACTCCCGGCGCCGACGGAGCGCGAGCGGTCGCAGTGGTACTTTCAGCGCTACATCGCCCATCTGCCGGCGGCCGGCGAAATGGTGCTCTTCGACCGGTCCTGGTACAACCGGGCCGGGGTGGAGCGGGTGATGGGTTTCTGCACTGACGAGCAGTATGCCCAATTCGCCGACACTGTGCCCCTGCTCGAGGAGGCACTGATTGCCGACGGTATCGTCCTGGTGAAGTACTGGTTGAGTCTTTCCGACTCCGAGCAGCGCCGTCGATTCCAAAGCCGCATCGATAACCCGGCCAAGCGATGGAAGCTGAGCCCCATGGACCTCGAAGCGCAGGCCCGCTGGGTTGACTACGCAGAGGCCAAGGACAAGATGTTTGAGTTCAGTGACACCGAGCGCAGCCCGTGGTGGGTGGTGGACGCCGACAATAAGAAGGAGGCCCGGCTCAACCTGATGGCCCATCTGCTGTCGCTGTTGCCTTACGAGCAGCCGGAGTTGCCGGACATCGAGTTGCCCGACCGCCAGGACCGGAACTACGAGCGGCCGCCGTTGGACCGCCAGCGGTTCGTGCCCCAGCGCTACGAGATCGAAAAGTCGGAGAAAGCGCCGAAGGGCAAGGAGAAGGATTCCGCCGAGCGTAAGTCCGGTTGAGTGGATCAATAAGTCCCGCTGAGTGGATTACCCTGAGCGGATGTGCCGACACTACGCGCGGTGGTCTGCTTCTACATCGCGTTAGGGCGACGGGACTTCGCTCAGAGGAATGGCCGCAGAGGCCGGAGGACTGTTTCGGCGAACCAGGCGGCGGGGTGGCGGCGTTCCCACATCTGGGCGGACAATTCCAGGCAGTTCGCGCTGTCGGTCGCGAAAATTTCCTCCATGTCCGCGGCAAAGTCCGGATCGTGGACGATGAGGTTGCTCTCGTAGTTGAAACTGAGGCTCAGCCGGTCAATGTTGGCGGTGCCGACTATTGACCACTGACCGTCGATGGTCGCGGTCTTGGCGTGGATCATGGCGTGGCGGTAGAGAAGCAGCGTGATCCCTTCGGCCAGCAGCGCGGAGTAGAACCCGCGCGAGAGCCAGTCGGCCAGCACATGGTTCGAGTTTTCCGGCACGATCACCCTCACATCCACACCGCGCTGGGCTGCCTCGATCAGCGCGGTGAGGATTTGCTGGTCGGGGATGAAGTAGGCGGTGGTGAGATAGATGTGGTCCCTGGCGCGGTGGATGGCATCAAGATAGACACTGCGGATCGGGTAGACCAGATTGGCCGGGACGTTGTTGACGGCGTGCAGTTGCGAATTCCACGCCGCAAGATGCGAATGCGGCAGCTTCGGCTGCGGCCCCCAGGGATGGTTCCACAGGGCCGTGAAGGAATGCCCCAGTTCAAAGGCGGCAGGCCCGGTGAGACGAACGTGGGTGTCGCGCCACTGTGTGGCATAGAGCGAGCCAATGTTGTATCCGCCGATGAAACCGGTTTCGTCATCGACCACCAGCAGCTTGCGGTGAGTCAATCCGGTTGCACGCAACGGGGTAAGGAGCAGACGCGGGCGCACGACGGGAAAGCGGAAGACGTGCACGGCGGGGTGGAAACGGTAGAACGAGGAGGGCACGACCAGGTTGCCGAAGCCGTCGTAGATCAGGTACACCTCGACGCCGCGTTCTGCAGCAGCGTTGAGCGCGTCCCGGAACTGCTGGCCCACGCCGTCGTTCTTCCACAGATAGGTCTCCATCAGGATGCGGCGCTGCGCGCCATTGATGGCGGCGAGCATGTCGCGGTAGAGATCCTCCCCGTAGGTGTGAATGCGTGTGTCCGTGTCACCCACGGTGTGTTCGAAGATGCCAGGCCGTGGGAATCTGGAGCGCCGGACCCGGGATCGGCGCTTGAGCGCGTCCGCGGCGATCAGGATGGCGATCACGGTCGCCTGAACCGCGATGAAGCCTCCGAGGGCGCGCAAAGCCACGGTGCGGAGACCACGCGGGTGCAAGAAGGAAGGAGGGGCCACCGGTTCAGCCTATCCGCGCCCGTCGACGGACTACCAGCGCTTCTGCCGGCCGGATATTACTTCACAACGGATGATTCGTTGCCCGGAACCTCCCACCTCTGGTCGCGGATCACGAGTTTTCAGCGACCGCCAACCCAGCATTCCAGCGCCCCACAGGACGAAAACATCAAGAGACTGATGAATCATTTCCGTGGCACCCGTTCCTCCGCTCTGTCAGCGGCGAAGGAAAGTTCGAGAAACTGCAAGGGTATGTGGGAGCAGGTCCCACTTTCCGCCGGAAAAAGCCCCGGCGGCGAACTCAGCAAACGGTGTTGTCATTCTCCGTGGGGCCACAGGGTCAGATGTGAACCAAAGCGACGATGACAACGGCGACGCGGGCCTGTGGGGCCTCCTGGGCCTTCTCGGACTGGCAGGCCTGCTGAAGAGGAACAAGAAAGAGCACGTTGACCATGTCCGTACCGTGGGCAGCACCACGACCAGTGACACCCGCACCGCCGGAACCACAAGCACGACAGGCACGACGGGCACCACCGGCGTCAACGATCCGACCCGCCCCGGTTACTAGGCCGCATAATTCGGAGGATCTGAAATGAAGATCCACGCGCCGCACACAAGGGCCCACTCATCCACGAGTGGGCCCTTGTGCGATCATCGCCCTACTGTCGGACGTTGTGTTGACTGACCGTTACGTCCTCTATGCCGGAGCGCAAAGGCCGTGGCGACATTTCCCTCAGAACAGCGGCCAGGGAACTGCCGGCATCCCACCGCTCGGAGCCGGAAACCGCGCCGCCCGGCGCAACCGGGTGCAGCGCGCGGCGAGTGCAGCGATTTCTTCTTCGGTGAGCAGGTCCGCCAGGCTGCGGCCCAGCTCACCGTGCAGTCCTTCGCTGACCCGCTCGATGCCGTCGAGTTCCTCGGCGGTCAATGCATGTCCCAGCCACCCCCACAGCACCGTGCGCAGCTTGTGGTCGCTGTGAAAGGTGAGCCCGTGGTCCACGCCGTGCCGGTGTCCGTCGGTCATCGCGAGGATATGGGCGCCCTTGCGGTCGGCGTTGTTGACGACGATGTCGAACACCGCCATGCGCCTGAGCGCCGGCGAGTCTTCGTGAACGAGGGCGACCATCCGTCCGTCCTCATCCTGGCCCTCGAGAACGGGCTTCCACCCGGTCTCGGGCACCTTGTCCGTCGCGACTAGGTCCACGGCGTTATGGGCGGGGTCCTGTTCCTGCCAGAGCTGCACCATTCCTTCGCCCAGCGGACCGTCGCGCAGCCAGGTCTTCGGCACGACGTTCCAGCCGAGCACCTGGGAGACGAGGTAGGCGGCGACCTCCCGCTGAGCCAGGGTGCCGTCGGGAAAGTCCCACAACGGGCTCTCGCCCGCTATCGGCTTATAGACGACCGCGATTCCGGCGATGCTGCCCAGGAAGGTGGCATTCGACGCCGTCGTGATGCGGCCGGTCAGTGTCAGGTCGGCGGCCGCCAGGTCGGGTGCCGGCATCAGTCCTCGGGAAGGGTGCAGGTATGCCCGTCGGCGTCCATCGGGTAGCCGCAGAGCGGGCAGATCGGACGCCCGGCACCCACGACCTCGCGGGTGCGCTTGGCGAACGCGCGGGCCGTGCCGACCGGCATCCGCACCCGCAGCACTTCGGAGCCGTCAGCGTCGTCGTCATCGAGGGTTTCGGCGTCGTCATCGGCTTCGAGGTCGGCCAGGGGGTAGGCCTCGACGACGATCTGAGCCGTCGTCGGGTCCCAGCCCAGGCTCATCGCGCCGGTCCGGAACTGCTCCTCAACGGCGTCGAGCTGGTCATTGTCGACAAGTTCGATCGGAGTACTCGTGGGAACGCTGAAAGGGTTGCCGTCGAGTGTGCTGAGCTGATCGAGGATTTCGTCGATCTTCTCCGCGAGCTGCGCGGACTGCTGCTTCTCCAGGGCGATACTCACGATCTGCTTCCCGGTGCGCGCCTGCAGGTAGAACGTTCGTTCCCCCGGAGCGCCGATGGTGCCGATGACGACCCGGTCAGGCCAGGGGAACTCGTGAACGATTGTAGGCATAGGACTATTTTAGGCTGAGGAAGCCGGTGGCGCCGTGTGCCCTGCGCCACCGCCCACCGGCGCATCGCCGGAGGGGGCGCTGTTCGCCAGCCAGGACAGATCTCCGGCGTCGGTGTTGGTGGCGTGGACGTTCGGCCGGCTCGTGCCATAGCGCACGATCGACACCGAGGCCGGACCGACCGTGATGCGCTGGAACAGGTCGAGGTGCACGCCGAGCGCGTCCGCAAGGATCGACTTGATGATGTCGCCGTGGCTCACCGCCACCCACACGGCTCCCGGCCCGTGCTCGGCTTCGAAGGCTGCATCGTGGCGTCGAATCGCTGCCACCGACCGGGCCTGCATCGCGGCCATGGACTCGCCGCCGGGAAAGGTGACGGCGGACGGTTGCGACTGCACCACCGACCACAGATCCTCCGTCGCGAGCTCACTGAGCATACGGCCCTGCCACTGACCGTAGTCGCATTCCGTGAGGTCCGGATCGACTGGTGCGTGAGGGGTGCCGGCTTGGCGATCGAGGATGAACTGGGCGGTCTGCTGACACCGCTCGAGGGGGCTTGACACCACTCCGACGACCGGCACGGCCGCGAGCCGGTCACCGGTGAGGGCCGCCTGATCGCGCCCGGTCTGATCCAGCCCGACGCCGGCGGCCCGACCGGCCAGCAGTCCGGTGGCATTGGCTGTGGTGCGGCCGTGCCGCACGAGAAGAACTGTTGCCATCCACCCAGCCTAACCATCCACTCGACGGCCAGACTCCCAACGCGGGGGAGCGCTTCCGCAATTTTCCTGACGCTCACCTGCATCGCATGCTAGTTTGCCCGCATGAAGACCGTGGGGGGCTTTGGGCGTGCGCATACAACGGGGCCGCGCCGCCGGCCAACCTTGGCGCATCGGGCGGGGCTGCTCATGGCGGCGGCCACGCTGGCTCTCTTGACTGGTTGCGCCGCCGAGGAGCCACGCGAACCCACGTCCCACGCAACCTCGGCGGAGGACGCGACCAACCGCCAGAGTGCCTGCCTGCGCGACCGGGGTTGGGCGGTCTCCATCACCGACGACGGCGCGATCTCGGTCTCGTCTTCGTCCGTGTCCGAAGAGCAGTTGGACCTGTACCGGAGGGACGCCGAAGACTGCGGGGAAGGCCTGCTCCCGAACCCCGCAACGTTCGACGACGGGCAGTGGTCGGAAATGTACGCAGCCGTGATGGAATCAGCGGACTGCCTTGCAGAACAAGGATATGAAGCTCCCGACAGGCCCTCACTTCAGGCCTTCATCGACATGGACGGCGGCTGGAGCCCGTACTCGGAGATCGATACCTACGACTTTGAGAGACTCGAGAATCTCTGCCCGCAGGCAGAATACTGGGGCTAAAACCGTCCCGGAACGTGCTGACCGGGACACGCCCTGATACCTCACCCCTGTGGTCCCGCAGCGCTCAATCTAGACCGGCGCGAAGGCCTGTTGTGATTTATCGGCAAGGTCCTGCCTGCTGCGGGAGGCCACAGCAGGACGACCTCCTTGGAGAAGACGTCGCGGAGTGCGCTTTACGGTCTCGGACCGGGTGGCGTTGATGAAGGAGGAGCCGATGTCCTCGATGGAGAGGGGTTGCATGAAGAATCGCCTTTGTGGTGGAGGAGGATCGGGAACAATCGGCCTCTGCCGGCGTTGTGCGTGCGGATGTTGCAGACCCGGGCGGGAGATATTGTCGACGCGCTGGTCGGGATCAGCTCCGGGATCTGTCCACTGCGCACGGGGAGGCCGGCATCGGCCGGGGCGCACAGCAGACCCGAAGGGCCACCCCACCCACCATGGCCATACCGCCCCCGGAGGTCCTCAGCATGTTCATCATCCTTGTTTCTCGACGCTTTTGCGTGCCTATCTTCTCAGGCGCATCGCACCGACGGAGGAGTGCCGCGCATTATTGACCGAGGGGGTCGTAACTCGCCGTTCGGTACCGGTTCTCGTCGATGAGGCCGCTGCGGTGGGCGATGACGACGAGCTGGGATCGGTCGCGGGCGTCGAGTTTACGAAGAAGTCTGCTCACGTAGGTTCGGGCGGTCGCGGGACTGATGAACAGGCGTCCGGCTATTTCTGCGTTGTTCATTCCGTGGCCTATTTCTGCCAAGACTTCGATTTCCCGAGGGGCCAGGTGAGCGATGAGCTCGGAATCAGCGGCGGGGCGTGAGCTGGCGGCGGCTCGCATGAGCGTGGCGGTCACCTCCGGCGAGAGCACCGGCCGGCCTGCGGCTACCGTCCGGATGGCCTGGCGCAGCTCGGGGGGAGCTACGTCCTTGAGGAGGTAGCCGGCCGCACCGGCCCTCAGTGCCTCGATGACTGTTTGGTCTTCGGCGAATGTCGTCAGGACCAGGACAGGGATGGTGGCCAGGTGGGGATCCTGGGTGATGAGTTGCGTCGCGGTGATGCCGTCGAGTCCAGGCATCCGGATATCCATGAGAACAACATCCGGTCGCGTCTCGCGGACTCGGGCCAGAGCGGCTCCGCCTTGGTCCGCTTCGGCGACGATCTTGATGTCGCCGTCGTGTTCGGCGAGGGCTATCAGGCCGCTGCGCAGCAGCGCCTCGTCCTCGGCAATAACGACCCTGATCATTTGTCGTCCCCCATCGGAAGCATGGCGTTGACGGTGAAGCCGGACGGACCTGCCTCGATCCTGACATCGCCGCCGAGCAGCGCCGCACGTTCCCGCATTCCTGCCAGGCCCCGGCCCTCAACGAGGGTCCGCGTGTCGGCGCCCACGCCATCGTCGAGGACCCGGAGATACAACGCATCATCTTTCACCCGGACAATCACATTCACGGCCGTCGCCTGTGCGTGCCGGAGCACATTGGTGATCGCTTCCTGAACAATGCGGAAGGCTGTGCTTGCCGTCGATGCGGTGATGGCGGCGGCCCCAACATCGATCAGGAGGTCAACGGCAAGTCCGGCATCACGTGCTGCCTGTGCCGTGGTCGATATGCCGCTCAGGGTCAGCGGCGCGTGATCGGTTGTGTCGGGATCTGTCCGAAGCATGGCGATCGTGCGGCGCAGGTCTCCCAGCGATGATCCCGTGGCACTGACAACATTGTCGAGCGCGTGGACGGCTGCGTCGTCGTCCTTGCCCAGGGCTTGTTGTGCGACGCGGGCTTGTACGGAGACGAGCGACAGGGCATGCCCGATGGAGTCATGGACATCACGTGCGATCCGAAGGCGTTCGGCCTCGAGCTGCCGGGCAGTCCTTTCCTGCTGGTGCCGGCGCTCCAGACGCGCCATGCGTTCGTGCTGATCACGCAGGGAACGACGGCTGCTCACCGCCAACGCCAGCGCGATGGCGCACCCGATGAGGGCTGCGTTAGTGATGACGTCATAGGCGAGGACGGCGCTTGATTCGCCGTCGCTCGTTCGGAAGAAGAGCGACACCGTCAGCAGCACTGCTCCTGCGAGGGCCGCTGTGAGGACCCGTCCGCGTTCGGCGGCGCTGTAGAAAGCACCAACGACGGGGAGGGCCATACCGATCGGCGGGTAGTCGATGGCGTAGTAGATGAACACTCCAAGGATGCTGAGGGCCAGGACACCCACGGGCAGTTCCCTGCGGAACAGCAGAAGCGCACCGAAGCAGGCCGCGAACAGGTAAGGACCGTAGCTCTGATCCGCGCTGGCACCCGAGCCGACGGCAAGAATGAGCGCGACCACCACGGTCTGTCCCACGGCGACCAGCACGGTGAGAACCCAGGCCGGCACCTCATCGGCGTGCGCAACTGTCTCCGCGGACATGATCCACTCCTGATGTCGGTGTCCAGTCCTTCAATGGTGGCACCGCAGCACCCCCGCGGGTGTACATCCAAAAGCGACAACCGAACATCGCTTCGTGACGCAGCCCCCCGCAGCAAGTGACGAGCTTGAGCTGACACGCCCAGATTCGGTCCGGAAATAGCGTGGAAGCCATGAAATCATCATCGACACTCCAAAGCCTTCACTGGCCGCTGATCCTCGGCCTGACCGCCCTGGCGCTGATCCGCCCGCTGTTCTCCATCGTGGGATTGAGCGATGCCCTCGGCAAACCGGCAACTCCATTGATCCTTACCGCAGCCATCACCGCGGCCTGGGTCCTCATCGTGGGCCTCAGCCGTGTGCCTCACCCGGTCCTCACCCTCGTAGCTGCCGGACTCACGTACGCGCTTGCTTCGATCGTGCTCAGCGCAGTGCTTTCCCCCATCCTCACCGGCGAGCTGCAGGGACCCCCCGCAATGCCGCTGGCCATCATCCCGCTGCTCATCACCAACGCACTCTGGGGCCTGATCACCGGCGGGCTGGCTCTCCTCCTCCAGCGGATGCGCGCGGGCCGCAGCCCGTCCCGGGCAGCCCGCTAATGGCCAAGCGCGAGGCGCCCGCAGTGTCGCGGCGTACCGCCCTTAAAGCAGGTGGCCTGACCGTAGCCGGCCTCACCCTTTCCAACCTCTTCGCCGGCTGCACCATCGACAGCGGTGGTTCGAACAACAGTATCGAAGGCAGCGCCGGCCGCCTGTTGAAAAGCCGGCTCACACTGCCTGCTGCTTTCCGCGCCCGTCTGCCGGTGCCGCCCGTCCTCGAGCCGGTGAGCGTTGATGGCACAGCGGACCACTACGAGATCACCCAGAAGGCCGGTCTCGCGTCGATCCTCCCCGGAGTTCTGACCGAGGTCTGGGGTTATGACGGACTGTTTCCCGGACCCACCATCGTCTCGCGGCGCGGCAGACGCACCATCGTCACACACCGCAACGAGCTCCCCGTTCCGGTGAGTGTCCATCTTCACGGCGGCAGGACCGCCGCGGAGCATGACGGATACCCGACCGATCTCATCCTGCCCGTCGTCGGCGGGGACCGACACTCCCACCACGAGGGCGCCACGACAGCCGGGAGCAGGGACTACATCTACCAAATGAACCAGCCCGCAGCCACGTTGTGGTACCACGATCATCGAATGGACTTCACCGGCCCCCAGGTCTACCGGGGGCTGGCCGGCTTCCATCTCATCCACGACGACGTCGAGGACGCGCTTGGGCTGCCCAGCGGCGACCGTGATATCCCGCTGATGATCACCGACCGCGCGTTCGCTGCCGACGGCTCCTTCCTGTACCCCTCCGTCGACCCCTCATTGGAAGGAACCCCCGGCGTCACCGCGGACTACATGAGCGGGGTCCTAGGGGACTGCCTCCTCGTCAACGGTGCCCCGTGGCCGGTGCTGGAAGTCGCCGCCGTGAAATACCGCTTCCGGATCCTCAACGCCTCCAACGCCCGCCGCTACCGCCTCAGGCTCGACGGCGGACAACACTTCATCCAAGTCGGAAGCGACCTCGGGCTGATCGCCAGACCGATCGAGCACGAGGAAATCGACATTGCCCAGGCGGAGCGCTTCGACGTCATTGTGGACTTCTCCGGGCATGAAGTCGGTGACGAGATCACCATGATCAATGAGCGGGGTGCGGGCCGGACCGCCGACATCATGCGGTTCATTGTCACCCGGCGCGGAACGGACACCGGCGCCGTGCCTAACCGGCTCGTCGACCTCGAAACTCTCTCACCAGACGACGTCTCCGTTGAGAGGGAGTTCGTCTTCGCGCGCGGTGGTGCCCGGGCCCATGGCATGACCTTGTGGACAGTGAACGGCAAGCCCTTCAGCCCCGACACCCTCATAGCGGAACCCAGGTTAGGTACGACGGAGAAATGGACGATCCGCGCCGCGAACGTCGAGCACCCTTTCCACATCCACCTCGCACCCTTCCAAGTCCTTGGCCGGAACGGCAACGACGATCCCGGCCGCTACAACCATGGATGGAAAGACACCGTCAATCTTGACAATGGCGGACGGGCCGAGCTCCTCATCCGGTTCGACGGCTACCGGGGCAGGTATGTTTTTCACTGCCACAATCTCGAACACGAAGACATGATGATGATGGCTAACTTCGAGGTGGTCTGACACTGATTCGATGGAGCGGTGCACTCTGGCGTGTAAGAAGCCTCCGTACGGGGTTAGGGGGCCGGCAAATGATGAACCGGCATCTAGCGCCTCATCTCTGCGCGACGGGCTATAAACCCGCCTCGGCCTTGGAGCGCAGGATGCAGAACTCATTGCCTTCGGGGTCGGCGAGTACAACCCACCCCGTACCGGGTCCATCCTTGCCGCGGAGGTCGTCCACCGTCGTGGCTCCGTGAGCCAGCAGCACCTCCAGCTCCTGGTCACGGGTGCGATCACGCGGCCGCAGGTCCAGATGAAGGCGATTCTTGCCGCACCGCCGCTTGGCCGCCGCGGCGTCCGGCACCTCGATGAACAACAGCCGATGACCGGTTGCTGGGTCATGGATCATGCACTCCTCATCGCCGGCCTCGTTGGGATCACCCTCGACGTCGGTATAGCCCAGCACCGGCTTCCACCAGGTCGAGAGAGCGAAGGCATCGGCGCAATCAATGGTCGTATGCGAGATGAAGGAGGTCATGCACCGAGTTTCCACCCCCGGCCATCGAAGTAACATCCTGACGCGCCGAGAATGTCCTCACGCTGCTTGGCCGGCTGGTTTTCCCTTCAACGAATACGAGCGAGATCCCGTCGGATGTAGCGCAGGTGCGCCCACTCCTCCTCTAGGATCACGCGGATACAGTCGCCGACGCTGGGACGCCAGTCACCGCCGCCCCACGGGTCCGCGCGTTCCTCCGCGAGCAAATCCACCGTGGCCGTGCCCAGAAATTCGGTTACCTGCCGTTGTCGCTCTGCCCGAACCGCGAGGATCTCCTCGTACGCCGGCGGGTCCACGCGGAAGATCGACATGTCGAACCCCATCTCAGCTGCACCGGTAAAAATCTGCCCGATCTCGTGGAACGGCTGCTCCTTCTGCAGGATCCCGCCGCCGAGCCAGGCATCGGTAGCCAGAATGAGGTGCCGCAGGGTCTGCGCCAAGGACCACTCGTCGTCTATCGGGGCATCCACCAAGTCCGGCGGCGTATTCGTTACCGTGTGCTGCCACGCGGACTGGACTGCGTTCCACCCCTCGCGCAGTCCTTCGGGGGTCTGTGCCTTCTGCAGTTCGCGGCCCGGGAACTGCCGGTTCAGCTCGGCGTCCACGAGCGGCACCACGTCGACCCCGTTTATTAAGAGGCTGCCGAAGAATAGGTCGTGGCTGTCGATGTCGAGTCCGTCCACGTCGACGCCGCGCATCGACACACCGCTGACATCGGAGAATCGCAGAGTGGCGCCCTTGAAACTCGTCTTGACAAAGGTCGCCCCCTCAAACTCCTTCGTGCCGAAATAGGTCGTCATCGCCCCATTATCAGACAGAGCCACCTCAACCTCACACCCTTCCGGAGCGATCCGCATCGTGACAGGTAGCGGAAGTCCGCTCGGCCCACTATGCAACGCAACAATTCCACGGCTGTCCCGAACCGCCGCCGAACGATTCCCGGCACCCGGGCGTTGAACCACCACATGCTGGGGTAGACGGCTCGTTACCAAGGGGTGAACGACTGTTGAACGGGTAGGGTAGCGGCACTAGGCTTCGATCGGCCCGAAAACGGGTTGTTCGTTGAACGCCCGGGCAGCTGGAATGCGAGGTGTAACGATGTCTGACCGGATTCTTCACGTGACCCGACGGGTCGGCGTCGTCGTGGGCCGCATCGTTATCTACGTCCTGATCTGGGCCGGACTCGCGCTGCTCATCGCCTCCCTCGGCATCCGTATGTACTGGGGCGAGATTTCCGTCGGTCAGATGCTCCTGAACCTCGTATCCGTGGAAACCGACGGCGGGGGCGGGCCCATCGTGTGGACCGGAATCCTGGGAATCGGCGTCGTGCCCCTCCTCATCACCGTCGGGGTGGCGATGTGGCAGTCCCTCCGCCGCCGCAGACGCCGCCGCAACGGCGACGGTGACCGTCCTCGTCGCCGTCAGTGGATGATGCACACCGGCTCCACCGCTCTGGTGGCCGCCGTCGTCGTCGGCGGTACCACGGCCTTCGCCACCACGGTGGGCCTCGGGGACTACATCCGGGCGGCGAACTCCAAATACGACATCGGCGACTACTACGTGAAGCCGATCGTCACCAACAACGACGACAAGCGCAACCTGGTGGTGATCTACCTCGAGTCCGGCGAGGCCACCCTCGCCAACGACCGGCTCTTCGAGAAGGACGCGTTCGCTCCGCTGAAGGAGGCGACCAGGGCCTCGGACGGCTGGCAAAGCGTCGATGATTTCCAGCAGTACGAGGGTGGAGGCTGGACGATGTCGGGTCTCGTCGCGACGCAGTGCGGCGTTCCGCTGAAGGGCGTGGGCTCCGCCGCGGGCAATGACCTCGGCGGCGGTCTCGACACCTACCTGGGAGGGCTCACCTGCATGGGTGATGTCCTGGATGAGCACGGCTACACCAACGTCTTCCTGGGCGGCGCCAACGCCGCCTTCGCCGCGAAGGGCACCTTCCTCAGCAGCCATGGCTACTCCGAGCAGAAGGATCTCTCCGACTGGCGTGCCGCCGGCGAGCCGCAGAAGAACTTCCGCAGCGACTGGGGCCTGAGCGATGAACGCCTGATGGCCTATGCCAAGGAAGAGATCGACGGGTTGCACGCCGAAGCGGAGAGGACCGGTGAACCGTTCAACCTCACGGTGCTGACGCTGGACACCCACGAGCCCGCGTACATCTTCGACTATTGCGACGTGGATACCCAGGAGGAGGTCACCTCGGTGTTCTCCTGCTCCATGACCCAGGTGGCCGGGTTCGTTGAGCATATGAAGGAGAAGGGCTACCTTGACGACACCGCCGTGGTGATCATGGGGGACCACCTCAAGCACATGGGCGCGAATGACGCCTTTCACGAGCAGCTGGACAACCATCCCAACCGCACCATCTTCAACCGGATCTGGATTCCGGGCGGGGACCCGGACGGCGCGCTGCGCCCCCGGATTGATCAGCTAAACCTTTACCCCACGCTTCTCGAAGCCGCCGGGCTGACCCTGCAGGATCGAGAAGCCGGGCTGGGCGTGTCCGCCTTCGCTCCGGCGGTGCCGGAGGGTTCAGCCCAGGCGATGAAGCCTGACGCCTATGGCGAACTGCTGGAGTCGCGTTCCCCGCTGTTCTATACGGAGGCCTGGGCCGGCAGGGACGCCCGGTAGCGCTTTCCCTGCCCGACGGCGAGGCACAGCCCCTCCGGCCGCGAAGCTCCGTCACGCGCGAACGCCGACAGCCATCTGGATGCTCAGCTCCGCGTGGGTCTGGGCAGTACCTCGCTGTCCTCGTGCCCGGAAGGCAGCGCAGTGGCGCCGGAACGACCCGAGGAAATCTGCCGCTTGAGCAGCTCAAGCTCTTTCTTGAGCAGGTCGACGTCGGCGCGGTATCGATCGAAGGCAGCCGTCCGGCGCCGGGCCATCGTGAAGCCGATGCCGGCGGCGAGAATGGCAAGCGGGAATGACGCCAGGAGGGCCCAGCCGGACGCGGCAAGGAAATCCAGCGCGACGGGAAGTGCCTGCTTGAAGGCGAGGAACTCGTTCACCCCGCCGACCACGTCGTCCAGCGCGGAATCCAGGGGGGCCAGATACTCACCCACAATGGGCGTCCCGGATAACGATGGGGCGCTCAGGGACGAATCCTCCCCTGAAGACCACCGCGGATCGTCGAAAGAATTCAGGACGTAGATTGCGGCACCCGCATTGAGGGCCGCGAAAAGGAGGACCGAAGCAAGCGCGGTCCAATGAAGCTTGCGCGGACGCCAAAGCCCGACCGCGAGCGCGAAAACGATGGCCGCGGCCCAGGGAAGGATGCGGAGGACGTCGTGGCTTACGCCACCCAATAGATCCATGGTATTTCCCTGCCCCCGACAGTTGGGATCGATGCGCGATCCGGTCCGAATCGAGCCTATCCCAGCCGCGCCCGGGCAGGCGCAGATCCTGCCTGATCGTGCTCCCATGACTGCCGGCCGCGGCACCGGCAGGATCACCGCCGGGAACAGTGACGGCAGTCCTCGGTGAGGGCTAGGATGCCCACCAAGGAGGTCGGTGCCGTGAACGGATACCCTGTCCGATGGAAGTCAATCTTCTCCTGGGCTGCCGTGGTTCTCTTCGGTGCGTTGTTGGCCGGGTGTGGTGCAGCAGGGGCCCGGGGACCGGGGGCGCATGATCCCGAGGCGCAGATGCGCCCTGAGCTGCTTGAAGTCTCGGCTTCGCCGGTAACCCAGGGACAGACAGTCCACGTGCGCTTCCCGGAGGGAACCGAGCGGGGCGTCGGCTGGGTTCTGGAGGAACAGGACGGCGACACGTGGAATGTCCGTTACTATCTGAGCGCCACGAGTGCCGGCTACGCCGGCTCAGGTTCCCCAACGTGGTGGTCCGCCGATGACGCCGAGAACAAGGCGTGGTCGGCCGTTGCCATCGCCGGACCCGGCCCGGACAGCCTCACCATCCCGGACAGCATCCGACCCGGACCGTATCGGCTGTGCACGGTCAACGACGTCCCGAACATCTGCACCACGCTCGACATCGCCGAACAGGACCAGGGTGCCAGCTAGCGTCCCAAATGCGCCATTCCAGGTGTCGACGCGGCCGGGCGACCTTCAGGCCCGTCGACGCTCGGACGCCTAGCACCTGCCCGGGGCCGCAGAGCTACAACGGCGAGCAGGGGTTCGCCGGCACGTAACACCAGCGGGGGACCCTTGCGCCGGGTGCTCCGCGGTGCCACCCTGAGGCTGACCTGAGAGGGTACGACAAGGGAGGCCAACGTGAACCCGACAGAACCCGATACCAGCCCCGAGACCGCGGCGCCGAGTGCCGCAGTGGACATGAAGCTGGAGGTGATCGTTCTACCGGTTGCCGACGTCGACCGCGCCAAACAGTTCTACGACAGCCTGGGGTGGAGGCTCGACGGCGAACGCGTCGACGGGAACTTCCGGAGCCTTCAATACACACCCCCCGGCTCCGGATGCTCGGTCCAGTTCGGCAGGCAGGTCACCCTGGCCGAGCCGGGATCGGCCCAGGGCACGCACCTGATCGTCACCGACATCGAAGCAGCGCGCCGGGACCTCGTCTCCCGCGGTGTCGATGCCAGTGAGGTCTTCCACTGCGAGTCCGGCTACGCGTGCAGGTTCCCCGGCAACGACGAGCCCGTTCCGGGCCCCCACCCGGAGCGCGGCACGTACGGGTCATTCGTCTCGTTCAGTGATCCGGACGGAAACAGCTGGATCCTGCAGGAGATCACCCAGCGGTTCCCGGGCCGCGTCCAAGGCGGGACGGCGTTCGGCTCGCCCGCCGACCTCGCACAGGCACTCGAGCGCGCCGCCGCGGCCTATCAGGACCTCGAGAAGCGCAACACCCAGGAGGACCCTAACTGGGCGCAGTGGTACGCCTCGTACCTTGCACAGGAGCAGAGCGGCGAAAAACAGACGTCATAACATCGGGAGGGCCCCCGGGGGTGGTTACTGCCCACCTCCCTCGAGGTGGGCGACCGCGTCGTCGTACGCCTGTTCCGGAGTGCGGCCCTGGTCCCGCGAGACGATAAACGCTGCGTACCAGTCCGGCCATGCGTGTGGAGCGGCTTCCGCTTCGTACTTGCCGTGGTGTTCCTCGGCCTCATGGAGAAGTGAGGTCAGTGTCGACACGTCCATTGCTGGTCCTTCCCAAACGTTAGTCGCTGATGGTTAACGGGAGCCGCAGCGCGGGTCGCCGGGGGACCATTCTCCCGAATTGCGAAGGATCTTGGAAGAATATTTCAGGACGAGCACACCTCAGGGGGTGAGTTCGACGTCCTCGCCCCGGAGGCTGGCGCGGAACCCGTCGTCCCGGACCGCGACGTTCTGGAGCACGAGGCCCTCCGGCAGTCCCTCGATGTCGTGCTCAATGGTCACGAACCTACGCACCACGGCGGCGGTGGCATCGGAGAGGAAGTCCGGCCCGCCGATGTCGATCGAGCGCGGTTCGACAACCAGCCTGCCATCCTCAACATCGACGGTACCGGTCGCGGTGACGCGCAGTTCGCGGCCCAGGGCCTCGACCGTGCGGACGACCGTGGCCTGGCCGCCGTCGGCGGCCCGGACCACCGACCCGCCGCCGAGCTCGTCGGCCAGCACCTCGAACGGCACCGTCGCGTCCACGGCGAGCCGGCCGGCGACAAGCCCCTCGGGGCCCGAGACGATGTCCTGGCCGACCGCGCGGACGTCGTGGAGCAACGATCCGGCCGTCACCACCGTCCCGGCGTCGAGGTCAAGGTCGGCGAGCCACACCTCGTCCTCACGCAGCCCGTCCGGTGGTAGGGCGCCCTGTGTGGGCGACGGCATCCGCTCCGCTTTGTCTGCGCTCGCCGGGTCGCTTGCCGCCCACCAAAGGACGACGAGCGCAACGCCCAGAACGAGGACCATCCCCACAGCACCGATCAGCCAGTCCTTCGCACGCTTCCACTCCATGAGGACAGTCTGATGGCTCACCGCCTGAGGAGCGATACCCCTGTTGGTCGGACACGCCGGAGGTCACCTTGTGTCCGGAGTTCGCGGTGCCCGCTCGGCCTGAATTAGCGGATGCCCTCCAGTGCCTGCAGAATGACGTCGGTGACGATCTGGGGCTGGGACACCATGATGACGTGCGAGCCTTCGGTCTCGGTGATCGTCGCTTGAGCCCGTTGCGCCATGGAACGCAGCACGTCGCTGCCGGCGGCCTTGTCTCCGGTCGGTACGACGGCCCAGGACGGCAGGGTCTTCCAGGCAGGCGTTCCCGTCGGCTCGCCGAAGGCAGCGGCGGCGACGGGGCGCTGCGTGGCGGCCATCACCGCTGCCTCCTTCACGGACACATCGGAGGCAAAGGCGTCATGGAACTTCGCAGGGTCAACCGTAAGCTCGACTGCCGTCTCGGAGTCCTGCCCCACGGGGTACTGAGTGGGGATCAGTGCCGTGTTGAGGACGCTGTCGGTGGAGCCGTTTTCGATGCCCTCCAGGGTTTCACCCTCGTCGGGGGCGAAGGCCGCGACGAAGACCAGCCCAACAACGTTGTCGGTCTGCGGGGACGCATTGGTGATGACCGCGCCGCCGTAGGAGTGCCCGACGGCGAGCACAGGTCCGGGGATCTGCCGGATGGCGCTGGCGGCGTACGCCGAGTCGTGGGAGATGCCGCGCAGCGGATTGCTGACGGCCTGTACGGGTACTCCGGCGTCCTGAAGCCGTTCGACGACGCCGTTCCAACTGGAACTGTCGGCGAACGCGCCGTGGATCAGGACCACGGTGGGGCCGGCGGCCGGATCGGGGGTGGACTGCGTCATGTTGTCTCCTTTGAATGAGGACGGCTGCCTTCGCCTGTGCTGAGGCTGTAACCGGTCCAGGGATTGATGAGCCCCCGAGTTCAATGGTGGCCGGGGAATGTAAAGACGCGCTCAAGCAGGCGTCAATGTTTGAGGACTGCAGATGAACTGCAGGGGCACAGGGCGAGCCGGTCCCTTCACCCCTCCAACGTGATCTCCGCGTGGGCGGCCTGCGTGGGCGGCAGGGGGCGGCTCGTAACGGTGGTGTCCTACCGGACGCCTAGATCCACTCGTGCAGCCGCAGCGGTGGGTTTTCTCCGCCCGGGCGACGCACCAGCACCTGGTTGACGCCGTTCAGTCCCCGCTCGAAGCCGAGCGCGCTCGCCGCCATGTACAACCGCCATACCCGGGCCCGCCCCTCGCTCGTGAGCCGCACCGCCTCGTCCCAGTTCTCCTCGAGGTTGCGCACCCAGGCGCGCAGCGTCAGCCCGTAGTGCAGGCGCAGCGCTTCGACGTCGAGCACTTCGAGGCCGGCCGACTCGAGCGCCCCGAGCATGACGGTGAGGCTGAGCATTTCGCCGTCGGGAAAGACGTAGCGGGGGATAAAGGAGTCGGGATCAGGCGGCATGTCGCCGGCGTTCCATGAAATCGCGTGGTTGAGCAGGCGCCCGCCGGGACACAGTAGGCCAAAGAGGTGGGACGCGTAGTTCACGATCTGCTCCCGGCCGACATGTTCGGCCATGCCGATCGAGCTGATGGCGTCAAACGGACCATCGGTGACGTCGCGGTAGTCCTGGACCCGGATATCGACGCGGTCGGCGAGCCCGGCATCGGCGGCCCGCTTCCGCCCGAGGGCCGCCTGCTCTTTGGAGAGCGTGACGCCGACGACGTCGACTCCGTAGTTCTGGGCGGCGTGCAGCGCGAAGCTGCCCCAGCCGCAGCCCACGTCGAGCACGCGCATGCCGGGCCGAAGGTCGAGTTTTCGGCAGACCAGGTCGAGCTTCGCCTTCTGTGCCTCATCCAGGCCGGTGTTTTCGTCCTTCCAGACCGCGCAGGAGTAGACCATTGACGGGCCGAGCACCAGGGCATAGAAGTCATTGCCGACGTCGTAGTGGGAGGAAATCGCTGCGGCGTCACGCTTCTTGGAGTGTTGTCTTCCAAACCGCGTGACGTTCACTTCCTCCGGCGGCGGCGCAGGCGGAAGCCCAAGCGCACCTACGCGGACCGCGGTGCGGAGCAGCGCGGAACGTTCGCCCAGGGTGGGAGGGCGAAACGCCTTCAGTTCGGCAAATTTGCCCACCGAGCTGAGCGCGGAGAAGCTCTCGAAGAGGTCGCCGGGCCCGTCGATATCGCCGGCCACATATGCACGGCTCAAGCCGAGCTGGTTCGGCGACCACAGCATTCGCCGAAGCCCCCGCCGGGAGCGGAACTCGATCACGGGCGCTCCGGAGGGTCCGGCCTCCGAACCGTCCCACGCCCGGAGCCTCAGCGGAATCTCCTGGGTGCCGAGCACGATCCCCAGGGCTTCGGCCAGGCGGGGTGCCACTCCGGTCCTCTTCGTCATGCCCTCTGTCTACTACGACTCGTCCGGGGGAGCCAGAGGCAGTTTGGCGGCGGACATCCCGCACCCGGCCGGCGCTGGTCCCGCTGAAGGAGGCACAGTTAGGGTGGTCGCATGGACTTCGACTGGCTCCGCGCCACGTGCCTGTCCTTCCCTGGTGCCTACGAGGACTACCCCTTCGGCCCGGAGACCGCGGTGTTCCGGGTCAGGGTGCGGCAGCAGGACAGGAGGCCTGTCCCTGGGAAGATCTTCGCCTTGGTCGGCGTCGACGCCCGCCCGCTGTCCATTTCCTTGAAGTGCGATCCGGCTCTTGCCGTCCAGCTCCGCGCAGCGCACCCGGAGATCACCGGCGCCTGGCACCTGAATAAGAGGCACTGGAACGGAGTGAGGCTCGACGGGAGCCTGTCCGCCGGGACCGTGCACGACATGATCGAGGACTCCTACGACCTGATCGTCGCATCCCTGCCCGCAACGGCCCGGGAGGGACTGGGCTGGTCGACCGGCGCTCCCTGAAAAACGCCATGAGCCGTCCGGCGAACTTTCGCGGACGGCTCATGTAGCAGGACTCAGGCGGATTCTTCGCCCTTGTCGTCGACCTCCTCGACCCAAGCCGGCGGTTCGTCGCGGCCCTGCTCCTCGTCCTTCTCGGCGTCCTCCGGCGTCGCCTGCACGATGCCCTGCGCGTGGTGCGTGGGCGCGTAGATGGTGTAGAGGCGGAGGAATTCGTCCCCGGTGTTCTCGACGTCGTGCCAGGTGCCGGCGGGCACCTGGATGCTCCAGCCGTCCCCGACGTCCTGCTGGAACGACAGGTCGTCCTTCGAGGGCCCCATCTTCACCCGCCCCTTCCCGGCGTCGATGCGCAGGAACTGGTCGGTGCCGTGATGCACCTCGAGGCCGATCGCACCTCCGGGCTCGATCGACATGAGGGTCACCTGCAGGTGCTTGCCGGTCCAGGCGACGCGGCGGTAGTCGGAGTTCGCCGTCGTCGCGCTCTCGATGTCAAAGGCGTTGGGCTTCGGGCCGTTGTCAGTGATGTCCATGTCCGCATTCTGTCCCATTCGCCCCGCGAACGCCAAGGCGCCCGGACCGATCACCGCCGATTCAGGAGCAGCGCGTAGCGTGACCGGGCGGTTTCGGTGCGTCAACTGGAAGGACCAGAACCTGCGGAGGCAAGGCGGTCAGGAGGACCGTGGAGCAAGCGCAGATCGGTTCCGCCCCTGGTAGAGGCGGCGGTAGCTGGAAGGCGTGGTGTTGAGCTCGCGCGTGAAGTGCAGGCGGAAATTGGCTGAGGTTCCCAAGCCCGTCCTGGCGGCAACAGCTTGCACGGTCAGGTCCGTCGTTTCGAGCAGACGGCGTGCCTCGGCGATCCGCTGGCTGGTAAGCCAGCGCAGGGGTGGAGTTCCGGTCTCCTTCAGGAACTTCCGCGCGAAACTGCTTGGCGCCCAGCCTGCGTGGGCGGCCAGGTCGACGACGGTCAGCGGCTCGGCCAGATGCTGGAGTGCCCAGCCACACGTTTCGGCGAAATGGGTCAGGGGCGCAGCGACGGGGCGTTCGATGAACTGGGTCTGTCCGCCCTCCCGGTGAGGGGCCACGACCATCCGCCGCGCGATGCGGTTCGCGGCTTCGGCACCGTGGTCGGTTCGGACCAGGTGCAGGCACAGGTCGATGCCCGCCGCGACGCCGGCGCTGGTGCTCACATCGCCCTCGTCCGTATAGAGAACGCCCGCGTCGACGGCGACGGCCGGATAAAGGGTCTGCAGACGCTCTGCGTTCCGCCAGTGGGTGGTGGCGCGCCGTCCGTCAAGGAGACCGGCGGCCGCCAGTGCGAAAGCCCCCGTGCAGACGGACACCACCCGGGCGCCGTTCGCCGCAGCATCGCGGAGCGCCTGGGTGACCTCCGGGGGAGGGTCGGTGAGCGGGCTGAATCCGGGCACCACAATGGTGTCAGCCGATCGAAGGGCGTCCAGCCCTTCCGCGGCGTGGATGGCGTAGCCGGTGGTCGTATGCACCAGGCCGGGTTCGGCCGCGCACACCGCAAAGGAATAGCGCTGCCGCTCGTCCTCGTGGCCGAAAACCTGCGCGGGAATGGCCAGATCAAAGGCCACGACATCCGGCAGGGCCAGGGCAACGACACTGTGCATGGGGCCACTGTACCCACGGAGGACCGCCCGGGATCCAAGGTTGCAGGATCCTTTTCATAATGGTCATTTTCACCCCTCCCGTTGGCTGCTCCCGCTTGGCAGTCTTGTCCCATGTTCGACTCTCCCAGCCTGCAATCCCCGCCCAAGCATCAACTCGGCGGGATCGCTGCCGGCTCGGCGGGAACCGGGGTCCTCGCCGCACTGCTGCTGGCCGCCGCCCCGTTTGTGCCGGCAACCGAGGCCGGCGTGACCGGAGCCATTCTGGTCGGGCTTGCGCTGGGCTGGGGGATACTGGCCGTGCTCTCGGTAAGGTTCACCGATCAACCACAGATCTGGGCGTTTGCTCCGGCACTCTTCCTGGGAATGGGGGGCTTCCTTTTACTGGCGTTCGGTTCCCCTGCGCACGAGGCGCTCGCCTGGGTCTGGCCCCCCGCACTCCTGATCCTGGCTCTCTGGATGATCGTCAAGGCCAGCCAGCGGCTTCGAAGCCGCGGCGCCCGGCTTTTGCTCTACCCCGGCATCGCGGTGCTGGTGCTGGCATCGTTGGGCGCCGGCCACGAGACCGTGCGTGGAGCCGTTGATGCGCAGGCCCGTCCGGTGCAGGGTGAACTGATCGACGTCGGCGGACACCGCCTGTACCTGAACTGCACCGGCGCGGGCAGCCCGACCGTCGTCCTCGAACCGGGTGCCGGCCTCAGCTCCTCGGACCTTCGATGGATGACGCCGGTCGTTGCCCGGAACACCCGGGTGTGCGTCTACGACCGGGCCGGCCGCGGCTGGAGCGATTCGGCGACGACTCCCCAGGACGGCGGGCAGGTCGTGGCCGATCTCCACACGCTGCTCCAGCGCGGAAAGGTTCCGGGACCGTACGTGCTGGCGGGGCATTCGTTCGGCGGCCCCTACGCCCTCACCTTCGCTGCCCGTTATCCCGAGGAGGTCGCCGGACTGGTCCTCGTGGACTCGACCGCGCCGGCAGCGGGCCGGGAACTGGAACCCGCACAGCACGCCGCCGCGGACCCGGATGACACGATAAATCGGATTTCCGCGCTGGTGGCGGGGGCTGCGCGCCTTGGCCTCGGCCGGTTGGTCGGGGTGGCCGAACCCAGCCACCTGCGGAGCACGGTGGAGGAGTACCTCCACGCGGGGGCCTCGGTGCGGAAGGCTGCGGCCCTTGAGACCTTCACGAACAGGCCGCTGGCGGTCCTGACAGCAGGCACCGGAACCGAGCCCGGCTGGGCCGCGTCGCAGGAGGCTCTCGCCTCGCTGTCGACCAACAGCCTGCACCGGGTCATCGACGGGGCCACCCATGCGTCGCTGGTCACCGACCGGGAGGACGCGGCGGCGACCGCCCGGGGGATTCTCGACGTCGTCTCTGCGGTGCGGACCGGAAGCCCCATGGATTCCGGGCGCTCGGCGGGGAGTGAGCGATAAGCTCAGAGAGCCAATGAGCTTCCGCAGCCCGTCGGGCGCGGGGCGGTAATCGGTGACCACGGCGTCCGTGGGCTACCGTGCGATGGCGCCGAGGATCTCCTCGTTGGAGAGCCTGCGTTCTCCAACGTAGAACAGGACAGCGCTTTCGGGCAGCCGCGTCTCCCAGCCGGGGTTGATGATGGTGCCCTCGTGCTGCACGGCGAGCACGGTGGCGGTGAAGCTGCGTCCGAGGGCTTCCTGAATCTGTCCGAAGTTCACCGGCGGCAGCGCATCGGGCAGCCGCGTGCTGTAGGTGTTGCGGCCGCCGTGGCTCATGAGGTCGGCGTACACGACGGCGATCCCGGGATCTTCGAGCTCCTCGGTGGCGAGGCGGGGCGAGTGCCACTGGACGCAGCGCACGTTGTCGTCGACGTAGGAGAAGTTGCGGGCCCGGCCCATATCGCGCAGCGTCACGACCGTGTGCGCGGTGGGGTTCACATGCGTGACGGCGACGGTGACTGCGAGCGCTTCATTATCGTCGCGGGCGTCGATGAGCACGCGCGCGGCCCGGTGCACCCCGGCGCGCCGCAGCACGCCTTCATCGGCGAGGTCACCGCGGACGAAACCGAGATCGGCCTGCTCTGGCATGGGATTCTGCCCAACGTCCTCCGCGGCGCACAGGACAACCGAATGGGCATCGTCAGCGGTGATTTCCTGGATCAGCCGTTCGGTGCGTCCGGGCGTGTAGCCCACGATCACGAGGTGGTCCGAAAGCTCCACAGCCCGGTTGCCCTTCATGCGTTGTCCTTTTGCATTCTCGATCGCCACGGCGATCCTGGTGAACAAGGTGGTCAGGGTGACGATGCCGCCGACAATGACGTAAATCCCGACGAGGCGGCCGCCGACCGTGGTCGGGAAGAAATCTCCGTATCCCACCGTGGCGGCGGTGACCAGGAACCACCACCAGTAACTCTCAGCGGAGGTGATGGAGTTGCTCGACGGCTCGGCCCAGATCATAAGGGGCCAGCTGGTGAGGAAGACCGCGGCGATGATGAAGGCCGGCAGGATCCAGATACGTGCACGCCCGAGCTGGCGGATCAGGCGGAACAGTACAAATGGCACCTCTGCGTTCCTTTCCGAGTCGCGGGACAATGTCGCTGCACAATACCGTCTGACCCTACCCTCCAATCTCCGTCCGGCCCGTTGCCCTTCAGCCAGCGCCTCCGCGGAGTACGTCCACGTGGACGTGGTCGAGGTGGCGCAGGATCTCGTTGCCGGGATCGGGTGCGTCGTAGTCGTGCCACCGGCCTCGGGGAAGATGTGCGCTCCAGAACTGGTCGTCGAAGATGACGTACTGGATCTCGAGGTCCTCCGCATGGGCGACGAGCCAATGCGCGAGTATCCACCCCTGGCGCCGGTTCTCCTCGCTCACCGGGCGGAAGAAGACGTCGATGGCGCGCCCGTCGTAGTGAGTCGATTCCGCCCCGTGCCCCCGGTCGACACCGCCCGGAAGGAATCCATCCAGGCTCTGCTCACCGAACACCTCGGTCATCGCCGTCCGCACCCGCTCGGCGCGCGGCGTCAGGCCGGCGGCAGTCAGTTGCTGTTCCGGCAGGCCATCGGCGGCGGAGCCCCGGCAGCTCAGACTTGGACCGGCATCCTCGGACGGCCCCTCGGCCAGCCGCTGCAGCACCGCTTCGTCGATCCCCGAGGTGTCCGGGGCCTCAGCCCCGCGCGCCCGGAGTGCCACCGCAGTCGTCGCCAGCCGCGCCTCCTCCCGGTTGAGCCCGATCCCTCCCTCCGGAGTCTGCACCATGCACTCCGGGCCCGCGAGCGGCGAGCCGTCCCCGTTGCGCAGACCGCTGAGCAGACCGGGCCCGAGAAGGACCAGCACGGACAGCAGGATCCCGAGCAGGAGCAGGCCCACTATCGGCCGCGTGCGGCGGCGGAGGGGTTTGCTGGTGTTCACGGCTGTGTCCGCCCGCGAACCGGATTGCAACCTCGTGCACCGCCCAGATCTCGGTGACTTCTCCGCTTGTCCGGGGCAGCTCGCGTACCAGCCTGCCTACCCGGGAATGCCGGCCGGTCCGACGAGAGTCTCACCTCCCCCGGGCGCAGCCCGTCAGAGCGGGAGCGGTTCAGAGCTGCGAGGGCGTGGCGGTCCATGCTTCAATCATGAACCGTTCCTGTGGGCGAAGGGCCCTCGGGGAGAGAATGCGTACGCGGCGAACCGTTCTCCGATCATCTGATGGGTGGCCGTATCGGGATGGAGCGCATCCGGCAGCGGATGCTCGACGGCATCGTCTTGACCGTACAGGCGAAGGCCGTCGAGGAAATGGAGGTTTCCGTCGTCGGATCGGCGTTCAACCACTGATGCAAGGCAGGCCCTGATCGTGCGAAGTGTGAGGCGGCCCTGCGCGGACTCCGCCTCGTCGCCGGTCGCCATGAACCGGATCTGGTCCGTGCCGAAGCTGGCAGGATCGATGGCTCCCGGGCCCGGGGTGTCCTCGTGGATGCCGCAGAAGATAGGAGAGATAAGCAGGAGCGGTGTTTTGGGGTGCCCGTCGCGGATCGTATCGAGGAACCCGTGAACCGCGGATTCGAACGCCCTCATCCTCATCACGTCCAGATTCACCAGGTTGATGCCGAGCTTGACGCTGATGAAATCAGCGGGGGTGTCACGGATCACCCGGGCGACAAAAGGATCAGCGAGTGCACTTCCACCGAAG
The DNA here is from genome assembly GCF_009828605.1 of Arthrobacter zhaoguopingii. Taxonomy (NCBI): domain Bacteria; kingdom Bacillati; phylum Actinomycetota; class Actinomycetes; order Micrococcales; family Micrococcaceae; genus Arthrobacter; species Arthrobacter zhaoguopingii. Next base: position 12,040 of record NZ_WIAE01000014.1, on the reverse strand, counting down.
CCGAGGTTGTGAAGCTGGGCTCCGCCTGTGCGCGCCGCGACTGCCGGCCAGGTCCCTGTCGGAGTGCTCGAGTTCGAGCCCTGGCTGATGGAGCTGCCGTGGTGAACCCAGACCGGACCGGCCGGGGCCACTGCAGCAAAGGGAGCGTCCGCCCGAAGTTCCACCAATTCGACGGACTCATTGTGAGGCAGCCACAGCTCAATCAGCTTGTCGCCCTCTGGCAGGTCCGCGAAGACCGAGACATGCGAGACGCCTGAAGTGAAGCTGGATGCCCCCGTCTGTAGGTCCACTTCTGTCACATCGCCTCCGGAGAGAACGTCACTTCCAACCACGATGCCGTTGCTGGTGAGGTCCACGTGTCCGCGCGGGCGATCAACCCCGCGATAGGCAAGCCGCGTCGAATGCGTGACAAGTTCCAGATGACCCGCGGACGTTTTCCCCACCACCCTGATTCCCGAAGGCTGCGCCTCCATCATCATGAGCTGCGGGTCCGGGAACCGCGTGCGTATCCACGCCGGCAGGCGGTGCGGACGAAGACCGCGGGGCGTGCTTTCCACTTCCTGCGCGCCGCGCAGATGAGCTGGGGTGAGAGGGATGCTGATCAATGAAGCTTCCTTGCAGGGTCAGGGTCATCAATGGATGGCCAACTTGAAAAGAGCGCGTGCATAGCGTCGATCGCAATGTCCCACGACGATTCCGGTCCGGGACTACGGTGACTGAAGCTGCCTGATCCAGCCAGCGCAATGAAGCCGTTGATGAAGCTTCCGAGCATTCGAGTGGCATGCACCTGCCACTCGGGATGCAGCGCGTACCGGTGCAGCACGGATTCGGTCAGAGCAACAAGGCGTCCCACCGCAGCGGAACCGGCCATCCCGCCATCGGTGAGATGCTGAAGAGATTGCCACCGCCCGGGTGAGCGCGACGCATACAGCCGGTGTGCTTCGGCGAAGCCGAAAAGGGCTTCCCGCCCGCTTCTGCCGGCTATCCGGGTCGAAATAGCGTCCGACAGCTCCTCCAAGGCCAGAGCGGAAACGCCCGCTCTAAGCGCTGGAAGGTCCCGGACATGGGAATACAGACTCGGCGCCGCCACTCCCAGACGGCGGGCAACGGCAGAGATCGACAAGGACTCGAAGCCCAGCTCGTCAGAGAGGTCAGCGGCGCAGAGGGTGACGGAGTTCGTGGTGAGACCTGAGCGCATAAGACCAGCCTATACCCTATAGGCATTTGCCTACTAACTATAGAGTGATGGTCCAGTCGGATCATCGGACCCGGATGGGAAGCAGCGACCTGGTTGACGCGAATTGAAATTCATCTTGTCCGCGACACCGACCGCGGCACGGCAGTCAGTGCGGGCTCGCGATGACCGCCGGCTTCTCGCGATGACCGCCGGCTTCAGGTCTGGCCGAACGAAACAACAATCACTTGCTTCGCGGGTGCGCGGCCCGGACCCCAGCACCAATAATGGAGGAGTGGGCAAACGCCGGGCGTGGTTGGTGTGGGGGACCGGTGTGGTCGCCTACCTCATCGCCGTGACCCAGCGGACGAGCTTCGGCGTCGCGGGGCTTGAAGCGACCGAACGCTACTCGGCCACCGCCTCCGCACTTTCCATCTTCACCGTGGTGCAGCTGCTCGTGTACGCGGCGCTGCAGATTCCTGTCGGGGTCCTGGTCGACCGGGTCGGCCCGCGGCTGCTCATCCTCGCCGGAGCCGTGCTGATGGCCTCGGGCCAGGTGCAGCTTGCTCTTTCGGAGACCGTCGCCGGAGGGATCGCGGGAAGACTGCTCGTAGGCGCCGGCGACGCCCTGACCTTCATCTCGGTGCTGCGGCTGCTCCCGGCCTGGTTCGAGTCCCGCAAGATCCCCGTGCTGACCCAGTTCACGGGCATCATCGGACAGCTGGGCCAGGTGGTGTCGGTGGTGCCGTTCGCCGCGCTGCTCGGCGCGGCCGGGTGGAGCACAGCGTTCCTGTCCGCCGCCGGGCTGTCGGCGCTCGCCGTCGTCCTCGCGGTGGCCGTCATCAGGGATGCCCCGCAGCGCCAACCCCGGGCAAGGACCGGGCTGCGCCAGACCGGGATCTCCCTCGCGCAGGCCTGGCGCCAGCCCGGAACCCGCCTCGGGCTGTGGTCCCACTTCACCGTGCAATTTCCCGGCACCGTGTTTGTCCTGATCTGGGGCTACCCGTATCTGGTGCGGGCCGAAGGGATCGACCCCGTGGCTGCGTCGGCGCTCCTGACGCTGTTCGTCGGCGTGGGCATTGTGTCGGGACCGATGCTGGGACTCTACGTGTCTCGGCACCCCCTGCGCCGCTCGACCATGGTTCTGGCCATCGCGTCCGGGATAGCCGGCTGCTGGCTCGCCGTCCTGTTCGCGTCCGGGCCCGCACCCCTGTGGCTGCTCACACTGCTCATTGTGGCGCTGGCCCTCGGCGGTCCCGGCTCGATGATCGCGTTTGACTTCGCACGCACCTTCAACCCGTCGTCGCGGATGGGAACGGCCACGGGCATTGTGAACATCGGCGGATTCGCCGCGTCCCTGGTCGCGATGTACGGAATCGGGGTGATTCTCGACGTCCTGTACGCGCGGGGACTGTCCGGGGGCGACCTGTATGCCCTCGGCTCGTTCCGGATCGCGATGGCTTTCCAGCTTGTGATCCTTGCGGCAGGAGCTGCGGCGATCCTGATCGTCCGGCGCACCGTGCGGCGGCGGATGGCGGAGCAGGGCGTGGTCGTGCCGCCGCTCCGTGAGGCGCTGGCGCGGGAACGAGCACGACGGCGTGCCGCCCGGTCCGAGCGAACCGATGATGGCAATTCCACCTAGGCCGGGGTGTGGGGCGACCATTTGAGGCCGCAGCAGGCAGGGAACCCTGGACCGGTGGGTGCGCAGACAGCGCCAGCACACGCCGCCCTCGGTAGTGGTGACCGGGGGCCCGCGTGTACGGAAGCAGCCAACCGAGTACCGGGTCCACTTCGCCTGTGCCAAATTCGCTTGTGCCAAACTGGGCCCCAGCGAGAGCCGAACCAAGGGGGGGGAGACGTGGCGGGTACGGTCGGCAAGGGGGCAGAGCGGCGGTCCGTTCCTGTGAGGGACAACGGCATCGGGCAGGCGCTCCGGGTTCTTACACCCGGTACCTGTTGATCGGCAGACCGCTCCTCCTGACCGTAGGGGCCGCCGGCTCGTACCTGCTGTTCGACGACGGGGCAAACCGGTGGGACCGGCGGCAGGGCCGCTTCCTCGAGAAAACCGCTCATTCCGACTCCCGTTAGGAGAACCAGCTGCAGTCCATTCCCCTCAATACCGGCGCCGAAATGCCGGTCCTCGGCTTCGGCGTGTACCAGATCCCTCGGGCGTCTCGGGCTGGACTACGTCGATCTGTACCTGATCCACCGGACGGCATTGACAGGCAGGTCTTCCGGGCGCACCCTTCGCATACAGGCGTCGCCGGCGGGATTTCTCCATCTGTGCTTCAACTAATGGGGGCCTAATCTGGGCGCAGAGCTTTCTCGGCCGTCCTGCCAGCCGAGAGACAAACGTAAGGACCACGGCATGTCATTCCAGGCGTACCTCGACACCATCGAAGACAGGACTGGGCTTACGCCCCGCCAGCTGCTGGACATCGCGAACAGTAAGGGGTTCGACGAGCAGAACGGGAAGGCCGGCGAGATCCTCGAATGGCTGAAGGCCGACTACGGGCTCGGGCGGGGCCACGGCATGGCGCTGGTTCACGTTCTAAAGAAGGGCCCCGGAATCGACAAAAAGCACGTGGGAACGACCGGGACGCACAGGGACGAGTCCGAAACCCTGTGGCTCGATGGAAAGGAGAACAAACCCTCATGACCTCGATTACCGACCGTGAGCAGCTGCGCCGAAACACCACCGGGACGGCGTTGTTCGTTGGGGCAGACCACGGCGCCGGCGTTTCTTTCTTCTGGGTGGACACGCCGCCCGGCGGAGGGCCGGAAACCCACTGGCACCCCTACACGGAGACGTGGGTGGTGCTGCAGGGTGAGGCAGTCATCGAGTCCGACGGCGAAGAGCTCCGCGCGGGCGCCGGCGCGATTGTGACGGTCCACCCGGGCGCACACCACCGCTTTCGAAGCAGCGGTACCGGAAACCTGGAGATGATCTGTATTCACGCCTCTCCCGAAATCATCCAGGAGTTCGTGGCCACCGCACCCGGTGCAACCTAGGCCGTCCACCCGCCGTGTGCCCGCATGTTGACTCCGGCATGCGCCGGTCAGGCTGTAGCAAGGCCTCCACGCAGCAGGTGAAAGCACATCAGCATCACGGCTGAGCATGCGGGATGCATCCCTGGTCTGTCAGGCCCGGACGGCAGGACATCATCTCCTTGTCCGTGCGGCAACAAGTTGTCCTAGACCGCCATGGGTGGCGGGCTTTAACCTTCAAAAGTACGGCTTCGTCGTGGCTCCTGAGTTGCTGGGCCGGGGATCCGACGACTGTATGAGCGCCAACATGGTGTTCCTGGCGGGTGGCGTTTACATTCGCCGGATCTGCATACGGCAAAGAGGCAAGTGGTGAGGCATGTGCCTGTTTCAGTCCAGCTCCCGTCTTCGATAGCTGCCCGGCCCGGAGCTCCGGCATGTTCCGGAGAGGCGAATCTTCGGGCGGTCCGGAACGGGCAGGCGCCGGGGATGATGGTCCGTGAACGCCTCATGAGGGCGGGCTGAAATGCCCGACGTTCCATTCCCCACCGTGACGGTGGTTATCTGCGCCTATACGAGCGAGCGTTGGGACTGGCTGCTGAAACTTCTCGAGTCGATACGCGCCCAAACCCACTCCCCAAAAAAAGTCGTTGTGGTCATCGACCACAACGAGGCACTCTACAGGCGGCTCGCAGGAATCGTCGATGACGTCACCGTCCTAAGGAACACCCGTCCGCGCGGACTCTCGGGGGCACGCAACACCGCGCTGGAAGCGGTGGACTCCGACATCGTGGCGTTCATCGATGACGATGCTGAGGCCGCGCCGGATTGGCTCGAACGCCTCACCGCCCTGTATGACGACCCTGACGTGCTGGCGGTCGGCGGAAGAGTGGATCCGATCTGGGAGGTAGGACGCCCTGGTTTTTTCGGCCAGGAACTCGACTGGATCGTGGGATGCAGCCACCGGGGTATGCCAAGGGTTGCCTGCGAGGTCCGTAATGTCATCGGCGCGAACATGTCCTTCCGCCTCAGCGTCATCCGCCAGGTGGGCGGGTTCAATCTTTTCCTGGGCCGGCGGGGTTCTGTCCCCTCGGGCTGTGAGGAAACTGAAATCTGCATACGGTCGACAATGGGGGCGCCAGGTTCCCGGATTGTCTACGAGCCTGCAGCAGTGGTGCGCCATCATGTGCCAGCGAACAGGGGGACTTTCCGCTACGTGCTCGCCAGGTCCTGGGCCGAGGGCGTTTCGAAAGCGCGGGTCAGCCATGTGGTGGGCTACAAGCGGGCGCTGGGTCCCGAACGCCGGTACGTCCGCAGCGTCCTGCTCCGTGCTTTTCTTGCTGGTTTGTATGACTGGGCTCGGCATGGGAAATTCGTCGGGCTCGGACGCGCAGGGGTGGTCCTCACGGTACTGGTCACCGCGACCGCCGGTTACCTCTGGGGCCGCCGGCTTGTGCATGTGTCAAGGAGGCGCCCACGCCACCCTGCCCAACCATGGCGCGACGTGCAGTAGGCGGCCCCGAGCCGGAGCACTGCTGTACCAGCAGGTGACGCCGGCGGACCGCTCGGACGTCGTAACTGCGCACCGGGGGAGGGGTTCCGGGTGGGCTGCGCGCACGGGCGGGCGTTCCGATGGAATATGGCGTTGAGCCGCATCAGCGGACAGTTTACCCGCAATTCTCCGACGGAACGCGAAATCCTCCGGCGCCAGGCAGGCAGACTCCTTCGATAGCCAGAACGGTGTTCGCCGTGCATCCTGTAATTGTCCGTTCTCCGCGGACGGCTTTTCTGCCCGGTGCTGGTCTCCCGAGCAACTCGGGCTCACCTTGAGGAGGTTGCTTCTGCCCGTGTCGCAGCCCAGCGGGTGGTGTCTCGAACCACGTTCCGCGGTTGCTGCGTTGAATGCAGGATCTGGAAGGGACGTGCGCCTTGAAGCCGGATGCGCTTGATGTCTCGGTTGTAATTCCCGCGCGCAACGCCGCCCGGTGGTTGCCCCAATGTCTGGAATCGGTGTGGACCCAGCGGCCGCGGGAAGTGATCGTCATCGATGGGTGCTCCGAGGACTCAACGGTGGAGATTGCGCGTTCCTACGGCGCACTAGTCCTTTCCGACGAGGGACGCGGCCTGTCGGCTGCGAGAATGCTCGGCGTCAATAATGCAGCCTGCCCGATTGTGGCCCTGATTGATTCCGACGTAGTGCTGCCGCGCGACTCTCTGAAGCAACTGGTCGCTGAATTCGAGCAGGGTGGCTACGACGGACTCCAGTCGGGCTTGGTGAGCGAGTCCGATGGAGCCGGGTACTGGGGGGAGGCACTGGCATGGCACCACAATCGCAGCCGGGCCCGCTTGCGGTTCGGAGTCTGCGCCACACTGCTGAGACGCGATGTGCTTTTGCAGGCAGGCTTCGACGAGGAGTTCGCCTCTGGGGAAGACATAGACCTGCGGTTGCGGCTACGGGAAGCCGGGCGGCAGTTGGGCGTGTCCACCTCCACGTTCGTGAGACACCGCTTTCGTGACGACTTCGCTTTTGCCCGCGACCAATGGCTTCAAGATGGCGCTGGACTGGCTCTCAACATTCGAAAGCACCCGCGCTGGGCTGGTTTGCTGGCTGCTTCACCACTCCTCGCAACCGCACGTGGTGCAGGGCTGGCGCTGTTGGGAGCCCCCCGCTTTCTGCCTTATTGGGCGGCGTTCCTCTTTTATACCTACCGCGCCATGTTCAAGGAACTTTCCCGTCCGGCCGACAGCGGTCTCTCCCTCGGCGGCAACGCACTGTGGTTGACCGCAGCCAGAGTCGCGCCCATGGCCGCGGGCTTCCTCTTCTGGATTCTGGCCGCACTGCTCCTGGCCCCACCTCAGCTCGGTTTGGGTTCTGCAGTAGTGGCGTCGGCACTGTTGACAGTACAGATCGGGATGCTCGGAGTTGGCCCGGCCACGCTAACGCTGCTGCCTGCCCAGAACGACCGGCGGCGCCGGCTGATAGCCACAGGACTGCTCACGGTGGGACTCGCGTCATTGATTGTTGCTATAGCGCTGCTCAACATCACGCGTGCCCTCGGTCCCGGCGTCGGTCAGGCCTGGGACGATCCAGCGGTCACGACGGCGTTCCTGGCTGCCGCCGTCTTTGCCAGTACCGCGTACCAGCTTGATCACATCAGTGTGGCATTGTCGCGTGCCGACCTGGTGTTGGTGCGCAGCGTGCTGCAGGCTCTCATCCAGCTCACGGTTCTCATTGTCTGCCTGACGGCGGGGTACCGCAGTGTGATCGCCGTCGTCGGCGCCGTCGCCCTTGGAGCGGGGGCCAGTGTGGGACTCGGCATGCGCCAAATCCGTCGCGCCGGTCTCGGCCCCCAGTGGTGGGCCGGCGCCCGGTTCGACGAAGTGGTGCGTCTGTTGCGCCCGGCTTTGCGAAACTATCCCCTCGTGCTCGCCGACCGCGCGCCTGCCTACCTCCTGCCCCTGATTGTCGCCGCGACACTCAGCACCTCGGCCGCGGCGACCTGGTACGTGGTCTGGATGCTGACGACGGCAGTGTTTTTCGTCCCTCAATCCGCCGGTTATTCCCTTCAGGCAAAACTTGCCGAGTCGGGACCCGTCTATTTGCTGATCAACCGGGCCCTGAGAATCAGCCTGTTGCTCACCTTCACAGCCGGAGGGATACTCCTGGCGGCGGGCCCCTCAATCCTGCAAGTGCTCGGCCCGCAGTATGCCCCGCAATGGGTGCTGCTGCCGTTGCTGGTCCCGGCGGTAGTACTGAGCTGTGTGACTCAGGTCTATTACGCCGTGTGCCGGGTGTATGGCTACTTCACGGAAGCCACGGCGGTTGCAGTTCTGGCGGCCGCCGTCGGCTTGGTGCCGGCGGCAGCCGTAGTTCAAAATTCGGCCCTACCCGGACTGGCCGCGCTGTGGCTCCTGGCCCAATTGTCGGCTGCAGTTGTTGCCGCGTTGCGTCTACGGCGTCTGGTCAACGGGACGGGACGTCTGGGTCCCCCAGAAGATCTCGACTCAGCCTTCGGGGCGCGAACGGGTTGAGAACGCAACGATGCGAAAGAAGTCGAGGGCGCCGGGCCTCGCAGTCGACTGCCTCCCTCGGCGCGTGCGGTTGCTCAGCCGGACGCGCATTGCGGCCGACAGGTCGCCGGAGGGATACGGTGTCCACGCCTGAGAAATCCGGATACACCTAGTCCTTGGCCCAGATCGCCACCCAGTCGACGTAGACATGGCCGCGGGTGTCCGGATCGGGACAGGTCGTCAGGCAGGACTCGGTCTGCAGGATGTAGTGCATCGGGGTGTCTGGTATCGCCGACGTGCTGGTGCCGATCAACTTTCCGTCGAGGAAGAATTCCACGCGGTCGGGGCTCCACTCGATAGTAGCTATATGCCAGGAGGTGAAGGTGGACGTGGTACGGAACTGATCGAGCATCGTGTCCTCTTCACCAGGTCCGTGCAGGGCAGCGTAAATGGTTTTCGACAGATCCCCTTCCGGAAAATCTATCTCGCCGTCCTCCGGCCATTGCTTACTATCAGGCCACAACAGCCACGCTAGTTTGAATCCCTTCAATTCGTCGGCCTTGAAACGCACGGAGTACCGGCCGTAGGTTTGGCTGTTGAAGGGCCGCTTACCGCCCTTCTCGAATCGAGGAGATGGTGCGGCACCCATCGAAATCCCATTTTCAGTGTGAAGATACACGTCCAAGAGACCGTCATGAACACTGAGGACCTTGGAGGGATAATATCCAGACTTTGTCTTGAGAGTCTGAGCAGCTGTATCCGGTGTGCCATCGAAATAATTTGCGCTCCATCGCGCCCTGTAGGTCCGGTCAGGGAATTCGCCGATTGGGACATCTCCGTCGGTGAAGTCTTCGGTGAAGACCTGTCTCCAACCCGGCAGATCACCGACCGGCATGGCCGCCGTGGCAGCAGAGATGTCGTCGAGGCGGTCTTCGGTTGGCTGCGACGAGTTCGAAGCCGCGCTTGGGCGGTCCCTTGCTTCCTCGTCAGAGCTTTGGCCCGGCATTGAATCCGAGACGAAACCGACCAGGGCGTAGGTGGCTGTGAACAGAACGACTATTAAGACGACGATGCGAGCCCGCACGTGATGTCCAATCCTCTTCAAGGTGCCGCTCCGAAAAGGAGGTCATCTCTTCGATCTGAAACGATTGGTATTATCCAGTCGCTCGGGAGGGACTCCCTCATCGTGCGGAAGCGGAGCGTCCAACCTGTGTTGCACGCCCCGCACCACCCGAGCTCTTCGTGCCGCGGGGAGCATTGTCATGCTCCTCGTGGCAGATGCATCCAGGCCGATTTGCAACGGCCCGATGGTAGTAATTTACCGAAGCGGCCCGAAGTGGAACAGTAGCGGCCGGTACTGGAAAATATCCGAGCCTACTCGGATGGAGCGGCAAGCACAGCTCAGCTGCTCAACGGCCCCGGCGGTGTATCTCGGAAAAGGATGCGACCCCGCGGGGATCAGTTGCGGATATCGGCCATGCCGCCGGGTTCCGGGCCGCGCCGCGGTAGAAACGGAATTCGGTCGAGGTCGTTGGCGGCAATGACCGATGCAGACCCTGCCGTGTCCTGCGCCTGCGCAGCCAGGACGCCGGCGTCATCGTAGCGGGCCGAAAAGTGGGTCAGCACCAGCGTTCCCGCGCCCGCCGTGCCTGCCAGGGCGCCCGCCTGCCCCGCCGTGAGGTGGTGGTATTGCAGGGCCAGGGCGGCATCTTCATCCCTGAAGGTGGACTCGGACACCAGCAAGTCCACCCCCTCCGCGAGCTCCTCGGCACCGACGCATGGTGCGGTGTCCATCACAAAGGCGAAACGCCGGCCCGGCCGGTGCACGCTGACATCCTCTAATCGAACGCCTCGGAGGCTTCCCCTGCGCTGAAGGTCCCCGACATCGGGCCCCGCAATGCCGGCTGCAGCGAGCCTGTCGGGCAGGAGGGTGCGGCCGTCGGGCTCAGTGAGCCGGTAGCCGTACGCCTCAATGCGGTGCAGCAGGGGCCGCACCTCGAGGCCCTCCGCAACAGCGCCCTGAGAACCGTGAGGGTGGAGCCGGAGGTCGAGACCCGGCGTGGCCAGCGCGACGAGCGCCCGGACGACGTCCTCGCCGGATGCGGGGTAGTGAAGGTGGACCGGGTGGGCCACGCCGTCGAGCACCATGCGCGACAGCACGCCCGGCAGGCCGAAGCAGTGGTCGCCGTGAACATGCGTGAGGCAGATCCGCGTGATGCGGCTCGCTGATACGCCCGCCCGGATCATCTGGCGCTGCGTTCCCTCGCCCGGATCGAACAGGAACCCTTCGCGCTCCCAGCGCAGGAAGTAACCGTTGTGGTTGCGGGTCCGGGTGGGCACCTGGGATGCGGTGCCGAGAATGACGAGCTCACGCATCGCCCCAGTCTGCCATCGTGCCGGTAGTCGCTGCGACGCCGGGCCGCCCAGCCCTGCCTGATGCCGTTCCAAAAGGCCCACCCACGATTGGTCAGCCCTTACCTGTATCAGGAAATCTGATGGAACTGCGGGTGCAGGAGGCGTTTACCGGGCGTACCGTAATTCGTACCGCACGTATTGCGCCTCCCTTGCTCCCGGAAGGAGATTGATGCTCGTATCATTCGCAGCGGCGTATAGGGATCTAGCGGCGATGATGATTAACGCCTTATGGGCCGCGCGAAATTTCGAGCAAAAAGGGGGAGTTGATCGATCAGGAGCGAAGGCTTCGGATTACCATCACTCTTCTCGGGGCAGGGCCGTTCATTCCCCTTTTCTGTCGCTGGCGAGCGTCTGCGGGGCCGCGTGAGGGTCGATAATGCCGGACCGTGGCTGATGACCAATGGGCTCATCCTTTTGCTCATCGGGTTGTGGTGGCTGGCTCTTCCCGGCACGTCGCAGGGAGCAATCGTTGTCCTGGTGGGCGGCGCCCTGCTGCTGACTGGAGGCAGTGTGAAGTGGCGTGCCGACCGCCGGCGTCGCACAAATGAACGTTAGGGACCGCGGACGTCACGACGGCAGGGTGGTCGTTGGTCCTTCGGTTCCTTCCCACGTCGCGCTGTGTGCTGGCGAACGGGGTACCCCTGCGCTGGCCGTGGATTCTGACAGCGGTGCTCGCCGTCGTTCCCGTCGTCGCCGCTCTGATTGTCTTGCGGCTGGCGGGGAGACGGTACGCGGTTTCCGGGGACCGGTTTGCGATTTCCTCACGCCTTGCCCAGAGTTCAGGACACCTGGTGCTCGACGTCAGGGCCGCTGATGTGCCGAGGATCCTCCGTGCCGCAGTGGTGGAGCTTCCCCGGTTCCAACTGCAGACGGCTGACCCGGGTGGCGCTGAAATGTTCACCAGAGCGAGCATCAGGACCTGGGGCATCGTCGTCGGCTTGGGGTTCGAGCCGATGGACGCGGCAAGAACCCGGATCAACGGCGTCGGCGGCGCCGTTGATCACTCCACCGGTTCTGGACTACGGTCAAAGCCGGGCTAATCTGCGTGACTTGTTCGATGCCCTCACACGCTGCGCGGCAAAGGCGGAACCATGACAGGCAGTGGCCGGTGCCGATCCACCACTTTCCTGCGAACTGGAGGCGTGCTCCTCCCGTCAGTTTCTCATTGGGACGGGACCTGGCGTTGTCGACTCCGTCTCCCGATAACTGGTCGAGGCGGACCTGAAGGTACTTCCTAATCCGGGCATTAGGTGGGCTGGACGCCTGTGGATATCTTCCGGCCCACTCTTCCTCCACAATCGCCCTTCTCAGGGGTAAATAGAACACCTGTTCGATAGAATGGGGGTATGGCAACGGCACCGGTCGAGGAGCATGCGGGCACCGGGGAGTTTCTTTCCGATACCGGGGAGCTGCTCTCCGCGGTCCACGCCGGACTCTCGGGATTTGCCGCCGATT